>JAFRVD010000059.1 GCA_017441825.1 Lachnospiraceae bacterium
ATGCCAGATATCTATGGGTTGGACACGGAACGGCTAATCCGAATGCACGAGGATTCTGGAATAAATATTTTAAGACATATCAATATGAACTTGTAAGAACAATCAAAAATATTAAGTTTACAAATTCAGTTTGATAAATTCGAGTTTACCGACGCAAAGGGATGACGCACTTATCTATCACCAGATTGCTGATTTTATGGCACTTGTCGGACACGCTCCATCAGATTTTGGAGGTGATTTAGCGATAAAGCCTTATTTTTAAGAAGAAACGGCTGCCGCGGCAGCCGTTTTTTTGCGGCCTTTTTCAGAAACCGGTCCCGGCAGATCCCGGGAGGATTATGGCTCAAGGCTTTTACAGATGAAAAAGATCGCATCTTTTTTAGCGTTGTGTTAAACTGTAAGAGTATAATTAAAAGAGTATAACTGAGGGAGTACCCGAAAACTGAAAAATGATCTGCGGATGCGGGAAAATTCCCGTACCCGGATAACGAGAGAGAGGACAATATATGAAGCGCAGAAAATCGTTCAGGCAGGTAAATAAGCTCATCCTGCTCACAGGAGTACTGTTATTGGTTTTATCCGCGTGCGGCGGAAAGAGATACCGGCTGGATCTTGGCAATACCGGTCTGAAGTCCCGGAGAAAGACTTACGCTGCAGGAGCGGAAGTGACCGTTTATTATGACAGGATCGCTACGGATACGGATTATTATTTTACCTGTGACAGCGATGACGTCATACTGTCCCGGAGCTATGACGACAGGCACGGATTTGTGCTTACGTTCACCATGCCGTCGCATGACGTGAAGCTCAGTGTCGACCACAGGAACAGTATGGAACCGGAGCGAACGCGGGAGCCGAAGGAACCCGATCTCACGGAATCCTCAGAGAATAACGAATGACGCGAATGCAACGAAATGGCGTATAATTATGTCTATATTGATGGATTTTCCCAAATATGTATGTTAGTATAGTCGTACATATACATGGAGGAGCATTATGAAAGATCATTTGAAAGGAATGAAAAACGAAAGAAGCGTGCTGCGTTCCTTTGTCCTGGTCCTGTTATGCCTTATACTGGCAGCGGCGGCCAGCGCCTGCATGTGCGCGAATCTCAATATTCCGACCGGCAGTACTGAAAAAGAGACCGTTGAATACGCATCCACGGAGGCGGAGGATTTTGAAACGCTTGCGGAGGAAGAGGAAGAGGAGCTGATCAAACAGATCGCGGAGGAACGGCAGGATGCCATCGACGAACTGACGGATCCTGAAGGAGAAACACCTGCAAAGACCAAAAAGAAGACTTCGACCGATGGCTCGGGCAGGTCCTCCGGAGGATCGGGCGGAAAATCGAACGGAGACGGAAACGGAGGCGGAAACGGAGACGGGAACGATTCCGGATCCGGTACGGAAATTAAAAAAGAAGAAAAGGTGGACGTGATCTACAGCAGCAAGGTATACAACCTGATGATTGTCGGCGTGGACCGGAGAGACAGCAGCTGGAACGGCAATTCGGATACCATGATCCTCGTGTCCATCAATTATGAAAAACAGAAGGTCACGCTGACGTCCTTCATGCGCGACACCTGGGTCAACATTCCGGGTGTGGGCATGAGAAAGCTGAATGCCGCGTTCGCAATAGGGGGCGGTCCGCTTCTTACGAGGACGATCGAGCTGAACTTTGCGATTTCGGTCGACAATTACGCATGGATCGATTTTGACAGAATGAAGGCTGTGATCGATACACTGGGCGGCGTGGACGTCACGCTGACCGCGGCGGAGGCTAAGCATATCGGCATCACGATCACCGGCGAAAGCGCCGTGGTGCACCTTAACGGGGAGAAGGCACTCGCCTATGCCCGCGACCGTACCACCAGCGGCTGGGATTACGGACGCACGCAGCGCCAGCGGAACATCCTGATGGCCATCATAAACAAGGCGAAGGCCGGCGGTTTTTCCGACATGGTCGGGCTCGTTCAGACGGTCCTGCCTTATTTCACGCACAACATCAGCGACGCGCGGATGGCGTCTCTTCTCATGGACATTCCGACGGTGGTCGGCTTCACGTTCCAGGAGCTGCGCGTGCCGTTTGACGGCCTGTACCGGAGCGAAAACTACAACCTGATCCCGGACTACGGCGCCACCATCCGGCGGCTGTACAACGCGATCTACTGATCGGGACAGGTGCTGAAAACTGAAAATCACAGAGGCCCGGGGGCCGATAGTTTTTGTAAAAAACTGTTGACTCCCGGGTTTTTTCGGGAGTAAAATAAAGTTTGTCAATGAACTGTTTTGCGTTAAACGGTTTTGGATGAAACAATTCTTTCTATAGAAAGGATAAGCGGTATGGAAAAGCAGGAACATCCAGTCATGAACCAGGTGGAGATCAGCCGGCTGCTGCATGCGCTCAATTACCGGTGGCATCGGAACGTGGTATCCAGCCAGGAAAAAGCAGGCATCGACCAGGAAACCATCGTTAACGGGAGGATCCTGGGCCATCTGGAGTTTACAAAAGAGGACGTGTACCAGAAGGATCTGGAAAAGGTTGTCGGCCTGACAAAATCGGCCATTTCCGCGATCCTTTCACGGATGGAACAGAAGGGTTATATTGAACGGCAGTCCGTACAGGGGGACGCGCGGTTAAAACGCATCGTCCTGACCGAATACGGACACCGGATCACACATGACCTGAAGCAGGCGATGGATGAAGCTGATGCGACCTTTGTCAAAGGGCTAAGCGAAGCGGAGCAGCAGGAGCTGATCCGGATGCTCAGGATCATTCACACCAATATGAAGGAACTGGAGGCAGAGAGTAAACCATGATCAAGCAGCTCGTGGGATATTTCAGAGAATACAAAAAAGCCGCCTTTATCTGCATGTTTATGACGCTTGCAGAAGTCGTGCTGGAATCTCTGATCCCATACATTATGTCAGCCCTGATCGATAAAGGACTGACCCCGGGGGATATGGGCCAGATCGTAAAATACGGCCTGATCCTGCTGTTCTTCGCGGGACTCGCGATCACAGCCGGCCTTTTAAGCGCGAAATACAGCGCGGAGGCCACCACAGGATTCGCGAAAAATCTCCGGAAGGACATGTACGAGAACGTCCAGACGTTCTCCTTCGCGAATATCGACAAGTTTTCCACGGCGTCCATCATCACAAGACTTACCACGGACGTTACGCGTGTGCAGAACACGTTCGGCATGGCGATGCGGATGGCGCTCAGGATGCCGCTCATGCTGATCTTCTCGATCGTCATGACGATATTCATCAGCTGGAGGCTCGCGATCATCTTCCTCATTGCCGCACCTATCCTTGCAGGGGCGATGTTCTTGCTGACGCGGTACATCCACCCCATCATGCACAGAGCGTTCCGGCGGTATGACGACCTCAACAAGACCGTCCAGGAAGACCTCCGCGGCATGCGCGTGGTCAAGGCGTTCGTGCGCGAGGCCTTTGAGATCAAGAAGTTCGAATCGACCAACAAGGAGATCTACGCGGACTTCGTAAAGGCGGAAAAGCTGATCGCCTGGAACGACCCGATCATGATGGGCATCATGTACACCTGCATGCTGCTCGCGTCATTCTTCGGGGCGAAGATGGTCATCGGCGGTGCGCCGGTAACGTCTCCCATCATGGGCACGGTCTTCACTACAGGCCTTTTAAACTCGATCTTCTCCTATTCGATGCAGGTGCTCATGTCCTGTTCGATGGTCGGCATGCTGTTCATGATGTTCACGATGTCGCTCGAATCCATGCGGCGTATCGTGGCAATCCTGAACGAGAAGGCGGATATCGTGAATCCCGAGAACCCGGTCATGGAAGTGAAGGACGGCTCGATCGATTTCGAGAACGTGAGCTTCCGTTATCCCGAGGTCAACGATTACAGCATCATCCGGAGCGAACGGGACGCCCTCTCCGGCGTGAATCTCTCGATTCCTTCCGGGGCGACGGTCGGTATCATCGGCGGTACGGGTTCCTCCAAATCCACTCTGGTTCAGCTCATCCAGAGACTGTATGACGTTTCAGACGGCTCGGTCAAGGTGGGCGGCGTGGACGTCCGGGACTACGATATGACGGTACTCCGCGACGCGGTATCCATGGTGCTCCAGAAGAACCAGATCTTCTTCGGCACTATCAAGGACAACATGCGGTGGGGCAATCCCGATGCCACGGATGAAGAGATCGAGCACGCCTGTAAGCTTGCTCAGGCCGATGAATTCATCCAGGAGCTTCCCGACAAGTACGATTACCATATCGAGCAGGGCGGCACGAACGTGTCCGGCGGCCAGCGCCAGCGCCTCTGCATCGCGAGAGCGCTCATGAAGAATCCCAAGATCCTGATCATGGACGACTCCACTTCCGCGGTCGATACGGCTACGGACGCGAAGATCCGTTACGCGTTCAAGAACGAGATCCCGAACACGACCAAGCTCATCATCGCCCAGAGAATTTCCTCCGTTCAGGACGCTGATATGATCATCGTCATGGACGAAGGCATGGTGAACGGCGTGGGTACACACGAAGAGCTTCTTAAGACCAACGAGATCTACAAGGAAGTTTATGAATCCCAGCAGAAAGGAGGCGGTGACGCAGATGAAGTCGAATACAAACAGGAAGCCTGAACAGTTCGATCCTTCGAAGATGCCGAACGGCATGCCCGGCAGCGGACCGGCCCCCGAAGGCGAAAAGAAAGTCTATAAGCGCACCTCGTCCCAGGGCGGAAGATTCGGCGGCCCCGGCGGCCCCGGCGGACCGGGCGGTCCCCGCGGAAGGCGCGGCGGTCCCGGCATGGACTTCAAGAGCATCAATTTCAAGGCGATGGATTTCTCCGTCATCAAAAGGATCCTCGGCTACCTCTGGAATTACAAGCTCCGTTTTGTGATCGCGGTCGCATGTATCATTCTTTCGGCCGTCATGTCGGTTCTGACCGCCACGGCGTTCGGCACGCTCATCGACGATTACATCACTCCGATGATGTCCACCGGCTGGTCCGCGAAGGCCATGATCCCGTACGTCCTGAAGATCGGCACCATATATTTGCTGGCCATCTTCTCGCAGTTCTTCTACCAGCGTATGTTCGTGGTGATGACGCAGGGCATCATGAAGGATATCCGCCAGGATATGTTCTCTCACATGCAGACCCTGTCCATCAAATACTTTGACACGCACTCCTACGGCGACGTCATGTCGTTCTACACGAACGACGTGGATACGCTGCAGCAACTGATCGCCCGGTCGCTTCCGAGCATCCTGTCCGCAGTCATCACGCTGGTGACGTCCATCGTGACGATGCTCAAGACCTCCGTCTGGATGACGCTCTTTGCCTTCATCTTCGTGTTCGTCATCACGAAGATCACCACAAAGATCGCCGCCATCTCCGGCCGGTATTTCATGGCGCAGCAGGAGGCCGTGGGCTCCCTGAACGGTTTCATCGAAGAAATGGTGGACGGCCAGCGGGTCATCAAGGTCTTCAACCATGAAAAAGCGGCCATCAAGGAATTCAACGAAGAAAACGACAACCTCCGCGAAGTTGCGAAAAACGCGAACTTCTACGGCGGCCTGATGTGGCCCATCATGGGCGGTCTCGGAAACATCCAGTACGTACTGACGGCGGTCTTCGGCGCGGCACTCATCGCCTTTGGCGTGAAAAACCTGACCATCACCGGAATGAGTATGCTGACGCTCGGAAACGTGATCATTTTCCTGAACCTCGGACGGCGCTTCAATATGACCATATCCAACGTGGCCCAGCAGATGAACTCGATCGTCCTGGCCATGGCCGGCGCGAACCGGATATTCCGCCTGATCGACGAAGAACCTGAAGTGGACGAAGGGAGTGTGCAGATCGTCCGCGCGAACGTGGCGGAAGACGGCACCATCACGGAATCCGAAAAGCGGACCGGCAAGTGGGCCTGGAAGGTCGATATGGGCGGAACGCCGACCTATATCCCGCTGGAGGGCGACGTCCGGTTCAGCCACGTGGACTTCGGCTACAACGATGAAAAGCAGATCCTCTATGATGTCTCCCTGTATGCGGAGCCCGGCCAGAAGGTGGCTTTCGTGGGTTCCACCGGCGCAGGCAAGACGACCATTACGAACCTGATCAATCGCTTCTATGACATCATGAGCGGCGACATCACCTATGACGGCATCCCGGTCAAGGACATCAAAAAGAACGACCTCCGGCGGTCGCTCGGCATGGTGCTCCAGGACGTGAACCTTTTCACGGGAACCATCCGGGAGAACATCCGCTACGGCAAGCTGGACGCGAGCGACGATGACGTCATCGCCGCGGCAAAGCTCGCGAACGCGCACGACTTTATCTCCCGTCTGCCGCAGGGCTATGACACGGTGATCGACGGCAGCGGTTCGCAGCTTTCGCAGGGCCAGCGCCAGCTGATCTCCATCGCGAGAGCGGCCATCGCGAACCCGCCGGTCATGATCCTGGACGAGGCGACGTCGTCCATCGACACCCGTACAGAGATCCTCGTGCAGCGCGGCATGGATTCCCTGATGGCAGGCCGGACAGTCTTCGTCATTGCGCACCGGCTGTCCACAGTCATGAACGCCGACGTCATCATGGTCCTTGAAAAGGGCCGGATCATCGAGCGCGGCAACCATGACCAGCTGATCGAGAAGAAGGGCCGGTATTACCAGCTGTACACAGGAAACTTTGCACAGGGGTAAGGGCAAACTCCCATCCAAAACCTTGACTTTATCTAGCCAAGGTACTATATTGAACGAGACGGCGGTTGTTCAGAGAATGAACAGCCGCCTCTTTATAAAAGTATACAAGCGGATCACCCGCGAGTATGATAATCGCGCAGGATTTGTCCCCTGCCTGATCGGGAAACACCGGAAGGAGAAGCCATGGACGGACTGACAGAAGCCAGGCAGACAATCGAAGAATGCGACCGCGAGATGGCGGCGTTATTTGAAAAACGGATGGCAGCGGTCAGGGAGATCGCGCTATACAAGAAGGAGCGCGGGCTGCCGGTGTATGTTCCCGAACGTGAGCAGGAACTTCTTCTCAAAAATTCCGCGCTGATCCGGGATCCGGCTGTCCTGAAATATTACAGGCAGTTCCTGCAGGAAGTGATGGACGTATCGAAACAGTACCAGGAGGCGCTGATCTCCGGTACGGAAGCACGGAACGGAGAAATCAGGCAGGGATCCGGCGGGGAGGAGATCTCATGAAAAATACATTCGGAAACGTACTCGCCGTGACGATCTTTGGCGAAAGCCACGGTCCTTACATCGGCGCGGTCCTGGACGGCCTTGCGCCGGGGATCCCGGTCTCGGAAGAGTATATTAAAAGGCAGCTCTATTTCCGCCGGCCGCAGGGAGCCATCGGCACGGCCCGGCAGGAGCAGGATGAATTTTCAATCGTAAGCGGCGTGTTTGAAGGTAAGACCACCGGGACACCCCTCGCGATCCTGATTCCGAACAAGGATGTAAAGAGCCGGGATTACAGTGAGACGCGATACCTTGCGCGTCCCGGCCACGCAGACTATACGGCTCATATGAAATACCACGGCTTTGAGGATTACCGGGGCGGCGGACACGGAAGCGGGCGGATCACCGCAGCGCTTGTGGCGGTCGGCGCAGTTGTCCTTCCTGCACTTCGGGAAAAAGGTATCCTGATCGGGACGCATATCCGGACGCTCGGCAGCGTGTATGACAGGGATTTTTCGGAGGACCCGCAGGCACTTTCGGAGGAGCTCCGCGCGTTGAATGAGAAGGTCTTCGCGGTGCTTTCCGATGATGCCGGAGAAAAGATGCAGGAAGAGATCCTCCGGGCAAAGGAGGAACAGGACAGTGTGGGCGGGACCCTCGAAACTGCCGTCACGGGACTTCCGGCAGGTCTTGGCGAGCCCTGGTTTGACAGCGTGGAATCCATGCTTTCACACGCCCTATTTTCGATCCCCGGTGTGAAGGGAGTGGAATTCGGCGATGCCTTCGCCCGCGTCTCAGGACGCGGCGCCTTTTATAACGATTCATTTGAGATCGATCCCGAAACCGGAAGCGTCCGCACCGGGACAAACCACAACGGCGGCGTCAACGGCGGGATCACAAACGGCATGCCGGTTGTGTTCCGGACCGCGGTGAAGCCCACGCCGTCCATCTCCCGGCCGCAGCAGACGGTCGATTTTGGGAAAATGGAAAATGCGGAGATCGCCATAGCCGGAAGGCATGACCCCGCCATCATCCACCGGGCCCGGGTGGTCCAGGACAGTGTGACGGCTCTTGTCCTGGCGGATCTTTTGACGCTCCGGTACGGAACGGATTATCTGACAAACAGCTGAATCAGGGGACAGAAGGAAAGACAGATGAAACCAGAATGTACAGGCGGAAGGTCGTCTTCAGAAAGAAATATCGTGCTCGTGGGCATGTCCGGCGCCGGGAAGACCTCGGTCGGGAAGGCGCTCGCGGAGATGACCGGAAGGGACTTCGTCGATATCGACGCGGAGATTGAAGAGCATACCGGCATGACGATCCCGGAGCTCTTCCGTGAGGGCGGAGAAGCATATTTCAGGGACCTCGAAGAAGAGGCGGTCCGGGAGACCGTGAAAAGAACCCATGCCGTCATCTCGACAGGCGGCGGCGCGGTGCTGAGACCAGGCAATATCTGCGAGCTTAAGAAGAACGGCATCGTCGTCTTTGTGAAGCGGGACGTGGAGACTATCCTTCCGGATGCGAACCGGCCGCTTGCGGACACCGTAGAAAAAATACAAAAGCTGTACAAAGAGCGGCTGCCCATCTATGAGGACGCGGCGGATTTAACCGTCCTGATGGAGGATACGCCGCAGGCGACTGCTAAGCAGGTGCTCCGCGTGGCAGGATACTGCCTCGCGGACCGCGAAGAGGAGACCATATGAACATCCGTATCTTTCCGGGAAAGGCAGCGGGCACCGTCAAGGCGCCGCCCGCCAAAAGCCTGACGCACAGGCTCCTGATCACCGCGGCGCTTTCAGACGGAGAGAGCCGCATTGAAAACGCCGCGTTCCCCGAAGACATCCTCGCGACCATGGAATGCATCCGTACGCTCGGAAAAACGGTCCGCGTCGATGGAGACGCATTTGTGCTCTCGGGTCCGGGGATCGGACGGTACCGGTGGCGCGGGGAGACAGCGGATCTGCATTCGGCCCGGGACTGTGAGGCAGTCCCTGTGCTTCCGGTGCGGGAATCGGCCTCTACGCTGCGGTTCCTGATCCCCACGGTGCTGACGCTGGGCTGCCCCGTCCGCTTTACCGGCGAGGAACGGCTCTTCCGGCGGCCCCTTTCCGTGTACGAAGAGCTCGCAGAAAGAGAAGGCTTCCGCTTTGAAAAGGAAGCGGGAGCGCTTTTAGTCTGCGGCAGCCTCCGGCCGGAGACCTATGAGATCCCGGCGAATATTTCGAGTCAGTTCATCAGCGGGCTTCTGTTCGCACTGCCGCGCCTTCAGGGCGATTCCATGATCCGCCTGATCCCGCCGGTGGAAAGCCGGCCGTATATCGATATGACGCTTTCCGTTCTGGAAAAGTCCGGCGTTCGGACGGTACGGCTGTCCGAAGAGGAGATCCTGGTCCCGGGAGGGCAGGAGTTCCATGGCTTCACGGAAACTGTGGAAGGCGGCTTCAGCAACGGTGCGTACCTCGCGCTCTTAAACGTCCTGGGCGGAGAGACGGAGATCACGGGCCTTCCGGATGAGACGGTCCAGGGAGACCGGGTCTTCCGGGCATATTATAAAAAGCTTCAGGAAGGCTTTGCCGAGCTCGACCTTACCGACTGCCCGGACCTCGGCCCGTGCATGTTCGCGGCGGCGGCTGCGCTTCACGGCGGCCGGTTTACCGGAACGGCCAGACTTCGCCTGAAGGAGAGCGACCGGTGCGAATCGATGCAGGAGGAGCTCAAAAAGTTCGGCATCCGGTGTAGCGTAGAGGACAACAGCTTTACGGTGGAGTCCGGAACACTTGCGGCACCCCGGGAGATCCTTTCCGGACATCACGACCACCGGGTCGTCATGGCGCTTTCCGCGCTCCTTACCGTTACGGGCGGGGAGATCGGCGGCACGGAAGCGGCCGCGAAAAGCTATCCGGAGTTTTTTGAGGTGCTGAAGCAGCTCGGGATCCGGTGGCTCGCGACCGTGTGACCTTTTGGATACGGCCCGTTGATTCCGGGCCTCTGTCCCTATAACTATTCCATAATCACCTTATGAGCGGCGGCGCTCCGGAAAAGATCCGGGGCGCCGCTTTTTTTTATGGATCCTATACAAAAGGGGTTGAAATTTTTATCTCCATTTTGTTAAAATAAACTTAATTATGGGGTATTGCACCTTCTGATTGGACAACCATTCCCATACGGGGCCGGCCGCGCGGATCATACCGCGCGATATGAGAGCCGGCGATGAAGCATAAATGTATAGAAGGAGAATCTTTTATGAAAAAAACACGAAAAAGATCCTCAGCCTGCTGCTTTCTCTTGTGATGATCTTTTCCTTGCTGCCGGTGAATTCACTGGCCGCGGAAGCGGACACGGTCATCCAGGAGGAGACGGAGTATACGGCATCTATAGAGGAAGAGACAGAAGAGGAGGCGGCGCTGCCCGGAGAACCGGCTGAGGAAGAAGTGACTGCCTCGCCGGAACCGGCAGAGGAGAATAGACCTGTCCTGCCGGAAGAGCCCGCAGAGGAAGAGACGCTCCCGCCGGAGGAACCCGCAGAAGAAGAGCTTCTGCCTGAGGAACCCGAAGAGGAAGAGCTGCTTCTGCCTGAGGAACCGGACGAACCAGTGATCGAACTCTCTCCAGAGCCGGTACAGGAGCTGCTGCTCCCGGAAGAAGAAAAAGCAGCGGAACCGGCAGATATGAAGGATGCCGGAGAAGTTGCCTCCGGCACCTGCGGCGACAGTGCGAACTGGGTTCTCACCGATGACGGCCTTCTGACCATCACGGGCTCGGGCAAGATCGCGAACTATGACGCGAGCAACAACAGAACACCCTGGTATGACTACAAAGCGCAGATCATGAGAGTAGATATGGCGGATACGATCACCAGGGTCGGCAACTATGCGTTCTGGACCTGCTCTTCCATTCAGGAAATACACCTCAGCAGCGGTCTGGAAAGCATCGGCATGCACGCATTCAGGAACTGCTCCAGCCTGACAAGTATAGTGATCCCCGGCGGATGCTCGACTACGGGCGGCTATGCATTTACCCAGTGCTTTAATCTTTCCCGCGTAACGATTCGGGAAGGTGTTGAATCGATCTCCTTCGGGTGCTTCCAGGACTGCAGCAGCCTGACGAAAATTACGGTCCCGGCAAGTGTGACGGAGGTCGGAAGTGAAGTGTTTATACGTTCCGGGCTCACTGAGATCACATTCCTGGGCAATGCGCCGGCCTTTGATGACCTTGCCTTCAACGGCGCCACCGCTGCAGCTTATTATCCGGCCGACGATGCAACCTGGACCGCGGACGTTCGGCAGAATTACGGCGGCACGATCACATGGGTACCGTCGGTCGACTGTGACCTCTACATTCTGGGCACGGGGATCACGGACAGCAATCTGAGCGGAGTTATGGGCGACTCGCTGTTCTATACTTACGAGCCCATCACGAAGGTCCTTCATCTGCGGGGCGCCTACACCATGACGGCAGACGATACCCCGTATTTCATTCTGAATAAGGGCGTGGAAGGCCTGACTATCCAGATGGATGGCACGGTAGTGATCAACGGCCCTAATGACGTGATGGAAGATGACGAGATCACTCACCTGATCCTGAATAAGGATACGACCATCAGGAGTAAGGAAGTAAATAACCAGCTCCTGCTTTCCGGCGGCGGAGTGGGCTTCACGACGGGCATCGCCGTAAATGACGGCGCTGAACTGACGCTAGATCAGGCGGATCTCTATATAGCTTCCGTGACTTACGGCCTCATTGGCGGCGGAGGCGAGACCGGCACCAGTGAATTGTTCGTGCGCGACGGCACCAAGGCGATGATCGAGGGCTACTGGGGCGCTGTTGTGAATTTCCGCGGAGGACTTTCATGGACGCAGAACATGAAAATTACGGAGCCGGAGGGCTATACGTACAGTAACGGCAGCATCTGTAAGAGCAACGGCACTACAGTCGCATCGTTCGTCATGATCATGCCGTACTATTATCTTGTGGTCGAGGGAGTGATAGTTAACGACGCGAACCGCGATGACATCCTGGGGAACGGCGTTTTCTCCTTTGACGGTAAATATACCCTGACAGTAAACGGCAATTACACCGGGGGACAGGACGTCCTGATCGACAGCGAACGTCTCACGCTGATCATTGCCGGAAGCGGCACGCTGTCGAATATCAGCTCTTCTGACTACACCGCGCTGATCAGAAGTACCGGCGACGTATTTATTACAGGCAGGATCAACCTGAAGCATGAGAACAACGCCTCGGACAACAGCTACGGCATCCATATTAGCAACACATCAAGACTGGTCGTCTCGAACTTTTTATCTGTCAGAAATGTGGCCTATGGGCTGGCAGGCGCCGATGACAGGTGGGAGCAGACGCTTGAGATGTACGGCGCCAACGTCAACATTGAGTCCTTCAATACGGCTGTCTCAGGCTTTGACGGAGGCATAATCAAGGAAGACTGTGAGTACGTCTGGCCTGCTTACACTACTGTGCAGGACGGCACGATGGGGTTGGATTCCATCATCGGCTTCGAGCCTCTCAAGAACGTTCAGATCACGAATTTTGACGCCTATGACCTGATCATCGACGGTTCAAGGGTCTATGCCGGCAACATGGACGATATCCGAAGTGCGGGCGTATTTTCCTTCGACCCGGAAACCAATACGCTGTCAGTTTCCGGCACCTATGCGCCGGACGCGGTATGGGCCCTGAATTCATACAACCGTTTCCAGCCCATCATCGACAACAGCATTGACGGCCTGACGATCATATTGAACGGTGATACGACGCTGACCTCCCATCTCGAGAACTACAGCTCTTTCACACCTGTCATCAACAGTACAGGCGCACTGACGATCAAAGGCGCGAGCAGCCTCGAAAAACCGAAGCTGAAGCTCACTGCACTTTCCGCCTCGTTCACTTTCGACGGTATTCACATTTCGGGCGGAAAACTGACTCTTAAGAATATCGATCTTGAGATCGGCGAAAGCGGGAATCTTCCGCGTAATGCTCTTCTGGGCGACGGCACAAGTAAATGCAGCCTGTACTGCGATGACATCTGTGCCAGGCTCATCACGGGGCATAGCGGTGCGGCAGTTTCAGGCTTCAACGGCGGCATCAGTCTGCAGAACTGCTGGAACGTGAGCCCCGGAGGGCTTCCTTACAGCGGAGCCTTCATGAGTGACGGAAGCCCGGCTGCAGGCGTCATCATTGTGGATAAGGCCTATGAGCTTTATATATGGGGCCATCAGCTTTATGACGATAATCTGGAGACGTCCTTCTACCGGTACGATCCGGCAGCAAACGTTCTCAGGATCAGGTATCCGGAGGACTGGAGCGGCGCTTACTCAGGATCGACACTTCCCATTATAAGAAACTATATCGACGGGCTCACCATCATCGTAGAGAACAATCTTCCGCTGAAAACAACGTCCACTGAAACGGGCTCTGCCATGATCGAAAGCCATGCGGACCTGACCATCAGGAGTGCGACTCTTGAAAATAACGAGCCCGCACGCCTGACCCTTTACGGAAACAACGTGGCGGACGGTATCTACATGTTTGGAAACAGTACCCTGACGCTGGATCATGTGAAGCTGTATATATACGATACGCCTTGCTGTCTGGTAGGAAATAGTTACGGAGGAACACCTGCACTGGAGATCCAGTCCTCCAAGGTATCGCTTAATGCAACGGATAGAGTTGTTTCAAACTTTTGCGATATCACCCTTACGGGCTGCGAGATCGCTACTCCCGGCGTGACGATCGTAGGAACCTACTTCGAGTCCGGTGGCCTCCCGGCCAAATATGCCTACATAACGAACGAATTCTATGATTTGTATATCAATGGCCAGCGGCTGAATGACGGCAATCGGAGCCTGTTTGGCGGCGCGATGGTCTACGACCCGGAGACAGAAACCCTCACACTGGACGGCTCCGGCGGCGATATTGAGTGCGCTATGCTGCCGTTTATAGAAAACCATATCGATGGGCTGACGATCAATGTGACCGGCGACACCAGGATCTTATGCGAATGCGAGGGGGATCATGCGATCATCGAAAGCGATAAAGATATAACCATCAACAGTGCAGTCAAGGAGGGAGGCACCCGGTACCGCCTGTTTTTGAGAGGACGTTGTGTGGTTGGGGACTATAGTATTCCACACTATGCGACAGGCGGCATCTGGATGACAGACGGGAGCGTCCTGAAGCTCTCGAACACGAATCTCTGTATCTATGGCACTTACTCCCTGAGGGGCATCAGAGGAGCTGAACTCAGGGTCTTAAGCTCCACGGTGGATATTTCAGGTTATGACGGCACGGCTGTATTCGGATTTACAAAAGGCATCACATGTACGGACTGCCGGATCGTAAAGCCGGAAGAGTATCAGATCGATAACGGTCAGATCAAACAAAAATATTATGCGAATTATAACGGTGCCGGCACCGTAGTGATCTATCCGAACGGCACCAGCTATGAAGGATATTACCTTACGCTGGGCGACACCAGGGTGACCAGTGAAAACAAAGACGATATCCTGGGCGACGGTAGTGCGAGCTATGATCCGCTGACCAGAACGCTGACCATTAAAAATCTGGATCTTGAGGGCACACTTTATGCGGATACCCTCGATCTGAACCTGGTCGTGAACGGCAATGTGAGATTCTATGACATGCTCGGGAGATCCAGAGGCTATGGCATTTACATTGAGGACGGGTCGCTGAACTATTCGGGGTACGGCACACTCACCGCGGTCGGTATCAGCGGCGGTATCCGTGCAGATAACGGCATTACGATCACGACGACCGAAACGACCTCGGGCGGCGGAACTGTAACTGCACAGGAATACGCCAATACCAGCGCTTCTCTTTCTAAAGAAGGTATGTATTCGCCCAACGGCGATATCACCATCAACGGAGGAAAGATCAACGTCAGCGGCGCCTTCGGTATCCGTGTGGGCAGCGGAAAGAGCCTGAACATCACAGACGGCAAAGTGATTGCCCATGGCGAGACTTCGGCGATCCGGTTCACCGATGGCTCCTTCAATCTGGACAGGACGCTGTGGATCAATGAACCTCAAGGCGCGCGGACCGGCAACGGAGACATCTATCTCGGTTCGGACATCGTCAAGGATCTGGTCATCGGCAAGGCCGTCACGTATACAGTGAAGTTTGACGGAAACGGCCAGGTCGTAGTGATTCCTTACCAGTATCTGCATTACGGGGAAAAAATAGAACAGCCCGAAAATCCGACCTATCAGGGATGGGCCTTTGGCGGCTGGTACACGGAGGCGGCGTGCATCAATGAGTATGATTTTGATACGCCGGTAACGGCGGACATCACGCTGTACGCGAAGTGGACCCGGATCACATGGACCGTCACGTTTGATGCGAACGGCCACGGTACGGCTCCTGCGGCCCAGACGGTGGAATACGGCGGAACAGCAACACGGCCCACGGATCCCACTGAAACAGGCTGGATCTTCGGCGGCTGGTACAAAGAGGCGGAATGCAGGAATAAATTTGATTTCAGCGCGATTGTTTGGGGCAACATCACGCTGTATGCGAAGTGGACGCAGATCCCATATACAGTGACCTTCAACGTGAACGGCCACGGTACGGCTCCGGATCCCCAGACGGTAGGGTACGGCGGGAAAGCGACACGGCCCGAGGATCCTGTTGCGGAAGGCTGGGAATTCGGCGGCTGGTACAAAGAGCCGGCCTGCACGACGCTGTTCAGCTTCGATACGATCGTGACGGAAGATATCACAGTGTACGCGAAATGGATACGGATCACGTTCGTTGTCGGATTCAACGCAAACGGCCACGGTACGGCACCGGATACCCAGACGGTAGAGTACGGCGGAAAAGCGGTGAAACCTCAGGATCCTGTTGCTGAAGGCTGGACTTTCGGCGGCTGGTATACGGAAGCAGCCTGCACGACACCGTATGACTTCAACGCGTCTGTCATGTCAGACCTGATCCTGTACGCGAAGTGGACGGAGGACGTGACGCTTACGCTGACCTTCAAACACAACTGCGAGTTCTCGAGCAATATTGCACTGCACTATATCGTACCGCAGTCCGAGCTCCAGGGGTACAGCAACATTAAGCTGTATATCCAGATGGAGAAATATGCGGAAAGTGCGAGTACGCCGACCCTGCAGGAGTACACGATCACAAAGTGGACCGAGTACAAGAGCGGAAGCACGCTGTATCACGAGTTCGTCTTCCCGGGCATCTTCGCGGCGGAGATGGGGAATCAGATCTACGCCACGATCGTGGCGGAAAAAGACGGCGTGGAATACAGGTCGCAGGCAGACGTATACAGCATCAAGGCATACGCATACAACCGTCTTGCCAAGACGGATTCCGCTACGTTCCGGACGCTTCTTGTGGACATGCTGAACTACGGTGCGGCGGCGCAGATCCATTTCAAGAAGAACGCGGCGAATCCGGTGAACGCTGACCTGACTGCAGAGCAGAAAGCGTACGGGACACAGACAGATCCGGAGCTCTTTGACAGTGAGAGCACTGTGACGCTTCCGGGTGCAACGGCACAAATCAACGGTAAGAACCTTGTCTTTGACTCGAGCGTATTCCTTCGGTACCGGATGGCTTTCGCGGAAGGCCAGGACATGAGCAAGGTGAAGATCAAGTTTACCTACGTCAATAGGAAGAACGAAACGAAGACGCAGACAGTAAAGGCTTCGAAATTCGGAACCAGCGGATCGTATTATACGGCGGACTGCACGATCATCATTCCGTCGGATATGAGATGCGTAGTCAGCGCGACGATCTATGACGGAAGCACACCTATCAGCGACACCCTGAATTACAGTATCGAGACGTATGTGTATAACCGACTGCAGAGTTCGACCAGCGCGACCTTTAAGACGCTGATCATGCAGCTGATGAAGTACGGAATCTCTACGGAGAGACATTTCCAGTGAAAGGAACAGCTTTATGAAGAAGAGTATCAGAAAATTGCTCAGCCTGCTGCTGGCGTTATGTCTTCTTTTGAGCCATGCGCCGCTTACAGCTTTTGCTGAAGAAGGCGGAGAAGCGGAACAAACCATGACAGTCCCGGCAGAAGAGCCGGGTACTGAAGAAGCACCGGCAGAGACAGACGCTGAGGCGGCCCCTCGGGAAGAGAAAGGCACTGAAGCCGTCCCGGAAACGGACGGAACGAAGGCGGATGAGTGCTTTACCAGGCAGCCGTCGGGCGGCACCGTTGCACCCGGGGGATCTGTTAAAATCAGCTGGGAAACCAGCTTCGTACCTGTCAAGGTCGAAGTCGGTATTTACCTCGTGCCCGGCGACCCGTCGTACTTTTCGGCCAGGCATACTATTGAAACCGGCCTCGCGCAGAGCATGAGCGATACGCTGACATATGATGAAGTGGATCCCGACATGCTTTTTAACGGCGGCTACTGGTACGTCAGGGCTTATTATACGGTGTCAACGTGGACGTATTATATTGACAGCAACGCAATCGATTTTACCCGTGAGCGCCGCCAGTTTACCGAGCAGCCTCAGGGCGGCACCGTCAACCCGGAAGGGTCGATCACGATCAGCTGGAAGACGAATTTCGTTCCGGTCAAGGTGGAAGTCGGGGAGCGTATAGAATTATCAGGCGAGCCGACGTACCATGTCACGCATACCATCACAAGCGGCCTCAGCAAAAGCATGAGCGATACGCTCAGGTATGATGAGATCGGCACGTTTTTAACGGGCGACTGGTTCGTCAGGGCGTATTACAAAGACGCTGAAAGCACTTACATAAGCAGCCAGTACTTTGATATCAACTGTGTGGACCGCAAGTTTACCAAACAGCCTCAGGATATCACTGTAGTTCCGGACGGGACGGCCGCGTTCAGCTGGACGACCAACTTTACCCCGGTCAAGGTGGAGATCAGATACTGGTGGGGTACGGATTCACCGACCGATGCCCTCCATGAAACGCTGACTGAAGGCCTCAGCAAAAGCATGAGCTATTCTCTGCCTTATGACAGCGTGAGTTCTCTGGCTACTTCATGGTATGTCAAGGCTTTTTACGGGGATGGGACCCTCTCTTTTGCAGCGAGTAAGAGTTTCCTGATCAATAAAACGGAGCGCCGGTTCACGGAGAAGCCGCAGAGCGGGACCGTCTATCCCAGAGGCTCGTTTAAGATCAGCTGGACCACCAACTATATTCCCGTGAAGATCGACATCGGTTACTACAACGGCCTCACATGGGTCTCCGTGAGGACCCTCACGGACGTCCTTAACAAGTCGATGAGCTATACGATGGGCTATGATGCCCTGACGACCTCCGATAAGTGGCAGGTCAGGGCGTATTACGCCGACTACGCCACGAATTATGTATCAAGCGGAAACTTTTCCATAGAGAAAAAAGACGTTTATGACTGCGGCGATGACCTTACCGCCACCCTGGATGATGACGGCGTCCTAACGCTTACAGGCTCCGGCGAGATGTACGATTACAGTACGCTGAACCCGGCGCCGTGGTATGACTCACGCATTTACGTCAAGAAGATCGTGATCCCCGAGGGAGTGACCTACATTGGCGAATATGCTTTCAACGGCTGCTCAGCGCTTAAGGACGTCACCATTCCGACCAGCGTGAAATACATTGGCGAGAAGGCCTTCTACGGTTGCAACAGCATTGATTACGTGCGCTACGACGGCATGAAAGCCCAGTGGTTCTATATCGACATCGACGGCGGCAATGCGGGCCTTGATAATGCGTATTTCGTTTATATTTACCGTTATCAGCAGATCGGCAGCACCGGCGTTTGGTGGAAGCTGGAAGGTGCGAGCAACAGGCTGACGATCTCCGGTGCCAAGGCGATCCACGTCACCGCACCGTGGCAGGAATGGGGCGATTATATTACCGAGATCCACGTGGATTACGGGGATATCATCTGGGAAGAAGCGTTCCGGGACTGCCCGAACGTGAAAAAGGTCTGGCTTCCGGGCGACATTCAGAAGATCGACTACGACGCGTTCGCTGTCTGCACAAAGATCACCGACGTGTACTTTGACGGCCTCCAACGCGACTGGGAAGATATCACGATCGAGTCCGGGAACACGCCGATCACGAACGCGACTCTCCATACCGCCCCGATTTATGAAATGCTGACCGACGATCTTTCCTGGACACTCGACGACGAAGGCCTCCTTACGATCTTCTATGACGACGGAAACATGGGCAGCGGGGAAGAGACGGATATTCCCGATTATAAGAACATCGGCGAGGCACCCTGGTATGAATACAAAGACAATATTAAATCAGTCCGCATTGAAAGCGGAGTGACGGGCATCGGAGCGTACGCCTTCAACGGATGTTCGAATCTCAGGACCCTCGAGATCGCGGACACCGTGACCATTATCGGCAACTTTGCTTTTTCGGGATGCAACTGGCTGGAAGATTTCACATTCCCGAGTGATCTTTTTTCCATTGGCGCCTATGCTTTCCAGGCCTGCAATATGCTGGAGATCCTCCGCCTGCCGGACAGCATCGTGTCCCTGGGTACGGGCGTCTTCTATAACTGCGGAAATCTGGAAAAGATCTGGCTCCCCGGCGAAATTACCGAGATCCCGATCAATTTCTGTACCAACTGTTATCTGCTGGATCTCGTCAGTATCCCAGTGTCTGTAAAAACGGTCAAAAAGAATGCTTTCTACGGCTGCGATTCGCTGACGGATAACTCGAGCTATGTTTACTACGGCGGCACCTCCGCACAGTGGGCGGCCATCACTGTAGACAGCGGCAACGAATGCCTCACAAATGCCGGAAGAATCCACTTTATTACCGAGGAGCTCCGTATTGACGCAGTGAACTTCCCGGACGCCAATTTCCGCGGTTATGTATCCTTGAACTTTGACACGGATCACAGCGGCTGGCTGAATGAAGAGGAGATCGCGAACGCGGTCATTATCTACTGCGGAGCTCAGGATATCGAAACGCTCAAGGGAATCGAATTCTTTACGGAGCTCACGGAACTGGAATGTGAAGACAACCTCCTTGAAGAACTGGATCTCTCTGCCAACACGAAGCTCACGCATCTGGACTGCTCGTATAACAGCCTGACAGCGCTTTCGCTAGACGATGTGCCGAATATTAGCTATCTCGACTGTACCGGCAACCAGCTGACGTGGCTCGACGTAAGCGGGCTCAGCCTCAGGAAACTGTACTGCAGCAGTAATCCTTTAGGAGGCTTAAACCTCGGCAGCCAGCCGGAGCTGACCTTGCTGCACTGCTACGGCACGGCCGGTGCGGACGGCGAGACGAAACCGCTGAAGGTTCTGGACGTTCGGAGGAGCCAGTACCTGCTGGACGCCTATATGAACGGTGAATGCAGTGTTCCGGATTGGGGCTACCATTATGAAGGCCCGCTGGGCGGCGTACTTTTTGTGGACGTCGGGACGGAGGTCCTGACACCGGACTGCATCTCTATCGACGTGACGCATTTCCCGGACTACTGGTTCCGTGAGTATATTGCGGAATACATAGACAAGAACCTGACCCAGTGGCTCACTCCGGAGGAGATCGCTGAAGCCAAAGAGATCAATACCATGTATAACGAGGACTATGAGCAGATCGAAAGCTTCGAGGGTATTGAGTACTTCACGGAGCTTGAGAAATTCTCTGTTCCCAGGTGTCCCGGCCTCACGAGCATCGACTTCAGCAAGAATACGAAACTCTATCACATTTGGCTGTCTAATACGGGCATCACTGTGCTCGATGTGAGCCAGTTGACACTCCATGAGATGCTCTGTGAATGGAACCCGCTTCAGACATTGACGCTTGGCGATCAGCCGATGCTCTGGTATCTGTTCTGTGCCGGCAATGACCTCGATGAACTGGATATTTCCGGATGCCCGCTTCTGCTTAAGGCGTATCACTTTGGTTCGAAGCTGGAAGGAACCAATACAGGGGGATTCGAGTATGTGGAATACCGGATCATAAAAGACGATTCGATGACCAATTTTCTGTGTGTAAATACGGATACTGCCCTCATCGGCACAGACAATTATTTCCAGTGCGGGGACAGCGTCACCTGGTCGTTTGAGGACGGCGTACTGACGATCTCCGGCACGGGAGATATGTGGTCGTTCTGGGAGACGTACCCGGGTTTCTACGAGCTGCGGGACGTAATTACGTCGATCGTGGTCGAAAGCGGCGTGACGGACATCGGCGCATTTGCGTTCTTTGAGCTCAGCGAGGTCACGCAGGTAACGCTTCCGGAGGGACTCACGAAGCTGGACACCGGCGCGTTCAATTATTGCTGCAGCCTGACGAGCATAACGATCCCGGCCAGTATGACAGAAATTGGCTACAGCGCGTTCGAAGAGTGTACGGGCCTCACGGAGATCAGGTTCCTGGGAAGTGCGCCTTCGTTCCGGATGGCCGCCTTCAGAAGGGTGGTCGCAGAAGCGTACTATCCCGTGGATGATCCGACCTGGACTGATGACGTCAGACAGGACTACGGCGGATCAATCACGTGGATCTCCTATCTTCCGCTGACGTTCAAGCATAACTGCGAGTTTGCGAGCAACATCGCGCTTCACTACATCGTGCCGCAGGCTGAGCTTAGCGGGTTTGACAGCTTCAAGCTGGTCGTGGAGATGGAGAAGTACGAAGTGGGCGCGACCGAGCCCACACTTAAAGAGTACACGATCACGAAGTGGTCCGAATACACTTTAGGCGGCGAACCTTATTACCAGTTCATCTTCCCCGGTATCTTTGCTGCGGAGATGGGCAACCAGATCTACGCCACAGTTGTGGCTGAAAAGGGCAGCACAGAGTACAGGTCGGCAGTCGACGTGTACAGCGTAAAGGATTACGCGTATAACCGCCTGGGGAGGACAGCGTCGTCTACTTACCGGACGTTCCTCGTAGACATGCTGAATTACGGCGCCGCGGCGCAGACGCATTTCAACAAGAATGCGGCGAACCCTGTAAATGCGGAGCTCACGGCAGAGCAGCAGGCGTACGGGACGCAGGAAGCCCCGGTACTTGCAGATCATGAGGATCCGGTGCCGAATCCTGGAGCGACGGCAGAAATCAACGGCAAGAACCTCGTATTTGACTCGAGCGTATTCCTGCGGTACCGGATGGCATTCGCGGAAGGCCAGGACATGAGCAAGGTGAAGATCATATTCACCTATGTCAACAGAAAGGGCGAAACAAAGACACAGACGGTAAAGGCTTCGAAATTCAAGACCAGCGGGTCGTATTACACGGCGGACTGTACGATCATTATCCCGTCGGAAATGAGGTGTGTGGTCAGCGCAACGATCTACGACGGAAGCACTCCTATCAGCAACACGCTGAACTACAGCATCGAGACGTATGTGTACAACCGGCTTATGAGTTCGACCAGTGCGACCTATAAGGCGCTGATCCTTGCGATGATCAAGTACGGGATCTCTGCGGAGAACCACTTCTCATAATATGCGGCAACAGAATCAAAAGGCCGCCGTCAGGATGCCTGCAGGCTGGCGCGCGGCCTTCTGATTGCTGTATGTGTTAATTATTACTTGACAAACACGACGGAGTTCGCTATTATTGTTACATAATATTAAACATAATAGTCATTATGGGGAAAACGTAGCATAAAGACCATAAGGAAAAAGAGGGGATATCGGATATGAAGGAAAGATATGAATCAGCGGATATGGAAGTCATCGCGTTCGTGCATGAGGATATCATCACGACGAGCGGTGATTTCGACGACGACGAGTGGGATGATTAATTCGATAGATGCATACGGATCTGCAGCATGAAAAAGAGGTACTGGGCGTTCGGTTCCGGTACCTCTTTTCGTCATAAAGGAGCGTTTAGACCATGAAATTGAACAAAGAATTCCTTCTCCACGAAAGCCGCGGGGAAGCCATCCTGGTCCCCACCGGGAAAGCGGATTTTTCCGGCGTGGTCCGCGGTAATAAAACGTTT
Source organism: Lachnospiraceae bacterium (assembly GCA_017441825.1). Classification (GTDB taxonomy): domain Bacteria; phylum Bacillota; class Clostridia; order Lachnospirales; family Lachnospiraceae; genus UBA1267. The sequence continues at coordinate 23,129 of JAFRVD010000059.1, forward strand.
GGGGCAGTAGTGGAGCTCCTTAAAAAGGATACGGATGAGGAAAAGATCGTTTCAGCCATGAAGGAGCGCTTTGACGCGCCGGAGGGAGCGATCGAAGCCGACGTTGCCAGGATCTTAAGGGAGCTTCGCGAAATCGGGGCCCTCTGTGAATAACAGCTTCTCTTAAAGAGAGGGTGGAAAAAATGAGGAACAGTGCCGTCCGCTGGCTCTTAGCCGTGCCGGGGAAGAAAAAGCTGTATATCCTTGCTTTAGCCGTGGTGCAGGCGCTCCACGGCGGTTCCGGCGTGCTTTACGCACTCCTCCTCAGGGAGATCGTCGATGCCGCCTCCGCCCGCAGCAGCGCCGGCTTTACACGCGGCATCGTCCTGATCGTCCTTCTCGTCACAGCCCAGCTCGCCCTTCGCGCAGTAATCCGATGGCTCACGGAGCTTTCCAAGGCCACCTTTGAAAACTGCTTCAAGGGGAGGCTCATGGATACGCTGCTGCACCGGGACTACCTGAGAGTCAGCAGCATGCACTCCGGCGAGTGGCTGAACCGCCTCACAAACGACGCCGTGGTAGTGGCGAACGGCTACGTAGAGATCCTGCCTGGTCTTGCCGGCATGATCGTCAAGCTCATCAGCGCGTTTGTGATGATCCTTGTCCTGGAGCCGCGCTTTGCGGCGATCTTTATCCCCGTGGGAGCGGTCCTCGTCCTGTTCACCTGGTTCTTCCGGAGAGCCATGAAGCGGCTCCATAAAAACGTACAGGAAGCGGACGGGCGGCTCAGGGTATTCCTGCAGGAACGGATCGGGAGCCTCTTTATGATCCGCTCTTTTGCCGCGGAAGCGCAGACGGAGAAGGAGACGGCAGCCAAAATGCAGGAGCATAAGGCCGCCCGTATGCGCCGCAATCTGTATTCAAATCTTGCAAACATCGGCTTTGGCGCCGCCCAGAGTGGCCTGTATCTTTTAGGCGTCATCTGGTGTGGGTACGGGATCCTGAAGGGGACCGTAAGCTTCGGCACCCTGACGGCCATCACCCAGCTCATTTCACAGATCCAGTCCCCGTTCGCAAACATCACAGGTTATCTGCCCCGCTGGTACGCCATGCTTGCCAGTGCGGAGCGGATGATGGAGGCGGAGGTCTTTCCGGGAGATCCGGAAGAGCCGAAACCGCTTGACAAGCTTGTTGATTTCTATGAAAATGAGCTTGAGAGCTTCGGTCTCTCCGATGCTTCGTTTACGTATCTGCCCATAGCGGAAAGCCTTGATGAAGCCGGCCGGGAAAGAATGCCGGAGGTGCTTACGGACATATCTCTTGAGATCCGGAAAGGGGAATACGTCGCATTTACCGGTCAGAGCGGATGCGGCAAGTCCACAGCGCTCAAGCTTCTCATGTGTGTCTACTCCCCGGACAGCGGGGAACGCTATTATAAAAGCCGGGACGGGAAGCGCGGCAGCCTGACTTCTGCCGACCGCCGCCTGTTCGCGTACGTCCCTCAGGGGAACGCGCTGATGAACGGCACCATCCGTGAAGTGGTGAGCTTCGCGGAGCCTGCGGCCGCCGATGACGACGCCCGCCTCGCGGAGGCGCTCCGCATTGCCTGCGCCTATGATTTTGTTTCCGAGCTTGAGCAGGGCGTGGATACCCTTCTGGGCGAGCGCGGGACCGGCCTTTCCGAAGGACAGATGCAGCGCATCGCCATCGCGCGGGCCGTCTTCTCGGGAAGCCCTGTGCTGCTTCTGGACGAAGCGACCAGCGCTCTCGACACGGGCACGGAACGCCGGCTCCTGGAAAATCTCCGCGATATGACGGATAAGACGGTCGTCATCGTCACCCATCGTCCGGCAGCGCTCACGATCTGCGACCGTGTGCTGGAGTTTACGGAGCAGGGCGTGGCGAGCCGCAATGCATGAATTACGAGGCCTCGGAATGACGTGGGAGATCACGTCGTGCCGGGGCCTTTAACGTCGGTTCGGGCCGACCCATAAAATTACGACAGGGAGGTATATGCCATGAACATTGCTGTTATAGGAGCGGCAGGGAAAGCCGGCAGCCTGATCGCAGCCGAAGCGGAAAGCCGCGGGCACAGGGTGACGGCCATCGTGAGGCCGGGGTCTCAGGACCGGCTGCCGCCGGGGTACACGGTCCTCGAAAAGAGCCTCTTTGACCTTGCGCCGGAGGACCTTAAGGGGTTCGACGCAGTCATCGACGCGTTCGGGACAGCGTCTTACGGGCCGGGGGCGGAGAAGCTGCACGTCACGTCCGTTGAGCACCTGATCACGGTGATGGAGAAGCTTCCGGACGTCCGTCTCCTCATGGTGGGCGGCGCGGGAAGCCTTTATACGGATGAGACGGAAAAGGGCCTCGTCCTGGACACCATCCCGGAAGCGTACCGGGCGGTTCCGGCTGCCATGGCGGAAGCCTTTGAAAAGCTGAAAAAGAGCAATATCAACTGGACGTATTTCAGCCCGGCGCCATCGTTCCTCCCGAACGGGCCCCGTACCGGGAAATATATCCTGAGTACAGATTACAGGATCCTGAATTCCATGGGGGAAGCGGCCATCTCTTATGCGGACTATGCCGCAGCCATGGTGGACGAGCTTACGGAACGCCGGTTTGTTAAGAAGAGATTTACCGCCGTATCGGACACGACCGACGTCCAGGGGGATATCAGCAACAACCTGTTCAACATCGCCACCACGCCTTTTACAAGGCGCGGCGCGTTCTTCGGCGTATACACGTCGAGGGCCGGCTTCTCCCGGGGCGGGCTGGGCTTTGCCTCGGGAAGGCTCATGATCCAGTCAAGGAGAGGCGGCACCACCAAGGCCCAGGGACGGGACTTTGCTGGCATCTACCCGGTATATAACGGCGTCAAGGTTCCGTATGCCGTCCATACCACGGCATATGAGCTCACGCTGACCACCGCGTACGGAAAGATCACTCTCTGTTATCCGGAAAGCCGGCTGCTCTATATCAAGGGCGAAAACGGGTTGTCTCTCCGGTTTGAGAAGAACATGGTCATCCATGAGGTCATGAAGCCCCGCCCGAAAGGCGCGTGGGAGCAGGTCCTCCGCTGGGTCGCGACCGCCGTTTATACGCCTTTAAAGGGCAATATAAAGATGGACGCACCGTGGCAGTGGGAGCGCCTTTCCACTCCCGTCGTAAAGGGTGAGATCTTCCCGGACGAAAGCGGTTCGTTCCTGCTTGCCGTGGAGGAGTTCCGTCACGCAGGCGCGGTCCGGGACAAGTACCCGACGTACGAGGAAGGCCTTCAGGACGCCCGCGCGGACTGGGAGGACTTCCGGGATCGGCTGCCGAAGCTCAGGGGACCCTTTGAAGAAAACAAGGATCGGGCTGCGTATCTCCTCTGGGCGTACCTTGTGGGCGCTTCGGGAAAGATCAGGCGGCCGATGATCTTCATGACCCCCTACGATATCGCCTCTTCCTGGCAGATGAGCCAGAACGCCGCGGCCCTCCGCAGCGATATCGGCCTGTCCGCGGAGCTGCTCCTCAATATGACCGACATGCAGAGCCCGGACGGCCAGTTCCCGGATTTCTACGACGACGTCAAAGTGATGGGCCAGTGCATCAAGCCGCCGGTCCAGGGCTGGGCGCTCAAGTGGATCATGAAGGACCACGACCTTAAACGTGAGATCCCCGAGGAAAAGCTCAGGACGATGTATGAGGGCTTCGGCCGCTGGGCCGACTGGTTCACGAACGTCCGGGACGACGATCATGACGGCATCCCGCAGTATGAGCACGGGGATGAGACCGGCGCCGATGACAGCAGCCTTTTCGAAAAGTCCAACGTGATCGACAGCCCGGACCTGTCTGCCTACCTCGTTCTTCTCTATGAGGCGCTCTGTGACCTTGCCGGCATGCTCGGGAAAGCAGAAGAAGCCGCAGACTGGAATGAACGTTCAAAGGAACTCCTTCGCAAAATGATCGCGAAGTTCTGGAACGGGAAGAAATTCGTCGCGTTTGTCCATAAGACAGGAGAGGCCATCGACACCGGGAGCTTCATGCACTATATCCCGCTGATCCTCGGAAAACGCCTTCCGCAGGAGATCATTGACAGAATGGCCGCCGATCTTTCCGTTGAAGGCGGGCTCCTCACGTCGTACGGCTTTGCCAGTGAAGAGCTCATGAGCGACAACTTCAGAGCCTCCGGGTTTGCGAGAGGCTTTATCCTTCCGCCGGTCAACACGTTCCTGATCACCGGCCTGTACGACTGCGGCAAGACGGAGCTTGCGAAGAAGGCCGCGGAGAGATACTGCAAGGCATTGATCCGCTCCGACTTCAACCTGCTGCTCGACCCCACGAACATCGGTCCGGGCGGCTTTGGCTGCAGCTGGCCCGCCTGTGCCTATATGATCCTGGCCGACCTGGCCTCGAACTTTTAAGAGAGGAGGATACCCATCATGAAAGAAGCAGAAAACGCGTTCCGCATAGGAGGCACTCCCTTCATGAGAGACGGCTCCTTCTTCGGCATTTTCGCGAAGCCGCACGCCTTTGGCTCGCCCGCGTCCGTAGGGAGCCGCGGCGCAACAGACCTCTACATAGGCTCCTACAGGGGCACGGCGCTCGACCTTCCCAATAACGCGCTGATCCCCTTCTGTCCTGTATACAACAAAAAACGGATCCCCTTCGAGGTAGTGACTTCCCCTACGGAGCTCACGATCAGGACCTCGTACGGCGAAATCACCTGCTGCTTCCCCGAGGCGGACCTCCTCTACATGAAGAGCGAAGACGGGCTCGGGCTCCTCATCGACATGGACATGGAAGAGCACCAGCTGATCAAGCCGAGAGGAGATAAGGCATGGGAGCTCACCTTCCGCTGGATCGCAAGCTTTGTGGCGAATCCCCTCAAAGGGTATATGGACGTAGACGCCCCGTGGGATTACGAAAGGCTCAGTACGCCGCACGTGAAGGCTTATATCCTTCCTGATGAAAACGGAGAGCTGCTTTTAGCGCTCGAGGAATTCGAGCAGTCCGGCCGCGTCCGGGAAAGCTATCCGGCCTGGGAAGAGGGCCTTCGGAACGTCACCGCGGACTGGGAAGCCTTCCTGGAAAAACAGCCTGAGCTTCCGGAAAAGTATGTTCACGCCCGGATCGAGGCAGCCTACAACACCTGGTCGCACCTTGTGCATCCGTCCGGACGCTTCAAAAGACGGTCTATCTACATGTCCGGCATGATGGCCGCCACCTCCTGGCAGATGTGCGAAAACGCGGCCGTCTTAAAGAACAACCTCCCGCTCGCGATGGACCTTCTCACCAACATGCTTGATGAGCAAAGCCCAAGAGGGCAGCTCCCGGACTTCTACGATGATACCCACGGCATGCTCGCCTATGTGAAGCCGCCCATTCAGGGCTGGGCGCTCGACTACCTTATGAGGATGCGCGACCTCACGGCCGAGGTTCCGAAGGAGCAGCTCGCGAGGCTTTATGAGGGCTTTACAAAGTACGCGGACTGGTTCATGACATACCGCGACGATGACCACGACGGCGTCCCGCAGTATGAGCACGGGGACGAAACCGGCAACGATGACTCCGCCGTCTTCCGGTACAGCAACGTGATGGACCTGCCGGACCTCGCCGCCTTCGTCGCGCTCCTCTACGATACACTCGCGGACCTTGCCGTCATGATCGGCCGGGAGGACGAAGCGCCTGCACTTAAGAAAAAGTCCCGGGACCTCATTAACAATATGATAAAGATCTACTGGAACGGCGAGCGGTTCATCGGGCGCGTCCACGGGGACCATGATCATATCATCGACGACACGTCCCTGCTTTTCTACCGTCCGCTGGTGCTCGGAGACCGGCTGCCCGCGGAAATAGTTGACAAAATGGCGGCGGATCTCTCGAAAGAGGGCTTCTATCTCACTCCGTACGGCCTGTCCGTGGAAGCCTTGATCAGCCCGGAGTACAGCCGGGCGAGCTTCGGCAACGGCGGCATCGGCACGTCCGAGAACATGCTGATCGCGACCGGTCTCTTCTTTGCCGGGAAGAAGGAGCTTGCGCAGGAGATCGCGCGGCGGTTCGTCGATGGAGTGGTGAACGGGGGCTCGCCTTATTACGGCGTACGCCCGGGACTGTCCGGAAGCTGGCCGTCCGCAGGCTTCCAGTTTATGGCGAACCTGGCGTTTAACCTGTAAACAACATGATTTTGATATTTTTTACAGGAAAAGTGAGAAAATATTCCTGATCTCGTGGTATACTGTGTAGAGTAAAATACAGGAAGACTGCACAGGATCTTTACGGGATACTTAAAGGACATGGAAAAGAAAGAAAAAGTGCTTTGGCTGGACGGGCTCAAAGGACTGGCATGCATGGGGGTGTTCGCGCACCACTTCATGCTGGCGTTCTTCCCGGCAAGCTATTACGGAACAGGGGCGAAAAGCCTCCTGAACGGCTTCGATACGGCGCTGGCAACGGCGCCGTTCGGCGCGCTCATTAACGGCAACTTCTGGGTGTGCCTGTTTATCCTGATCTCCGCGTACCTTGCGGCGCGGAGCATCATGCGGAGCCCGGACGAAAAAAAGGGGGAGCGCGCGGGCTCGATCGTTCTCCGCCGCTACCCGCGGCTCCTGATCCCGGTGCTGGCGGTCTGCGTGCTCAAATTCGTGCTGATCCATGTGCTTGACAGGCTCGGGTGGAATTACATCGGCGCGGTGCTTCCGTACGGCCTGAAGGACTGGCTTAAGCACAGTGCGGTCCTCGTGTTCTTTACGCAGGACGATACACTGATCGGCCCCTTATGGACCATCCACTACCTGTTCTTCGGGGTGCTGCTTGCGGTGCTCCTGGCGCTTCCTGCGAAAAAGACCCGGCCGTGGATGATCCTCGTGTACGTCCTTCTCCTGTACCCCGCGGCCGTCCTGAACGTACATTACACGTCCGCGATCTTAGGCGTGCTCCTTGCGGATATTGAAGTGTTTGAGCGGTTTGGGAAGCTTTCGGAGAAGTCAGGGCTTCGGGACCGCCGGACGCTTTCGGCGGTGCTTGCGGCGATTCTCATCGTGCTCGGCGGGTTCATCGGCGGATACCCGAGTTACGCGGAGCCTGAGAATATTTACCGGGTGCTTACGCCCTTCGTGCACCTGTTCGGGCGAGTCACGGACACACCCGCGGAATTCATGCACGCGTGCGGGGCGTTCGTTATGATGCTCGGGATCCTGTACTGGAACAGGCTTTCGCTGCCGTCCGTCCTTTCCACGAAGGTCATGCGGTACCTGGGCAGCATCTGCCTGGGCGTGTTCCTTCTGCACATCCTGTGGATCGAGCAGCTGGGGTATTATCTCAACGACCTGCTGGTTTCAAAGCTTGGGAGCCGCGCGGGGGCCGGAGCAGCCGTATTTGCGATCCTCACGGTGCTCCTTGTTGCGTCGTCCGAGCTGTTCTGCCGGGTGCTGCGGCAGAAAAAATAAGTGCATCATCAGTCGAGGCTGAATGATTATATATTTCAGAGGAGGGAAACCATGAAAATGACAATGCAAAAATGGCTGGCTGTGCTGGCTGCGGCGCTTCTTTTAGTGTCGCTTACGGGATGCCTTTCGGTCACCGTGACGCCTGTTGATACGGCGGCGGAAGCAGAAGAGGATACGTCCATCCATCTGACGGATATGATGGGTCATGAAGTGACGCTTGAGAAGCCGGCGGAGCGCATTGTGGCGCTGTCCGCGGCGGACTGCGAGATCGTTTATGCGTTAGGCGCGGGCGACCTTTTAGTCGGCAGAGGCGAATACTGCGATTATCCTGCGGAAGTGTACGACGTACCGTCCGTGGAATCCGGCGGCAACACGAATATCGAGCAGATCCTGGCGCTCGACCCGGACGTTCTTGTCATGAGCAGCATGGCGCAGACCGAGGACCAGGTCAAACAGCTTGAGGACGCCGGCGTGGCTGTAGTTGTCAGCAATGCGGCGGACATCGAAGGCACGTACACCTCTATCGAGATCCTCGGCAAGCTTCTTGGCAAGGATGCCGAAGCAGAGACGATCATCTCCGATATGAAGGCCGCTTTTAAGGAGATCGAAGAGAACAAGCTGGACGGCGAGACCATCTACTTTGAAGTCTCTCCGCTCGAGTGGGGCCTCTGGACCGCCGGCAAGGGCACGTTCATGAACGAGATCGCTGAAATGATGGGCCTTAAGAACTGCTTCGACGACGTGGACGGCTGGGCACAGATCTCCGAGGAGCAGGTCCTCGAAAGGAATCCGGACTACATCATGACCATCACGATGTACTGGGGCGAAGGACCCACACCGGAAGAAGAGATCATGTCCCGCGCCGGCTGGGAAAATGTGACCGCTGTCAAGAACGGCGCGATCCTGAACCTGCCGAACAACGAGCTTTCCCGTCCGGCTCCCAGGCTTGCGGATGGCGCGAAGCTGCTCTATGACTTTGTAATGCAGTATAAATAAGCGGAACTGTTCGGCGGACGGACGATGAAACGGCTTGGTGAGCATTTCCGGGGATGGATATACGTCGTATTCGCACTGGTGACCCTGTGCGTGTTTTTTGCGTGCGTCTGTCTCGGGAGTGTGGCGATCCCCTTAAGGGACACGGTGCGTGTGGTGTTTGACGCCATACGCGGCACGTCTTCCCCGGAGGAGCTCACGCTCGCCCGGTCCGTCATCGTCCCCGTCCGTCTGCCGCGCGTCCTGTGCGTGGCTTTGGTCGGCGCGTCTCTCGCGCTGGCCGGCGCCTCCATGCAGGGACTTCTCAAGAACCCGCTTGCGGACGGCTCCACTTTGGGCGTATCCTCGGGAGCGTCCTTAGGCGCCGTGATCTCCATCGCGTTCGGGATCACCTTCCCTGCGCTCCCCTTTGCGGGCACCATGATCATGGCGATTTTGTTTGCGCTGCTGTCGCTTCTCATCATCCTGGGTCTTGCGTACCGGCTCGACTACACGCTTTCCACAAACACGATCATCCTGATCGGCGTGATCTTCTCCATGTTTGCGTCCAGTGTGATGAGCATCGTCATCACGTTTGCGTCCGACCATCTGAAAAGCATCACGTTCTGGACGATGGGGAGCCTGCAGGGATCGAACTACAGGAACGCTCTGGTGGTGGCGGGGACGCTTGTTATTTGCGGCGCGGTGCTTCTCCGGTACGCAAACGAGCTCAACGCGTTTGCGGTAGGGGAGGACAACGCGAGGCAGATCGGCGTCAATGTGCGCCGCGTGCGCCTCACCGTACTTATCATGGTATCGTGCCTCATTGGCGTCTGCGTTTCCGTGGGCGGCACCATCGCCTTTGTGGGCCTGGTCACGCCGCACATGGTCCGGATGATCGTAGGACCCAACCATAAGCGGCTGCTGCCGGCGTCGTTATTCTCCGGCGCGGTCTTTCTGATGCTGGCCGATTTGGTCTCGCGGACGCTCTTAAATCCGCGCGAGCTGCCTATAGGCGTCGTGACGAGCATCGTAGGCGCAGTCGTATTCGTATGTATCTATTACCGGTCGAGACGGGGGAACGCATGATGCTGGAGCTTGAACATCTCAATGTACAGTTCGGGACGCTGACTGCGGTGGACGACCTTTCCGTGTCGGTCGAAGAGGGGCAGTGGCTGATGATCGCCGGGCCCAACGGGGCGGGCAAATCGACCATTCTGAATGCGGTATCCCAGGGGGTGGCGTACACCGGGACGGTCCGCTTTGAAGGGGCGGACGTCCGGGAGATGGACGCGGCGGCGCGGGCGAGAGCCATCGGCGTGCTGTCGCAGAACCATTACGTAGGCTACTCATTTTCCGTGGAGGAAGTGGTGCGGCTGGGCCGCTACGCGCACCGGGACGGGCTGTTTTCGAGGAACAAGGCCGACGATGAAGCCGCCGTCACGGAAGCGCTCACGCTCACTGGCCTGACCGAACAGCGCCGTCAGTCCGTACTGACGCTCTCCGGCGGCGAGCTGCAGCGGACCTTCCTTGCGCAGGTCTTTGCGCAGAGTCCGCGTCTCTTACTCCTGGACGAGCCGACCAATCACCTGGACCTCGTGTTCCAGAAGCAGATCTTTTCGCTCATCTCCGACTGGCTGAAAACGCCGGGACGGGCAGTCGTTTCGGTCGTACACGATCTTTCGCTCGCGAAAGCCTACGGCTCCCACACGCTGCTTTTAGACCGCGGGCGTGCGGCAGCATACGGCGAGACGAAAACGGTGATGACGCCCGAAAACCTGAACGCGGTCTATGAAATGGATGTTTATGAATGGATGCGCACGCTGCTCGGCCAATGGCAGTGACGGCAAAGAAAGTGAGAGGATATGAGGCACTATTTACGATCCTTTACGGCGATCCTGCTGGCACTCACGGTTTTGATCTGTGTTTTTTCCGGCTGTGCCCGGAAGGAGACCGGACCTGAGCCGGAGACAGAGAACAGCGAAGCGGAAGACGAAGTGAGCCGCGGCCCCATCGAACAGGGACTCGTGCGTCTCGCTCTTTCGGATTCCGTCAGCACCATGGACGTACATAAAGACACAGAAGACTACATGCTCCCGCTCAACATCTACGAGCGGCTGTTTGACATCCGCGTGAACGAGGACGGCTCCACCGGGCTTTCTTACGGTCTCGCGGAGGCCTGGTCCGTTTCCGGCGATGGCCGCACCTACCGCTTCACCCTGCGTGACGACGCCTTCTTTTCCGACGGCACGAAGGTCAGGGCCTCCGACGTCGCGTTCACCTTTACGCGCATGCTGGCGCTTCCCGACAGCCAGCAGACAGACTTCGCCGATATGATCCTGGGCGCCGCGGAAGTGATGAACGGGAGCACGGATACGCTGAAGGGTGTCGAGGTGATCGACGAAAGGAACATCGAGGTCACACTTTCCAAGCCCTTTTCGGGTTATCTCTACCAGCTGGCCACGCCTTCCTGCAGCATCCTAAGCGAGAAGTGCGTAACGGAAGCCGGAGATGAATTCGGCCTTTCCGCGGAAACGACGGCCGGCTCCGGTCCGTACATGGTAACGGAATTTACGGATTCCAGGATCGTTCTCGAGAAAAACCCCTATTACCATCCCCATGAAGGCGAAGAACTGACCGTCCGCCGGGCGGAGTTCCTGATCCTCGCCCCGGCGCTCATCGACCGCATGTTCCGTGAAGGCGGTCTCGACCTTCTGGACGTGAACCAGATCAACCCGGACGTGGTGCAGAAGGTTTACAAGTCTTCCGAGTGGGCGGACCGGCTGATCTCCAAGAACCGCGTAGAGGTCCAGTATCTCATGCTGAACGTGGAAGCAGCGCCGCTCAACGACGTCCGTATCAGAAAGGCCGTGCAGATGGGCATTGACCGGCAGCGGATCCTCGACGAGCTCTACAACGGAGACGGTGTCCTTCTCGACGGGATCTTTCCGAGAGGACTGATCGGCTTCTCCGGGGAAAACCAGGGATGGCTCCGGTATGACCCGGACGAAGCCAGAGAGCTGGTCAGCGAGGTGCCGGAGGCGCAGAACGTCCGGCTGGAGCTGGCCGCAAATTCAGAGAGCAGCACGCGGACCATCCGCATGCTGGAGATGATCCGCGACGATCTTGCGGCCATCGGGCTCAACGTCTCCGTAGTGAGCTATGATGATGAAAGCCGCATGTATCTTCGGAGAGCGGGCAGGCTTATGGCCTATACCGGTGAATGGAGCGCGGATTTCAACGACCCGGATAACTTTATCTATACCTTTTTCGGCAGCAGGGCGAAGACCCTCAGCCGTTCCGGCAATTTCAGCGACAGGAAGGTGATCTCCCGCATCGCGGCTGCCAGGACGATACAGAATGAAGAAGAAAGGCTCGCGGAATACGCGGACCTTGAGCGGATCCTTGTGAAGAACAAAGCGGTCTGGGTACCGCTGTTTTCGACGGATCATCTGTTCGTACTGGGCGAGCGTGTGGAGAGTTTTACCCCCTTCTGGGCGGGATGGAGTTCCCTGTACTTAAAGGACATCGTCCTGAAACCGGATGCCAGGTAAGACGCTTTACGACTGCAGGAGATATTCATGAAAGAAAGCCTTCGTGTAAAAATATTCAGAATGAACATCATGCTGATCGCCGTGGCGCTGGTGCTGTTCACGGTACTCGGCATTTATCAGGTACGGCGGTATTCCGGCTCGATGGAGGAAACGAACCGCGACCAGAACGCGATTATCGTAGGCTCCCTCTCGGATTCCATGCGGGACATGGCGACGGAGAGCTTCCGGAAATACGTGGTGTCTGAGGCGAAGATCATCGACGGGGAGTTCTGGACGATGCGCCATGACCTGGAGATCCTGGCAAGACAGGTGCAGATGGTGATGGAGGAGCCTTCGGCGTACTCCCCTGTGGAAGTACCCCTGCCTTCACAGGCGGACGCCGGAAAGCTGACGCTCCAGCTGCTTTACTCCGACGAAGCCAGAAAAGACGATCCGGAGATGAAGGAAAAGATCCTCCGGATCGGCGGGCTCCGGAACATGATGCTCGAGATGGTGGACGGCAGCGAGACGATGCTCGACTGCATGGTGTCGCTTCCGGGCGGCGCCAGCATTATAGTGGACAGGACGCCGGAGGGCAAGGTCGGCCCGGACGGGCAGCCGCAGTACTACAACGCATACCGGCGGCCCTGGTACGTAGGCGCTGTCGTCCACGGGACTACGTACTTTACGCCGGTGAACAAGGATAATTATTTTGACAATTATGAGGTCATGGTGGGCGTTCCGGTGTATGTGGACGAAGAGCTTGCGGCCGTGTGCGGCGGCTCGATCCATCTGGATTCTCTCGCGGATATCATCGAAGACGCAAAGCTCGGCGAACATTCCGAGACCTGCCTGATCAACGAAAACGGAAACATCATCTACTCTTCAAAGGAGGACGGCGAGCTTGGGGTCCGGGGCATGGAGCTCAAGAACCTGTTGGAGGGCAGCAACGCGGATCTCGTGACGCTCACGGAGGAAGCGCTGGAAGGCGGCACGGGCTTTTCCCTTCTGGACGTGGACGGTGAACAGACCTTTGTTGCCTACGCGCCGGTCGATACCCTCGGATGGACGCTGTTACTCAGCATTTCGCAGGAGAACCTGAACAAGACAGCGTATCTTCTCGCGGAGCAGACGGACACGGTCATGGAGGAGTCGCTTGCGAAGCTCCGCAAGGGGGAAGGCAGGACCGTAGCGACCACGCTGATCATCGCCGGTATTCTGCTGATCTTTGCGGGGATCCTGTCTCTGGTCTTTTCAAAGCGGCTGGTCAACCCCATTAAGAGGATGACGCTCCGCGTTTCAGAGATCGAGGGCGACAATATGAGCTTCCAGGTCGAAGACGTGCTGCTTACGGGCGACGAGATCGAAGTGCTGGCGCGGGCTTTTGCGAATATGTCGGAAAAAATGCGGGGCTACGTCCGGGAGATCGTGGAGATCACCTCCGAAAAACAGCGGCTGGATACGGAGCTCTCCGTTGCGGCCGACATTCAGCTTGACATGCTTCCGACGCGCTTCCCCGCGTTTCCGGACCGGAAGGAATTCGACCTGTACGCAGTCATGGACCCGGCCAAGGAAGTGGGCGGAGATTTCTATGATTTCTTCCTGATCGACGACGACCATCTGGCTGTTGTGATGGCGGACGTGTCCGGCAAGGGCGTGCCGGCGTCGCTGTTCATGGTCATTTCCAAGACGCTGATCAAGAATTCGGCGCTTTCCGGGCGTCACGAAAGCCCGGCTGCTATCCTGAACGACGTCAACGACAGCCTTTGCGAAGGAAACGAAGAGAGCATGTTCGTAACCGTCTGGCTGGGGATCCTGACGATCTCCACCGGCGATCTGATCTCCGCCTGCGCGGGACACGAGTATCCGGTGTTCTACCGGAAGGGCCGCGGCTTTTCCGCAGAAAGGGATCCGCACGGCATCGCCATGGGATCGATGGCAGGCATACGGTACCGGAACGCGGAGTGGCATCTTGATCCCGGCGACATGCTCTTCCTGTACACAGACGGTGTCCCGGAGGCAAACAACAGCGAACATGAGCTTTTCGGCAGCGAACGGATGCTTCAGGCACTGGACCGCTCTGTCGGGGAAGCGGGAGAGGATGCTGCCGGCGGGACGGACCTTAAGGCGCTCCTCAATATCCTGCGGTCGCAGATCGACGACTTTGTGGGCGATACCCCTCAGTTCGACGACCTGACGATGATGTGCCTTGAGTACCGCGGCGGCAAAGATCCCGCAGAGAACGCGTGACCGATTTACATAAAGGATCAGCATGGTATAATAAAAATAAACAACGGACCGGAGGAACTTCCGATGAAAAGAGTAAATGTCATATCCATGAAGGACTGCGCGGCGTGCCGCCAGTGCGAGGTTTCCTGTTCCGGCGCATTTTACAAGACGTACGACCCGGATCTTTCGTGCATCCGCATCTCTGCAAAGCCGGACGGCAGCCCGAAGATCAGCTATTGCGTCCAGTGCGGAAAATGTGCCAGGACCTGCGAGCATGAAGCGATCACTGTGACCCCTCAGGGCGTCTACATGATCAATAAGAAAAAATGCGTGGGCTGCGGCAAGTGCGCCGAAGTCTGCCCAATGCAGGTGATCGTCTATAAAGAAGGCGCGGAATACGCTTCGAAGTGCGTTGCCTGCGGCATCTGTGTCAAGGGCTGCCCGATGGGCATCCTGGAGATCCTGGAACAGTAAGCGCTGTCCGCGGAGGGCAGATCCTCTCAGGATCACGGGAAAACAGCAGGAAAACAGCAAAAACAGGAGGGATAAGGCATATAAGCCTCATCTCTCCTGTTTCTGTTTCCGCCGGCCGGTCCCGGCTTCAGCGGTATACGGTCAGTCTGTATACTTTGGCAGATAGTCCCCGTGCGCGTCGATGAGGTCGTCCACCATCTTTTTGATGGTATCGATATCAAGCTCGCTTCCGGTATGCGGATCCAGCATTGCTGCCTGGTAGATATGCGACTTTTTCCCGGTGACCGCCGCCTCTATGGTCAGGAGCTGCACGTTGATGTTGGTCATATTCATGGCTGCGCACTGTACGGGCAGCGGGCCTACGCTGCACGGAAGAATGCCGCGCGTATTTACGAGGCACGGGACCTCCACGCACGCTTCCTCCGGAAGGTTACTGATCAGGTGGTCCTTATTCAGCACGTTTCCGCCGATCTCATCCGGCACCCCCGTCACGATCGCTTCCATGATGCGGGACGCGTACTCCCTCGACCTTGTATGCTCCTTCACGCCGTTCTCCACGAGCTCCGCGTATTCCTTCTTCCAGCCTTCGATCTGGTTGATGCACCGCCGCGGGTACTCGTCGAGCGGGATGTTGTACCGGTCGATGAGCTCGGGATAGTTCTTTTTGATGTAGAACATGTTGTACTCCGAATTGTGCTCGGAGGACTCCGTGCAGTAGTAGCCGAAGTTCAGGATGTAATCCAGCCGGACCTTGTCCCTGAAGTCCGGGTCCGCCATCTTTTCGGGGATGCGCCGCCTGATCTCCGGATACAGGTCGTTCCCGTCCTTGTCTTCTAAACGGAGCAGCCAGCCCATGTGGTTGATGCCCGCGATCAGCTCTTTTCTTCCCGGGAGCTTATCCTCCATGCCCATCTCCCGGAGCAGGCCTTCCGAGCAGACCTGCACGCTGTGGCAGAGGCCCACCGTCTTAATGCCGGTATAGCGCTGCATATAGCCCGAAAGGATGGCCATCGGGTTCGTGTAGTTCAGGAACAGCGCGTCCGGGCAGACCTCCTCCATGTCCCGCGCAAAGTCGCGGAGCACCGGGATGGTGCGAAGCCCCCGCATAATGCCGCCGATCCCAAGCGTGTCGCCGATGGTCTGCCTTAACCCGTATTTTTTGGGCACTTCAAAGTCGATGATCGTGCACGGGTCGTAGAGGCCCACCTGGATCGCGTCCACCACGAAGTTCGCGCCCCGGAGTGCGTCCTTCCGCTGTTCGACTCCTAAGTAGCACTCGATCTTTCCGTGGCCGCCCAGCGCCGCCCTCATCGCGTTCAGGATCGTTTCGCTCTCTTTAAGCCTTTCCCCGTCGATGTCATAAAGTGCGAACACACTGTCGCGGAGCGCCTCCGTACACAGGCAGTCGCCTATGACGTTACGTGCGAATACGGTGCTTCCGGCGCCCATAAATGTGATCTTCATTCTTGTAAACCTCCATATCTTGAAATGATCTCGTTCTGTGTGACTTCCTCCAGCTGGACAAACTGACAGCTGTAGCCGCCCACCCGGACGATCAGGTCCTGATGCTGGTCAGGACAGCGCTGCGCTTCCTTGAGAAGCTCTACGTCTGCGGCAGTGATCTGGGCCATCTGGCCGCCGTTCATAAGATATGACGTGATCACGCCGGCGATCTTCTCCCGGTTCCCGGGCGTTGCGATGAGCGAAGGCAGAAGCGTCACGTTGAGCGTTGTCCCGCCCACACCCTTTTCAAGCGGCAGGTAAGAGACGGACTTCAGCATGGCGGTCAATCCGTTTACGTCCGAACCCGGACGCGGTCCCATCGTGTTTCCGAGAGGTTCTCCCGCATTCCTGCCGTCCGGCAGGGCCCCGGTCTTTTCGCCGTCGTAGATGCCGCCCTCCAGAAGAGAGCACGCCCCGGTGAAGACGTCTCCGCGGACCGACTTGTACTCGCCGATCATCGTCCAGAACAGGTCCAGGACGCGGACGGCCATCTCATCGGCCTCCGGGATATCGTTTCCGAACTTCGGCACGCTCTTTAAGAGCTTCTGCACGTCCTCATAGCCCTTGAAGTCTGCCTTCAGCGCGGAAACGAGCGTTTCCTTGCTGATCTTTTTCTCATCAAAGACGAGCCGTTTCACAGCAGTGAACGAATCTGCCACGGCTGCGAGGCCCGAGGTCTCGATTACGCCGTAGTTGTAAATGGTTCCGCCGCAGTCGTGCGGGATCCCGCGTTCGATGCAGTTCAATGTAAACGGTGTCTTCACGAGCTTCGCGTAGTTTGCGCCGCGGATCTCCTGGCCCTTGTTGGTCAGCGTTACGAAGAGCTCGGTAAAGAATCGGAGCTGTTTTTCGAATGCTGCAAAGAAATCCTCAAAGGTCTCAAAGTCCGTAAAGTAACCAGTCTCCGGGCCGATGGCGTACTCCGGATGACGGATACTGTGGCCGTTGTTCATCGTGTACTCAAAGATCCGCGCGAGGCACATGGAGCCGTCCTCGCAGCCGAAATTGCTCTTTCCGGGGATCTCGATCTCCTGGCACCCAAGCATCGTATAGTCACGCGCATCGTCAAGCGGTACACGGATGGCCGTGAGCCCGTTGATGACGGTTTTGTCACTCACAACAGTCGGATCGGACATCCCCTCCGCCCACATTTTAACAGCCAGGAGAAGAAGCTCCGGCGGCGTGTTTTCGTGGATACGGATGGACATCCTCGGATGCGTGTCGTGGATGATCCGAAGGACCTGGAGCAGCAGGAACGAAAGTTCGTTGGTCGCGTCCTGAGGCTCTCCGAAATCAGGCAGGAGGCCGCCCAGCGTCACGTTGTGCGACCCGTTCTCCCAGATCTTGAAGACCATGGAGGCGATGGCGTCCTCCGGCGGGATGACGTCTCCGTGCTCCTTTGAATACTCATAGAAGGGCAGCAGATACTGGTCCATCCGGCCCATGCAGTCGACCCAGTCCCAGAGGGACAGGCACCACGTGAGCTGCACCGCCTGATACAGGGTCACCGGCTTTTTGTGCGCTGTGTACGCGCAGTTTTCAGCGATCTCCTGATACCGGCGCTGCTGTACGGGACCCGCTTCCTCCGAAGAGAGCCTTAACGCCTCACGTGAGTAGAGCTCGAGGTATGAGCTCATGCCGCGAATGATGATCCGGCACGCTTCATAGAAATCCTTCTTTGCGGGATCGAAGCCGTTTTCCTTTTCATAGAAATCGATCTTCCGGAGCACGCCGTCAAGGCCCAGCGTGAGCAGCACGGGATAGCCCGGTACGGTATGGCCCTGGTAGCCGCCGGCCCAGAAGACGCCGTCGTCACGCATGGCCGCGTACTTTTCCTTAGACAGCAGGCGGTCGCCTTCGTCGTGCATATAAGACATGTCGAGCGGCTCCATGCGTTTAAAGAGAGCGGCACGCTCCGCACGTTCATCGTCGTCCCTGCATTCCGGGAACAGCTCCTCGTTGATCTGGAGGCCCCAGCTGAAATGCTCCATGACAGGGTAAATAGGCCGTGTGATCCCGCTGACGGCTTCGTCAGGGTAGATCATGACAGGCGTCTCCATCCAGGACCGAACGATGCCGTTCGCCAGGTTGATGACGTAGCAGGTGTCCGGATGCTCCCTGAATTCATCGTAGATCGGGTTGCGGGAGCCCGCAGCGATCTGGCTGGAGTGCGTATCCTCCAGGTCGTAATAGCCCTTTACCCTGGCACGGATGGATGCGAGGACCTTCTCCATGCGCGGGGACAGGGTGATCTTCTCATCAATACCTGTATAGTTCATAGGATATCATCCCTCCTTGGCATATTTCAATCATTCTTTTGAAAAAAGCTGAAGCTTGCAGTAAAAATCTTCCATGATGAAGCGCGCGTTCAGCGGGCCGTACACCCGGATGGGGTGGACGCGGTCCGTTTCCTCGTACCGCATGTCCGGCAGGAACCTCGGCGCGTTTCTTACGGTATATACCTGGTCGTGGTCATCCAGAAGCAGTCCCGGTGCAGCCATGTCGCAAAGCGTCCAGGTCTCCCGCGGGGCGCCTTCCGCGATCCGGAGGACCCACTCGTACCGGTCGCAGAGATATTTCCCGAGTGTCCCGTACGGCTTCACCTTGAGCAGGATCTCGTAATAGCTCGGCTTGATCACTGTGGACGCGTCCAGCGGGATCTGCCAGAGCGGGAGAGTGGAATCCATGAGTGCGTTGCCCGCGGCCTGATCGTTCTGCAGGTTGAATTCGGACCCGCCCTCCGGGTATTTTGCGCCGCCCAGCCAGAGGACGCCGGCGATCCCCTGAGAGATCGTGGGGTCCATCAGGAAAGCGGAAGAGACGTCTGTTGCGGCGCCCTGGACCGTGATATACAAAGGAGGGCCGTCGCGGTGCGCTTCCTCAATGATAAAGCGCGCAGCTTCACTGGGCTCAGGCACGTCTTCGCGGGACATCGGGACGGGAGAGCCGGAAAGGACCGGGATCCTGTCCGAAAGCCCCATACAGCTGAGGAGCTTAAGGATCTCCTCCCGGCTTTCCTCCATGCTGCCGGGCGTCAGGAAATGTGCGGCGGCAATACCCTTTACGTCAAGTGTAGGAGAGAGCAGCGTCTGCGCGATGGCAAAAAGGTCGTCCACCTCACAGGCGGCGTCCGTGGATATGATCACCCTTTTTGCGGTCGGGTTCTTTATGGGATGGGTAAGCATCAAACGCCTCCTTTCGTTAACAAACAAAAACGTTCGGTAATCTTTAACAACAGTTTAACACAAACCCGGAGACCATTCAAGTCCTGTCATGGCAGAATCAGGGAGTTATTTTATGTCTAAAATAGATAAATAAAGGACGAATATAAGAATGGATATTGACAATGTGAACAAAAAGAAATAGTATGTTAACAGGGATGAAACAAATCGATTCGGAAGTAAATCGTATCATCCAAAAGGATATGACTGGCGTGGAGGAGCATCGATATGGAGATTTATGCGATAGAACGGAAGAACAGGATTCTGTCACAGCTTCAGCAGCGCGGGCGCGTGGAAGTTTCCCGCCTCGCGGACGAGCTGAACGTAAGCAAGGAGACCTTAAGGAAGGATCTGCGCGAGCTGGAGGCGGAAAATCTGCTGAGCCGCGTACACGGAGGCGCCGTTCCCGTCAAGGAACAGTATCTTGACAAACAGCGTTCGGCCATCTACCGGGAGCAGCAGCACCGTGAAGAAAAGATCCGGATCTGCAAAAAAGCGGCTGCCCTGGTACGTGACCAGGACACCATCTTCATCGATAATTCATCTACCAACTATAATCTTGTAAGATATATCGACCCGAAGCTTCATGTGACCATCATCACGAATTCCGTTAAGGTCCTGATGGACTCCGCCTATCTCGACCCGAACAACTTTACGTTTATTTCCGTGGGAGGCATTTTCCGGAAGGAATTCTTCTCCCTTGTCGGGGAGCCGGCGCTGTCCGCCGTGAACAGCTATCACCCCAACATCACGTTCCTTTCCTGCTTCGGGATCGGGAAGGAAGGCATCCTCTACGATATCAGCATCTATGAGACGGATATCAAAAAGGCGGCCATGTCTATCGCCGACCGGGTAGTCCTCACAGCCGACCACACCAAGATGGGAGTGGCAGGCGGCGCCCTGCTTTCCACGCTGAACAATGTGGACGACCTGATCACGGATATAAAGCCCGGTACGGCAGAGCTCGAGTGTCTGAAGAGCTGCGGGACCGCACTCATCCTTGCCGATGAGTGAGCCTCCGGCAGGCGCAGAAGGGGGACGAGTGAAAGCGTTTATTTTCAACATCCAGCGGTTCTGCCTGAGCGACGGGCCGGGCATCCGGACCACCGTCTTCTTCAAGGGGTGCCCGCTCAGGTGCGTCTGGTGCCACAACCCGGAATCACAGCTCCCAGCGCGCCAGCTCATGTATTATGAATCCAAATGTACGGGCTGCGGCAGGTGCCTTGCCGTCTGCAGCAACCGGCGGCGGGACCCGGAGGATCCGGCGCGGATCCTCATCGACCGGGACTTGTGCACAGGCTGCGGGAAATGCGTGGACGTCTGCTTCGCGAACGCGAACGCCTTTGCGGGCTACGAAGAAGACGCGGAGAAGATCATGGAGACGGTGCTTCTTGACAAGATCTTCTACGGGACCGGGGGCGGCATCACATTGTCCGGCGGGGAGCCCTCCATGCAGCCGGATGCCGCGCTGTATCTTTTGCGGCGCGCAAAGGAGGAGGGCCTGTCCGCGGTCATGGAGACCTGCGGCGTGGGCAGCAGTGAATTTTACGAAAAGGCGGCAGACCTCGGTACGGTGTTTTACTATGACCTGAAGTCCGGCATCCCCGAAAAGCACCGGGAATTCACCGGCGCCCCCCTTTCGCGGGTGCTTGAAACACTGGACCTCCTCATCGGAAAACGTGCGGAGATCGTGCTCCGGCTCCCGCTGATCCCGGGAATGAACGACTCGGA
Source organism: Lachnospiraceae bacterium (assembly GCA_017441825.1). Taxonomy (GTDB): domain Bacteria; phylum Bacillota; class Clostridia; order Lachnospirales; family Lachnospiraceae; genus UBA1267. Next base: position 44,204 of record JAFRVD010000059.1, read on the forward strand.
CGAGGACCTTATGGCACTCGCCGGGCTGATCCGGGAGAGAGAGCAGGGCATTTCCCATGCGGAGATCATGAAATATCACATCCTGGGCAGCAGCAAGAGCAGGGCGCTCGGGAAGAAATACGAAGCGCCGAAGGAAAACGCAGGGAAGGAAGACGCAGCACGATGGCTTGAGTTCCTCAGAAAATACGGGACGGAGCGCACCGTGATCTCAGAGTAAAACCTGAATGCATCGATCCCAGGAAAGAGACAGTTGCCGGACAGCAGAAGGATCACAAAAAGAAAAAGAGGAGCAGCGGAATGTCTGGATTTGTTTATGAAAAGCCGAGGAATACGCCGGTAGTGTGGGAAGGCGACCTCGTTGTAGTGGGCGGAGGCGTTACGGGTGTCTTTGCGGCGGTTCGGGCCGCACGCCTCGGGCTCCGCGTGGCAATCGTTGAAAAGCAGAACCTTTTTGGCGGCACGGCTACAAGCGGGCTCGTGTACATGTGGCACAGCCTGTATGATTTTGACCTGAAAGAGCAGATCATCTCAGGACTTTCCGAGGAGGTCATCGACCGATTGGACAAAGACGGCCAGGTCGACAAAAAGCCCTGGGCGAACCCGTTCAACCCCATGGCGCTTATCCGGGTGCTGGACCTTCTCATTACAGAGCACAGGATCACTCCGTTCCTGCACACGATGTACGCAGGGATCTCTTCTGAGGACGGGAAACGCGTACAGTATGTATTCGTTGAAAACAAGGACGGGAGGGGCGCGCTGAAGGCGGAATTCTTCATCGACGCTTCGGGCGACGGGGACCTGTGCCGGGACCTCGGGCTCCCGCGCTACTCGCACGGGGTCATGCAGCCGCCGTCCTACTGCTTCTTCATGAAGGGCAATACGACGAACGACGTGATCGAGTGGGCGGTACGGAAACATGGCGCGGAGTTCGGTCTTGAAGACGACTGGGGGTGGTACGGGGAAATGCCCGGACAGGAGGGGCTTTCGTTCCGCGCGGACAACCACGTCTTCGGCTACGACCTCTCAAAGGCGGAAGACCTTTCCGAAGCAGAGATCGAGGGCCGGCGGAGAGCGTTCATGTTTGAAGCGATGCTGCGGAAATACGTGTCTCCGGAATACCGGATCGTGAACATCGCGTCCACCATCGGCATCCGGGAGACCGTCCATTATAAGACGCGTTTCCAGGCCAATGAAACAGACCTCCTGACCGGCGTCAGGTACGAGGACGCCGTCATGCAGGGGACATACGGCGTGGATATCCATCACGAGGAAGACAACGGCATTACGTTCAAGGACCTGGACGGGTCGCTTCGGATCGAATACGGCAAGGGATGCGAAGCCGTTGAAGGCAACTGGCGCCATGACATGGGCCTTGACGACAACTACGCCCGGTTCTACCAGGTGCCGTTTTCCGTGCTTGTGCAGGAGCAGTACGACAACCTGATCCCCGTGGGCAGGATGATCAATGCGGACAAAGGCGCGTTCGGCGCGCTCCGCGTCATGCTGAACCTGAACCAGCTGGGCGAGGCTGCCGGCGTGGCCGCCGCGCTTTCACTGAACGGGGGACTCCCGGTCCGGGAGCTCTCGGGTATTAAAGTAAGGGAGGTGTTAAGAGAAGGCGGTTCCTGCCTGTAAGGAAGACCGCCGGAGAAGACGGAGGACGTTTAGTTCTTGCGGCTGTAAATTCGTTTGTCCATAGGTGGTTTTTCGGAGAAACGAGTGGAGCATAAAGTTAAAAAAGAAAAGGAGGACGAATATGAAACGGAAACTTGCATTACTGCTGGCCTTTGTCATGATGATCATGGCGGCAGCGGGCTGCACGACCATCACGGTGAATCCGCAGCAGGAAGGCGAAAAAGAGGAAGCGCCGGCTGAAACGGCGGAGAAGGTGCCGGAGGTGGAATGGTACATCAGCGAAGAGCCGTTCCCGGACAGCGAAATGGTCGCGGAAGCGCTCAGCGCTTACTTCCTTGAGAAGCTGAACATCAAGGTAAACATTCACTATGTGCAGGATTATTCGAGCATCGGTACGGCGCTGAGCGCCGGTGAGGACAGAGGCATCGTCACCGTGGGTGAGGACATCAACTTCATCACATACGCAAATGCCGGCGCGTTCTATCCGCTCGAGGACCTTCTGGACAAGTACGGCCAGGGCATCAAGGCGCTCTTCAACGATGACGTCTGGGGCTCGATGACTATCGACGGACACATTTACGCGATCCCGATCAAGAAGGACAACGCCTACATCATGGGTATCGTTTACAATGAGGACCTCGCGAATGAGCTGGGTCTCGACATGGAAAGCGTCCACTTCAAGAACTGGAACGACCTGGACGAGGACATGCTCATGGAGGCCATCAAGAAGAGGGACGAGCTTCATCCTGAGTACGCGGGCGAGCCGCTCATCGGCAGCTGGCTGACCATGGAGGTTCCGTATTTCTTCGGTCTGGAGTCCTTCCTCGGCAACAACTACGCGGTGTGCAACATCGACGGCTACAACAGTGTGGAAGGGTTTGACATCGACACGGTCTTCGACCTTTATGAGACCGACGAGTACCGTGAATTCGCGAAGAAGAAACAGCGCTGGGTCGCGAACGGCCTGCAGGCTTATGACTATTCGAAGATCTCCGGCTTTAACTCGAGCCCGGCGGTCCTCCTGGTCGGCGGCTGGGGACTCGTTTATGCACCGGATCATCTGTACGGCGAAAACTACACCAGCAAGCTGATCCTTCCGGACGAGGTCTGGGCTGACGCAAGCTGCTACCAGCTCGGCAGCGCGATTTGCGCGAACTGCAAGGAGCCGGAAGCTGCGATGAAGGTCCTGGAAATGATCAACACGGATCCGTACGTCGCGACCATGTGCCGCTTCGGTATTGAAGGCGTTCATTACACAGTGGACGAGAACGGCAAGATGGAGATCGCTCCGGACAACAGCGATCCCGACAACAGGAAATATTATCACTGGTACGGCGCGTCCATCGGCAACCTGATGGTAGTCAACGCACCGGAATCCCTGACGGGCCCGGACAACACCCTGATCGAAAAGCTTGAATACTACAACACGAACGCGCTGAACGCGGCTCATATGGGCTTCGTTCCGGATACGTCCAATATCGTCAATGAGATCGCCGCGTGCGACAACGTGGTGGACGAGTTCACGACGACCCTGAACCAGGGCCAGTACGAGAGCGAAGAGGCGGTGGACGCGGCAATCGACGAGTTCATCGAGAAGCTGAAAGCCAACGGCGTGGACAAGATCGTGGAAGAGATGCAGCGCCAGATCAACGAGTGGAAGGCTGCCAACTAAAGTTTTTCACGCGGGAGGATCACTCCTTTCTGATCACATAGAGGACCGTTATGAAAGAGAAAGAACCGGCACTTCCTGAGAAGCTCATGGAGCAGGAGGCGTTCTCGGAGGCCAACGTCGTGGACGGCTATACAAAAGCGGATGGATACCTGGTCCCGGATTCCCCGGAGGTCAGGCGGAAGCTTGAATGGTTCCAGGACCAGAAGCTCGGGCTGATGGTCCACTGGGGACCCTATGCCCAGCTGGGCATCGAAGAGTCGTGGATCCTGTCCGACGACGACAGGGAAGAGGAACGGATGGAGGTCTTCGGGATCCGTGACAGGGTCCTTTCAAGAGAACGGTACTTTGATCTTTCAAAAACGTTTTACCCGATCCGCTTCCGCCCGGAGCAATGGGCGGAGGCGGTCTCCCGCGCGGGCTTCCGGTACCTGATCTTTACCACGAAGCATCACGACGGCTTCACCATGTGGGATTCAAAGCTCACGGACTACAAGATCACTTCGCCGGACTGTCCGTATCACACGGCGGAATACGCGGACGTGTGCCGGCATCTGTTCGCGGCGATGAGGGCGAAAGGGATCGCCATCCTCCCGTACTTCTCAAAAGCGGACTGGCACTGTAAGGATTACTGGAATAACGGTTACGAAAGAGGCACCAGGACGTTCAAGGGCCCGTCCTACGTGGTCGCGGACCACCCCGACATGTGGAAGCGGTTCGAGGACTTCACACGCGGGCAGATCCTGGAGCTCGTGAACGAATACGGCCCGCTTGACGGCCTCTGGATGGACGCGGGCTGGGTCACGGCGCGGCGCGGAGAGGACATCCACATGGAGGACCTCGTCCGCGAGATCCGGAAGACGAACCCGGACATGCTGTTCGTGGACCGCGGGGCCGGCGGCATTGCGGAAAACTATTCCACACCGGAGGTCACAGTGCCCGAAACGCCTCCCGGGATCCCCTGGGAGAGCTGCTTCCCGATGGGCACTGCGTTCGCGTACCGGTTCGAAGAACGGTACAAGTCCCTCCGGGAGATCGTGCGCTTACTTACGGAGGTCGTGGCGAAGGGCGGCAATCTTGCCCTGAACGTGGCTCCGCAGCCGGACGGGCGGATCCCGAAGGAAGCCCTTCAGAGAATGGAGGAGCTCGGCAGGTGGCTTCGCGTTTACGGCGAAGCGATCTATGAGACACGGATGGCCGACCCGTATCAGGCCGGAGACGTGTATTTTACGAAAAACAGGAAAACAGGGGCGGTATACGCGGTCGCATGCTTCCGTACACAGCGTGAAGCGGAAAGCGACAGGCTGCTGATACCGTGGAAGAACACGGAAGAGATCGTCTCTTTGGAGGAGATCGTTCCCTCCGGCGGGCGTCCCGGATACCGGGCCGCGGAGTATCGGAAGACAGACGAAGGGATCCTGGTCCCGGGGCAGGGCCCGAAGCGGGCGGTGGCAAGAGTGTTCAGGCTCGCGCTCCGCACATGAGACCTCGGGGAGATGAGAAACACACGGTAAACGTACAAAAAACAGGAGCGGCTTTATGGAATACGGAATTCAGATGTACAGTGTACGGGATATAACGGAAAATGATCTTGGCGGCGCATTGAAAAGGATGGCTGAGATCGGCTATAAGAAGATCGAATTCGCGGGCTTTTTCGGCCACACGGCGGAAGAGGTCAGAAAGATGCTGGATGACAACGGCCTTGAAGTCTCCGGCATCCACGGAGACCTGGACGACCTGATCGATGATTTTGAAGGCACCGTACGGTATCAGAAGATCATCGGCAATAAGAACTATATCCTGCCCGGCGCGGACTTTTCCTCGCTTGAACGGATGGCGGAGACCATTAACAACATGAACAAGTACCGGGAGCTGCTCGAGAAAGAAGGCATCACTCTCGGATATCATAATCATTACGCGGAATTTGAGCCTGTAGAGGGCGGGCCCACCCCGTACGAGGAAATACTCGGGAAGACTTCCGTAAAGCTCGAAATCGATACATATTGGGCTTATTACGCGGGTCAGGACCCGGTCGCGATGATGGAAGAACTCAAGGACCGGCTGTTCGTGATCCACATCAAGGACGGCATGGAGAACGGCGACGGAATGCCGCTCGGCAGAGGGACGGCGCCTGTCAAGGACGTCTACCGGAAGGCGCTTGAACTGGGCGTGCCAATGGTGGTCGAATCCGAGACTCTCACTCCGAGCGGCGAAGAGGAAGCGCGCATCTGCTTCGAGTATCTCAAAAAGATCGAGAACGGCGAAGCGTAAGAAACGACAGCGGCAAAGCGTAAAAGAAGGGGCCGGCACACGTAAGTGCGCCGGCCCCTTCCTGACGCCCGCAGATCATTACTGAAGCATCAGGTCCCGGATAAACCGGATCGTATACATGAGGCCCTTTTCACCGAGCTCTCCCTCCCACGTCGCGGAATGCGGCTCGATCGACAGGTCTCCGTCATAGCCGCACTGATAAAGCGCCGCAAAGAAGGATTTCCAGTCGATCATGTCGATCCCCGCCGGCGGATTGTCGTAAGAGGACGGGTAGTAGGTGAACGGCGGACTGTTCGAGAACATCGGCATCTGTTCAAGCGCATCCAAAAGTCCCGGGAACTTTTTGTAAAGCCCTTCCAGAGCGACGTAGACGGGCTCGTCCGAACGCCCGAGCTGCACTACGCCTTTGATATGGACGTACCCGAAGTACCTGCCCCACGTAAGGGCTTCCTCCAGATACCGCCCCTTTTCGCCGTGGACAAAGCTGTGCGAGGGGTCGTACTTGATCCTTAAGCCCGGCACCTCCGGCAGGATCAGGCTCCACTGCTCCGGCGTCCGGATGTAGTGGCCGCCCATCATGCAGTTCACTACGGACACAGTCATCCCGCGGGAGCCGGCGTATGCCACGATCTCCCGGAGCACCCGGATGGCCGCGGTGATGTTCTGGTAGTAAGTGAGCTCCGGCACCCAGACCACGCTCGCGAGATAGTTCTTCGCCCCCAGCTTTTCACCGAAATCGATGACGCCCGTCACGTTCTTCCATTCTTCCGGGTCGATCTCCCCGTCGCTTTTCAGGATAGTGCTCGCCCACCGTCCCACGGCGCTCACCGGGATCCCGGTCCGCGCGGATGCCTCCTGACACGCCGGGACCTGGGCCATGAGTTCGCTCGTGGGCAGGCCTCCGAACTCGGGAGCGTTGCAGTCGTATTCCACAAATTCCAGCCCGAGTCGCTTCGCGTAGTCAAAGCCGTCCGCGTACGGCGGCTCTATAATGATCCCAAGTCTCATAAGAAGTCCTCCTTTGATGAAGAGAGCCGCGGACGTCCCGCCCGCGGCTCTCCGGCTTTTTCAGCACTTTATTTGCCGGCCATGAATTCGTCGATCTGGCGCTGGATCTCTTCGATGATCTTGTCAACGCCGTTCGCTTTCAGCTTTTCAATAAATTCGTCGAGCGCCGCGTCCACCGCTTCTTCGCTCTCGTACTGGCCCTGGCCAAGGGTCGGCACGTATTCCTCTACAACGTTGTTGCAGGCCGCGATCTCCGTCGCGATGTTCGTCGTATCCGGAATGAAGCCTAAGTGCGCGGAGTTGATGGCATTGTTGTTGTAGTATTCGATCTTCTCGTACAGCAGGCCGTTCGGTCCGGTCAGGCTTTCCGGAGCCTCCACCACCATGAGATTGCCCATGGAAGCGCCGTACCAGTGATAGTACCTTCTGTTTTCGGGATCGCTGTTCTCGGGAGTGATCTCGATCTTGCCTTCTTCGTTCCGCGTGTAGTGCTTGCCTTCAATACCGAAACGAAGCGTGGTAGCGAGCCACGGATCCGTATTGATGAGCTCCAGAAGCTGCATCGCCGCCTCCGGCTCCTTGCAGTTGGCCGCAATGCCCAGGCACTGCGTGTACGAGCCGGTCTCAGCCCAGACCTTGTCCGGCAGAAGAAGCTTCGTGGTGTACGCGTCGCCAAACAGATGATCCGGTACGAAGACCAGTCCCCAGCCGTCTACAAGAAGTACGGCAGGACTCGTGTTGTAGCCGGTGATCTTGGAGTAGTCATAAGCCTGTACGCCGCTTGCGACCAGGCGCTGCTTTTTGTGAAGGACCTCTCTGTACGCGTCCGTCTCGTACAGGTTGAACACCTTATCGGAGGGGATGCCGTCCACGTCCTGGTACTTAGGAACGGAGCAGACTGCGTAGTGATAGCCCAGGAAAGACTCCACGCCGAAGAAGTGCGGGACCATGTCGTCCAGCCAGCTGCCGATGAGCGGCTCGCCCTTCCACTCAGGATGGAGTTCGTCTCTCTTTGCCAGCGCGTCGTAGAGCATCTGTTCGTCGATGTCGTTCCAGTTGTTGTAGTGAAGCGATTCGAGATCGAGGCCGAGCTCTTCCGCAAGATCCGCGTTATAGACAAGGCTCATCAGATAGCAGTTGTCCTTTTTGATCGGGATGCCGTAGATATGGCCGTTCACCGTCATGGCCTTCCAGACTTCGTCAGAGAAGAGAGCCTTGACTCCCTGGCCGTACTTCTCAAGCACCTCATCCAGAGGATACAGTGCACCCGCGCCTACGTAGGTCGCGAAATCCAGCTCATTGCCGAATGTGACGACACCGGCGTCCTGGCCGGCTGCCAGCGCCGTTCCGACGGTGGAGTAGTCCTGCGGATAATGCACGTTGACCTTAATCTTCAGCTTGTCATAAATGTAATCCGCCATGGCCTTGCCTACTTCCTCGCAGTCCGGCAGTGCCTGTTCGTTGATGTACCACTCTACCTCGGGTACGTGCTCTTCAGCCGTGTCCCCCGGGTTGACCGTGATGGTGGTGCAGCCTGCCGCGGAGACCAGCATAATCAGCGCAAGAAACAAACAACACAGTTTACGATACATAACGTCCTCCTTCCCCTTCCGGGTTTTTATTTTCTTTTTTTATTCTTTTATGCTTCCAACCGTTAATCCCTGAACGAAATACCGCTGGAAAAACGGATATGCAGCCATCATCGGCAGGGTGGCGGCGATCGTGCAGGCCATCCTGAGCGAAGAGGACGGGAGCCTCTTCAGCATTTCAATGCCGTCCATCGTACTCATGATCTTGGAGTTTTTCTTGAGGTAATCCACGGAATTCTGCAGGTTCGTGAGCAGCGTCTGGATCGGTATCAGGTTTTTGTCTTCGTTGTACAGCATGGCGGTGAACCAGTCGTTCCACCGGTCGATGAAGACGAAGAGGGCGATGGTCGCGATCCCCGCCTTTGACAGCGGAATGACGATCCGTAAAAAGATCGTGAAATGGCCGGCGCCGTCGATTTTTGCCGAGTCATACAGGGCGTCCGGAATGGTCGTCTTGATGAAGGTCCGGAGGATGATGACCTTGGAGGCCTGCATGATCTCCGGCAGCAGCAGGATCCATACCGTATTGTTGATATGGAGATAGCGAACGTTCAGGATATAGGAAGGCACCAGGCCGCCGCTGAAGAGCAGTGTGATGAACAGGAACCAGGTCAGGAACCTCCTGTAGGGGAAGTCCCTCACGGCGATGACGTACGCGTACATCGCCATGACGAATACCGAAAGAATGGTCCCCACCACGGAGGAGAAGATCGTGATAAAGTAGGACCTCCACAGCTGGTCGCCCATCCTGAGCAGGTACCGGTAGCCGTCCAGCGTCCATTCAAGCGGGAAGAAGGAATAGCCGACCTTTGCGATGCTGGCTTCACTCGTGAAGGAGATAATGAAGATCAGCACGACGGGCAGGATCACGGTGAACATGACGATGGTCAGCAGGATCAGGAACACCACGTTCCAGCGCGCGTTGAGTTCGTTCAGATGAGAGTTTTTTCTGGTCACGGTCGTCTTCATGGCATGCCTCCCTTCGTCAGAACATCGAGCTGTCCGGGTCGATTTTGTTCACTATGGCATTCACGACCAGGATCATGACCATGCCGACCACGGACTGGTAGAGACCGGCAGCCGTCGTCATGCCAAGGTTTGACATGTTCTTGAGGCCCCGGTAGATGTAGGTGTCGATGATATCGGTCACCGGGTACAAAGGACCCGAGTCCTGAGTGACCGTATAGAACAGGCCGAAGTCGCCCCGCATGATGCTGCCCATGGACATGATGAGCGTGATGCCGATGATGAACCTTAAGTGCGGGAGAGTGATGTATTTAGCCTGCTGGAACCGGGTCGCCCCGTCCAGGACGGCCGCTTCATAATACTCCCGGGAAATACCCGAGATCACTGCCAGATAGAGTACCGTCCGGTAGCCAACCTCCTTCCAGGCGTTCACGAATACGATGAGCGGCGGCCACAGGGACTTTCTCTGGTACCAGTCCACCAGGTTGGTATAGCCGGCCTGGCCCCGGAGATGGTTGACCACGCCGTTGGACCGGTCCAGGAATGCGTTCGCGATGATGGCGACCACGGCCCACGAAAGGAAGTAAGGCAGCATATAGACGGTCTGGAACAGCTTTGCGGCGTTTTTCGAGCGGATCTCGCTGAGCATCATCGCGAGGATGACGGCGAGGAGCATGTTCACTACGATGAAAACAAGGTTATAGAGGACCGTGTTCCTCGTGATGACAAATGAATCCGTGGTGGCAAACAGGAACTCAAAGTTTCTGAAGCCTACAAAGGGGGAGCCGAAGATGCCTTTCACAACATTGAAGTTCTGGAAGGAGATGATCACGCCCACCATAGGAAGATACCGCCAGATCAGGAGGCAGATGAACCCCGGGAGCGCCATCAGGAAGAGTGGGATGTATTCTTTTTTAAACAGCTTGACCTTCTTCTTTTTCTTGTTCATCATGAGAGTCCTCCTCTCCGCGCCCGGCGCGGGAGCATCCGTTCCCGGTTAAAATTCCGTCCTCTGTATGACGTTCTCACGAAGTTCCGGCGTCAGGTTCAGGAAATAGTCGCTGTAGCCGCCCACCCGGACGATCAGGTTCCCGTACTTTTCGGGCTCCTTGTATGCCTTGAGAAGCGTTTCACGGTCCACTACGTTGATGGAGAGCTGCTGCCCGCCGTTTCCGAAGTAGGCCCTTACGAGATCCAGGAACGAATCCCTTCCTTTTGCGGTATTGAACAGCCCCTGGCTGAATTTCATCTGCGCCACAAAGCCGGAGCAGGCCTGCGTCTGGTCGTAGTTCAGCATGGACTTGACGGATGCCGTAGGGCCGTTTTTGTCGTTGCCGGGCGTTGCGGCAATACTGTCCGCGTACATGCTTTCACAGCAGTGCTTGCCGTTCGGGAGCGCCGCAACGGCCGCGCCGTTTTCCGCTGCCCGGACAAAGGGGCTGCACCCGCCGGTGAACACGCCGCCGCGGAACGTCCGCTTCGTTTTCAGGTACCGGAAGAAGTGATCCACCACCTGCGCGGTGAGGCTGTCCACTTCCTTAATGTCGTTTCCGAATTTCTCACAGGCGGAAAAATCCTTATAGAGGGCGTCGTGGCCTTTGTAATCGTCGCGGAGCGCCTCCGTGAGCTCGTCCATTGTGTATTTTCTGCTGTCAAAGATCAGCTTTTTGATCGCGTAAAGCGAATCGCCGGCGTCTGCAACGCCTTCGGCCAACACCTGCCCGTCTCCGTAGAGCGGGCCGCCGCACTTGTAATCCTTACCCTTTTCGAGGCATCCCTGGATCAGGCACGACCGGTAGGGGTCCGGATAGAATTCGGCAAACATCTGCTGGCTGATGTTCGACATTTCCACGGCGATGTCCGTGCATTTGTCCAGATACCGGTAGTAGAGCGCGAGGAACGAATCAAAGTCTTCGCACTCCGCGGGATCGCCGAACGGCGGGAGCATCATCTCCGGTTCCCCCGAGGAGAGATCGTAGCCCGTAAACAGCGTAAGCGACAGGACCTTCCCGAGGTTCACCTCGCCGTCCTCCAGGCCCATGTGGGACTTCCCCATGATATCGATCTGGTTGCAGCCGTTCATGCAGTAGTCGTGGCTGTCCGCGGGCGGGATGCCGATGTCCTCGAGCGCGGGGCAGACCACTTCGTCGTTGTATAGTGCGGGCAGTCCCGTTCCGGTGCCCAGGGATTCCGCGCAGGCGCGCAGGAGCCTTTCGGGGGTGTTCCGGTGGACGCGGACCGTGAGGTTCGGAGTGTTGTAGCGGAGCTCCGTGACCTTTTCAAGGACCAGGTAGGAGAGATCGTTCGTTTCGTCGTTCCAGTTCTCATCTGAGCCGGAGAGGCAGAGGTTCCAGCCGCGTACGTTGTGCATGGCCTCCAGGAACCGGGTGATCATCTCTTCATTCTCTTCCTTGGAAGAGGCGCGGTAGTAATCGTACATGAACTGGTCGAACCGGCCGGGGGAATCCACCCCGTCCATGGTATAGACCATCCAGAACTCCATGATAGCTGAGTACATATCGTAGGCGGGCTTTCTGGGAACGATCCGGAATGTCTCTGCGATGCGCCTGAATTCCGCCTTGCGTTCAGAATCGTCCGTCTCTTCGGAAAGTGCGAGAGCCTTTTCCGACACCCGGTCCCCGAGAAGGTCCACCATGTCCATGGAGATCCTGCACGCGTCATAGAATTTCGCGCTTTCCGGGTGTGTCTTCCGGCACTCTTCGATCAGCTCCCGGATGCCGTCCGTCCCCAGATGGAGGAGCCGGTCATAGTCCGGATTCGCATGGCCGCCCCAGCCGCCGCCCCAGAGGAGATGTGTCCGCGCGATGTGGATGTACCGCGGGGGGATGGCTGCGTTGTACATCGCGTCCGTGTTCTCTTTCTTCATGATCTCATAGATCTCAGAGAGTTCTTCGCGGTGCTCCGGGTGCTTCTCAAGGATCTCTTCGGCTTTTTCGGGGAAATACATAATGCCGCAGCCAAAAGTATGGCCGACGGCACCGTTTTCAGGGACAAAATTAACCGTAGGAAGAAGACAGTTCTCCGGGAAATCGATCGGGAGATACTTTGCAGCCTCATAAGACGCGAGTGCCATCCGCTCCTCCGTGGAACGGCCCCGGCTCTCAAGATAGGCCCTTCCGTAGGGCTCTTCTTCAAATCCGTAATGCTTCATCTGCTGCGATCCTCCTTTCCTGTGTTTTGTTGTGATTTATTGTGTTTTGTTCCGATATGTTAAATTAAACTATCCATCGTTGTTATGATACTCGCAGAACCGCTCTTTGTCAATAAAAAAGACCACTTTATTCCCCAATCTGTCAACATAAAGCGCATTATGGCCATGGTTTTTGTGAAATATTACTTAACTAAATGCTCCGGACATGTAAATAAGGGTTGCCTGAAACGGATATCGGTAGTATAATCCTGTATCATATATGAACATTTTTACGTAATACACGAAGTGCATTTGTTTTTGTTTTGTTTTGATTAGTACCGAATTTGAATGAATAAAAGGAGGTTTATGGCATGAAAAAACTGAAGATCGGCATTATCGGCTGCGGCGGTATCGCGAACGAGAAGCATATGCCGTCGCTTGCGAAGTGCAGCGACATGTGCGAGATGGTGGCGTTCTGCGATATTATCGAAGAAAGGGCTGTAAAGGCCGCCAAAGAGTACGGCACGGAAGACGCGAAGATCTACACGGATCATCAGGAACTCTTAAAGGATCCGGAGATCGACGTGGTCCACGTCCTCACCCCGAACGTTTCCCACTGCGAGATCACGGTACACGCGTTTGAAGCCGGAAAGCACGTCATGTGCGAGAAGCCGATGGCCGCGAACACCGCCGACGCGCAGAAGATGATCGATGCGTGGAAGGCGTCCGGAAAGATGTTCACGATCGGCTACCAGAACCGTTTCCGCGGGGAGATCCAGCACGTGAAGAAGGCGTGCGAAGCCGGAGACCTCGGCGAAATATACTACGCGAGAGCCCATGCGCTGCGGCGGCGCGGCGTCCCGACCTGGGGCGTGTTCACGAACAAGGCGCTGCAGGGCGGCGGACCGCTTATCGACATCGGAACACACGCACTGGACATGACCCTCTGGCTGATGGACAACTACGAGCCTGACCGGGTCCTCGGGAGCGTATACCACAAGCTCGGGAACCTGCCGGACGCTGCCGCATGCAACGACGGCGGACCGTGGGATCCGGAGACCTTTGACGTGGAAGACAGTGCAATGGGCTTCATCAAGATGAAGAACGGTGCGACCATCCTTCTGGAGTCCTCCTGGGCGATCAACCTGACGGACTGCCGTGAGGCATGCACGACGCTCTGCGGCACAAAGGCCGGCGCCGATATCCTCAGCGGGGACAGCTACCCCATCAGCAAGCTCGTCTATAACCGCGGCATTTATGGAAAGAAGATGACCGAGGAGACGCTGATCGAGGAAGAGGATACCTATTATGAAGGCGAGATGCTGAACCCCTGCGTGATCGAAGCGAAGCAGTGGATCCGTGCGATCCTCGAAGGAACCGAGCCCCTCGTGAAGCCTGAGCAGGCATTTGTGGTGACCCAGATCCTGGAAGCGATCTATCGGTCCTCGGAGACCGGGAAAGAGGTCGTTTTTGACTGACCGGCTACACCCGTAAATAACAGCACGTAACGCCCCGGGAGCTTCCCGGGGCGATTTTTTTATACAGACTGCTGTTTTTTGTTCTGTTAATTTCCCGGGAATATGGTACACTGAAGGTAACGGGAAACCTTTGACTCAGCACTTTGGAAAAACACATAAAAAGGAGAATACTATGAAACTGCGCTTCAACTACCGCTCCGAGCTCCTCGGACACTACGTGGACGTCACCGTGGTGATCCCGACGCAGGAGTACCGCTGCAACGGAGACTACTTCAGGAAGCTGACGAACCGGAACCCTCATAACCACGACGAGGGGAAGCCGCATTTTGCTCCGGGGATGAAATTCCAGACGGTCTATCTCATCCACGGCGGCGGAGACGACGATACCCTGCCCTACCGCTTCACAAACGTGGAGGAAGCGGCAGAGCGCAATCACGTGATGCTGGTCTCCCCCAACATCACAAACAGCTTCGGCATCAACACGCGCTACGGGGTGCGTTACATGGATTTTGTCTGTGAGGAGCTGCCTATCGTGCTCCAGACCATGTTCCCCTCAAGCCCGGCCCGGGAAGACAACTTCATCATGGGCTTCGCAATGGGCGGGAACGCGGCGCTCGGGATGGCGGTCAACCATCCAGAGCTGTACGCGGCCTGTATCGATATGTCAGGCGGCATCGGCATGACCTTCTGCCCGGAGACGCTTGCGGAAGAGATCGAAAGCGACCACTTCCGGCTCACGTTCCCGCTGTTCTGCACGTCCTTCGGGCCCTCGAACGAGATTATTGGCTCGGAGTACGATCTTCGCGCGGTCACGAAGCGCCATCAGGAAAACGGCACGAAGATGCCCGACTTCACGGTCGTCCTCGGCACGGAAGAGTTCATCCGGGAGCGGGTGGAAGCAGACGTCCGTGCTATGCAGGAGCTGAACCTCGACCCGAAGTTCATCCTGGTGGAAGGCGCGGACCACGATTTCAAGCTGTGGAACGAATATCTGCAGAAGGCACTCGATGAGCTGCTGCCGTTAAAGCGTGCGGCGCTCACGGAAGACTAAGCGAGTCAGGGAGGTTGAGAATGGAGAATTTTACCCGGCAGGAATTTGAACGCTGCACCCCGGAGGAAGCGGGGATCCGTTCCGAGGCGCTTCTTAAGCTCCTCGACCGTCTTGAATACGGCGGGATCACGGAGATGCACGGCCTCATGATCATGCGTCACGGCAAGGTGTGCCTGGAGGGCTGGTGGACGCCGTATGCGGCAGGACAGCCGCATATGTGCGCGTCGCTTACGAAGACCTATATGGGCACGGCCATCGGCATGGCGATTTACGAAGGGCTTCTTACGCTGGACACACATCTCACAGAGATCTTCCCGGAATTCGTTCCGGAAAGCCCCTCGGAGTACTTCGATGAGCTCACGATCCGCCACGTGCTGACCATGGGCTCCGGCATGACGCAGTTCCCGACCATGGAAGGCAACTGGGTACAGAACTTCATCGCCACCCCGCTCACGAACCGGCCGGGCACGAATTTCTGGTACAACAGCGTGGGCTCGACGTTCCTCGGCAAGGTCATCGAAAAGCTGACCGGAAAGACGGTTTACGAGTATCTTGAAGAGAAGCTGTTCCCGAAGATCGGCATCAACGGACGGACCGT
The DNA here is from genome assembly GCA_017441825.1 of Lachnospiraceae bacterium. Taxonomy (GTDB): domain Bacteria; phylum Bacillota; class Clostridia; order Lachnospirales; family Lachnospiraceae; genus UBA1267. Next base: position 59,620 of record JAFRVD010000059.1, read on the forward strand.
GATGCACGGCATCGCGCCGGAGGGACAGGACATGTGGGCATGGCGGACCGTCTCTTCCACGGAAGACAATCTGCGGCTCATGAAGCTTTATTTAGACGGAGGCTGTGTGAACGGCGAGCGGCTGCTGCCGGAGGAATACGTCCGTCTTGCGACGTCTAAGCAGATCGAGAACGATAACGAGCCTGCGCGGGAGCGCGGGGAGATCGATGGCTGCGTGGGCTACGGCTACCAGATGTGGATGTGCCAGCCGGCGCATTCGTACCGCGCGGACGGCGCGGCGGGCCAGTATTCGATCGTGCTGCCGGACCAGGATATGATCATCGCGATGAACCAGAACGCGCTGGGCTCGAACCCGTACCGGGTGCTCCAGTCGCTGTGGGACATCGTCCTCCCGGCGCTTTCGGATGAGCCGATCCCCGCCGATGACGCCGCGAAGGCCGCGCAGGAGAAGCTTGCGCTTAGGCTTAAGACCCTCGCGATCCCGGGGCCGGAGTACCGGCCGTATTCGCCCGCAAAGCTTGCGGCATCAGGCACCTATCAGGTGAAATCCGGGACGTTCGACGTCTACTGCCTCGGCATGTACGCGCCGGAGGCGAACCCCGCGAAGGGCTTCCGGATCCGCTTCGACGATATGGAAGGCGAGCTCGTCTGGGAGTGCACGGACAACACGTGCTGCCGCGTGGAGTTCGCGCTGGACGGCACGCGCCGCTACAACCGGTTCCGTTCGCCCTGGCAGTTCGCCACAAAGTGCTACGCGAACGGTGTCTGGGAATCCGACGCGGTCTTCCGCTTAGAAGAGCTCTGGCCCGAGAACAACTCCCGCAAGACGACCTGGTTCACCTTCACGGACGGGGCCTGCACGGTCTCCCAGGTGAAGGGCGGTCTTCCTGGTCAGCCCGTGGAGACACTCACGACGCTCGCTGTGCGCCTGTAAACAGAAACACCCGGGGCCTTACGGCCCCGGGTGTTTCTGTGGTGTATTAAAACTCACCCGAACAGCTTCGGGTCGTAGCCCACGAACAGGTCGCGGAGGAACACGTCCGCGTGCGTGATCCAGAGGTCGAAGTTGTAGTCGCCCTTGCCGTCGATGAGCTTCCAGCCCGCGTAGCCGTGCGGATGCCCGGCGAATGTGTGGATCTCCACCGGGACCTCCTTCGCCCAGAGCCACGGGAGCAGCCCGTTCATGTTGGCGATGCAGCCGAAGTCCTTCCGGCCGATCGCGAAGAACGTGGGCGGGTACTTGAAGTCCGGACGGGACAGCACGGTGCCTAAGTGCCGCGCGCCGTACACGCAGAGATACGCGTTCTCCGCGCCGTACTCAAGGTCGATATCGTCCGGAACGTAGTCCGGGAAATAGTCCGCGATCTTCTGGTCCTCTGAGAAGAACTCGGCGCAGGCATCGCCCGTCACGCCGCCGTTACTGAAGCCGGCGTAAGCCAGGCGGTCCTTCTTCAGGCGGTACTTGTCCGCGTTTGCCCGGATCAACCGGAAGCAGCGGGACGCGTCCGCCGCGGTCTCAAGCCGAGACCACGGGCACATGTTCGGACGGCACTGCAGGATGAAGCACTGGTAGCCGAGCGCGTTGAACTCGAGGCCCACCTCGTAGCATTCGTTCATCGTCCCCGCGCCGTGCGAGCCGCCGGCCACCAGCACGATGCCGCCGATGGGCTCCCGGTCCTCCGGGATCAGCATCTCGAGGTAATACGGCTTAAAGTCCGGCTCATGATCGTACTGATGCTCCGAGTTGTCCGTGTACTCCGTCTCCGCCGGCATGTTGCCTTCAGTCCAGAGATAGACCCTGTCCGGCGCACCCGGCAGCAGCCTGATCGCGTCGCGCTTTTCGGCAAAGTCCTTCTTGAGAGCGTCCTTTTCCTCCCGGGAGAGGTCTGGATTCCGGAATTTCATCTGAAATTTGAACAGGTCCACGAGCTCCGATATCGGATAACGCGTGGGATCCTCGTACTTCGGAATGGCCTTGTTGATCTCCCCGCCGAATTCTTTGTTGAATTCCAGCATGGCCTTCCTCATGGCTTCATATTTGTTTTTCACATTATCTTCCATTGACGTACTTCTCCCTTCTTGTCATACCTGCATTATAAAATACAGTACGTCACTTTCCAAAGGAAAAAGTAAGACCAATTTACATTTTTATCAGAACAGCCGTGTTTTTCAAATGTCCCGGGGGATCGCCAGCTGATACAATACAAAGTGGAAATTTATATCCGTAAAGGAGATCACCATGAAATTACAGCTTCCGATCATTTTCGGCGAAGGCATGGTCCTTCAGCAGGGCAAGAAGATCCCCGTCTGGGGAACGAGTGTGAAAAACGACCGGATCACCGTCTCATTAGGCGATGTGACCGCAGAAACTGTGAGCGATTCACAAGGCGCCTTCATGGCGGAGCTCCCGCCTTTTGAGGCTTCGGAAAAGCTCGGCTTTTCCGTGCGTTCCGGGCGCCTCGGGGAAGAGATCCGCTTTTCCGACTGTGCCGTGGGCGAAGTTTTTCTCTGCGGCGGCCAGTCAAACATGGAATTCATCCTGAAATACGACGTAGGCGCGGAGACGGAATATCAGACCGACGATGACCCGTATCTTAGAATGTTCACCTGCCCCCAGGTGAATTTCAACGGAGCGGAGAAATATATCGACTGCACAAACTGGGGCTTCTGGCGCCGGTGGGAGGACCGCGAGGACCGCGAACAGTTCGGCGCGATACCGGCCTACATGGGGAAGATCTTAAGGAAAGAGCTCGGTGTGCCTGTGGGCATGATCGCCTGTAACTGGGGCGGCACCCCGGCGGCGGCCTGGGCATCAATGGAAGAGATCGAAAACACCCCTTCCATGCGGCCCGTCCTCGACTTCCAGGAGAAAGCCGTTTCAGAGCTTCCCTGGCGGGCATATTACGAAGCTTCCGAGCAGCCGGTCCCGCCGGTTCCCGAAGAAATGAAGAAGCGGATGGACGATTTCATGATGGGGATCGGCCTCAAGGAGTTCATGGAGCGGATGGCGGCGAATCCTCAACCCATGCCCATGCCGGTCTATTCCGCGTACGTGCCGGGACCGCGCGCCTGCATCCGTCCCGCAGGACTCTATGAGACCATGCTGAAAAAGATCGCGCCGTACGCCGTGGCCGGAGCCATCTGGTACCAGGGCGAGGACGACGATTTCCGCGACTGGCACGAATTCTACGGCGAGTCCATGAAGGCCGTGATCCGTTCCTGGCGGAAGCTGTTCCGGGACGAGATCCCCTTCTACCAGGTGGATCTCGCGCCGTTTGAAGGGCGCGGCGCCACCGGGGCCAAGCATTATCCGCTGATCCGTTTTCTCCAGCACGAGAGCTCGAAGGAGATGCCCAAGGCGAAAGACGTCAACATCATCGACCTGGGCGACGACATCAATATCCATTTCCGCGACAAACGGAAGGCGGGCGAACGGCTTGCGGGCCTTGCGCTCAAATATATCTACGGAAAAGACGTGAAGGCGGACTTCCCGGAATTCGCATCCGCGGAGCGTGACGGAAAAGACGTCGTCCTCCGGTTTACGGACGCCGGGGACGGCCTTGTGATCGACCGGAGCCCGGGAGACACAGAGCACTCTCTTGTGGTGACCGCGGACGGGCAGGAGGTCGCGCCGGAGCTTCGCGTTGAAGGCGACCGCTTCATCTTAACGGCCGGCGCATTTGAAAACGCAAAGGAGATCAGCATCTCCTATGCGGAGCAGAATTACTGCCGGGGCTTCCTGTTTGACACATGCGGCCTTCCGGCCTTCCCGTTCCATACGGAAATCTGATCCCGGCGGGGCCGTGAGGCCCCGCGGAAAACCAACTGAAAAAGAGGTGTCATGGGCGAAGAGAACAGAAAGGAGAATACAAGGCCGCGGCGGTCCTGGATCAGGACGGCGCTCTTGTTCCTTGTGCTCATTTTTGTGGTCAGCCTGGCGCTCAACATCTATACGAACCTGAATTTCATCAACGCGCTGCGGCGCCAGACCGTCGATGAAAACACGAACGCCGCCAAAATCTGGACGCGGACAGTGGACACGGAGCTCGCATCGATGAACGAGAGCCTCCACGAGCTCCTGATCATGATCTACAATAAGACAGAGCTCCGGGTCGGCTCGGAGATGATGAAGGCCTCCCTCAAGCAGGAGATCTACACGACCATGACCAACAAGATGATCTCGAACCCGCACATCGATTTCTTCTGCCTCATGGACACGGACTCGGATCTCTATCTTTTCAACGCGAACAGCCTGATCCCGGGCTTTGAGGCCGGGGAAATGAAGAAGATGACCGCGGAGTTTATCCCGGGACACGAAAAGAATTTCCGGGACACGTCATGGAACCTGTGCCGTGGAAACACCGGGACGTTCTTCATCAAGACAGTGGTCCTCGGGAAATACCTGCTGACGGCGGGGTCGTCGCTTGCGCATTACCAGATCGAGTCGATCGCGCCCATCGCCGGCATGGAGCCTACGCTGATCCTGGAAGCGGAGGGGCAGGCGTATTACTGCACGCTCCGGGATTCGGAGGGAAAGGACCTTATTGACGAGGACGGCCGTTACAGGGGAAGCAGCAGCGTGCTTGAGAGCCGGGCGCCCATGGAGTACCTGGACGGGGAGCTGATCCTGACGGTCGACGCCCGTTCCGTCCAGAGAAAGATCTCCTGGAACAGCACGATCCTCCTCATGAACTTCAGTATCCTCAGCACGCTCCTCCTGCTCGGGTTCATGATCTTCCTGAACCGCAACGTCATCCGCCCCACCAGGACTTTGATGGACGGTATTTCCGAGCTTCGAAGCGGGAACATGGGCTACCGTATCCAGACGGAGGCGGACAACCGGGAATTCCAGGAGATGAACGAAAGCTTCAACGAAATGTCCGGCAGGATCGAGCAGTCGACCCGGGAAGAGGTCGAGCGCATGAGAAAGGAGCAGGAAGACAGGCTGCACCTCCTCCGCGCGCAGATCAAGCCGCATTTCTACCTGAACGCCATCACGACCATCAGCAACATGACCTACCAGGGGCGGCAGGACGACATCCGGAAGTACTGCAACGTCCTCGCGAAGTACATGCGCTATATGCTCGAAATGAAGAGCGATTTCACGACGGTGGGCGAGGAGCTTACCCATATTGAAAACTATATTACCATGCAGCAGATCCGCTTCCCCGGAAGCGTGACTGCGGACATCCACTGCGAGGATGAGGCCAGGAGCACCCGGATCCCGCTCCTCGTCATGTTTACGATCATTGAAAACAGCTTCAAGCACGCGATGGACCTCTACCGCGAGCTGAAGATCACCATCGACTGCCGGAAGGCGCCGGACGGCACCCGCATCCGCATCACGGACAACGGCCCCGGCTTCTCCGAAGAAGTCCTTGAAAACCGGAACGACACAGACCTTGTATTCAACACGAGAAACCATATCGGACTCAGCAACGCTGCCCACACGCTGCGCTTGACGTACAAACGTCCGGACCTTCTGGTGCTTTCCAACCTGCCGGACGGAGGCGCCTGCGTGGACATCCTGATCCCGGACGAGCCTGAGGGAGAAAAAGAAAGCGAGACTGTATGAAGCTGCTCATTTGCGACGATGACATTTCCACGATCGACGTACTTCAAAGCCAGATCGACTGCCAGGAGCTGGGGATCAGCAAGATCCTCCGGGCCTACAACGGCGAGGTCGCCATGGAGATCATTGCGCGGGAGATCCCCGAGCTGATCCTCTGCGACATCGAGATGCCCAAAAACACCGGGCTCGAAGTCCTGCGGTTTATCTACAACGAAGAGCTCCCGTGCGAACTGTCCTTCATCACAAGCTTTGAAAACTTTGAATTCGCAAAAGAGGCCATCAAATACGGCGCGACCCGGTACCTCATGAAGCCGCTCGACTTCCAGGAGATGCACGAGGCGCTTTCCGACATGATCCGGAACTATAAAAGAAGCCAGCGGAGCGAGGCCCCTGCGGACCAGGACCTCGTATTAAACAGTGTCTTCCGGGAGATCCGGGACGGCTATTTCGGCGGGACCACGGACAAGATCGACACTTTCCTTTCAAGGAACAACGTGCGGTTCCGCGGGGACAGCCGGTGGCACGTGATCTACGCACTCATAGACACGCAGGAGGCGGTGCGCGCGGGCTGGGAGCGGAACGTGCTCGATTTCAGCATCAGCAGGGTCTTTGAGGAGAACCTGACCGGCCGGCTCGGGAACGCGTATACGCTGATCGAACGCCAGAACCGCTATGAAAAGCTGAACTGCTTTGTTCCGGAGGACGCGAAGACCATCGCTGAGCTGACGTCCATCTGCGGAGAGCTCGGCAACACCTGCCGGGAGTTCTTCAACGTGGACCCGATCTTCATGCTCCGGGAAAGCCTGCCGCTCTATGAGCTTTCCGCGTACCACATCGAGGCGTCCAAGGAGATCTACGCCATGCGTATGCACCCCGGCCTCATTTTCCGCTACGGCGACCTCCGTGAGGAGGACAGCGATATCCCGAAGCTCAGCGAAGAGCTCCTCACGAGGGCGCTCAAGAACCGGGAACGGGACCGCTTTATTTCGATCGTATGCGAGTACGGCGGGCGGATCGCCTTTGAAAGACGGCACGGAGAGCAGATGCTCAGGTTCGCGCTTATGCAGATGACCGAGGTCTGCAGGAGCTTCCTTGCGGACAACGAGATCCCCGCAAGCAGCCTCATTGAACAGCCGCGGGCGATTGAGGCGGGCCGGCGGGCGGAGGAGTCTGTTGGGGACCTCGTGGAGTGCGCGGCGGTGTACTATGACCTCACGATCGAGCTTTTAAACGACAGCGCACACAATACGGATACGGTGCTGATCGTGAAGGACTACATCCAGAAGCACTACCGGGAGGACCTCTCCCGCGACCAGCTGGCGGAGATCGTCTACGTGACCCCGAACTACCTGTCCAAACTGTTCCGCGAAAAGATCGGCATGAAGATGAGGGAGTACGTGAACCTGCTCCGGGTGAACGAAGCAAAGCACCTGCTGATCTCTACGGATGAGAATATCAGCGATATCGCGAGCGACCTGGGCTACAACAACATATCCTACTTTTCTACGGTGTTCCGGAAGATCAGCGGCATGAGTCCCGCGGAGTGGAGAAACGGCAATGAGCAGGCAGATTAAGCACATTACGGACCAGTGGAAAAGGGACAAGGAGACGTTTTCCCGGCTAAAAGGAAAGAAAAAGCTTGAGTTTCTGTGGGACTACTACAAGATCCCGATCGTGTCGCTCGGACTTGTCATCGTGTTCACCGTGCTGGCGCTCGTGATCCGCGCACCGCAGAAAGACACCGCGGTCTACGTGGTCTGGGTCAACGCCGTGTCCCAGGATGAGAGCACCTATTTCGACGAGTGCCTCGCGCGGGCAGGCATAGATACGGAAGAGGAGCACGCGGACGTGAGTACGTCCTTTTCGCTCGGGATCCCCGGGAACGACGCCGCGGACGCGCAGACCATGCAGGTCCTTTCCGCGCTGTTCGGGATCGGCGACCTGGACCTCTATATTGCGGACCCGGAGCACTTTGATCTCTACGCAGTGAAGGACGCGTTTTCGGATCTTTCGGAGCTTCTTCCTGAGGACGTTTTCCTGGCCGCCGGAGACCGGATCTATTATACGGTGAAGGCGGGCGGAGTGCTCGTGCCGGTGGGGTACCGGATCACGGAAAATTCCGGGGCGGCAAAGGCCGGGTACCTTGCGCCGGGGACGGAGGCCATCGGCGGGATCCTCGAAAACGCGCTGAACCGGGATACTGCGGTAAAGCTTCTTACGGAGATGATCCGCGGGGATACGGAATAACAGAATAAAACACTCCGGAAGTTACAAATTCAACACTCCGGAGTGTTTTTTTGTAAATGGTTTTTCCGGCTGACTGTTTTTTTGGAAAGTCCCTGCACGAAAGAAAATGCTGTAAAGAGGCGTGTCTGTCATAATCGTAGCATAAAGGGGAGCAGTGCGCTTCCCCACAAAATAAGGAGGGAACACTCATATGAAGAAAATTCTGGCGATCCTTCTTGCTGCTGTAATGGTTCTTTCTCTTGCTGCTTGTAACGCTGCGGTAACCCCGTCTGACAGCGGCACGAAGGAAGCTGAAGCACCGGCAGAAGAAAAAACAGATGAAGCAGAGCCCGCTGAGGAAGGCGAAGAAGCTCCTGCTGAAGAAGGCGAAGAAGCTCCTGCTGAAGAGGGCGACGCTTATTATTGCGAGCTGATCCTGCCCGTTATGCAGCCCATCCCGGCTGATGCGGAGATCAAGCGTGTTGAGGATGCGATCAACGACCACATCCTGAACGATCTGGGCGTAACCGACGTGAAGATGCACCTGACGTTTGCATCTCTTTCCGACTACAGCACGAACATGTCCATGGACCTTGCTGCAGGCGCGAAGCACGACATCATCCTTGCCTTCCCCTTCAACACCTGGCAGGCAAACGGCTACATGACCAACCTGGATCCGTATCTTGACAACGAGCTTGCGGGCCTTCTCCAGGTTCTTCCGGAAGACTGGGATCTGTGCGGCGCCGTGAACGGCAGCATCTACGCACTTCCCTGCTACAAGGGACTTTCCCTTTCCTGGAAGTGGTTCTATGATCACTCTCTGGTCGACGATGTCCTGGATCCCAGCACTGTGACCGACCTTGATACCCTTGAGGATGCACTCGGCAAACTGAAGGAAGTTTATCCGGAAGAGCACTTCATCGTCTTCCCGAACCAGCTGGTCACCCTTGAGAACTTTGTTGACCACACCTCCGTGATCGGCACCTACACCGCAACTGTGGGCGACAGCACCGAAGTCGTCAACTACTACGCAACCGACGCTTACAAGCGCGGCGTTGAGCGTGCATACCGTTGGGCACAGGCCGGCTACTGCGATCCGGAAGGCTCCACGAACACCCAGTCTCATGATACCCTCGTTCTTTCCGGTTCCGCTAAGGGCGTTATCATGGGCCATGCTTACTCCATCGAAACCTGCGACGCGATGTTCGACACGAACTCCGCAGCAGCAGGCGCAAACATCGACTTTGGCTGCGTACAGATCGGCATCTCCGATATGGCAACCAACGGCCTTGTTTACGGTATCGCTTACACCTCCGAGAATCCGGCAGCGGCTGCCAAGCTGATGAACATCATCTGGACCGATGAGTTCGTTGCTTCCGCCCTGATCTACGGCCTTGAAGGCGTATCCTACGTCTGGAACGAAGACCACACCTCCATCGAGTATCCGGAAGGCCTCGACATGAGCACGGTTCCGTATACCGCCCTTTACACCTGCGGCGCATTCGGCAACCAGTTCCTTCTGTACGGCATGGATTCGAACACTTCCGAGTCTGATAAGAAGTTCATGGAAGACCTGATGGCTCAGTCCTGGTATCCCAGACAGTTCGGCTTCACCCCGTCTACCGAGAACGTTCAGACGCAGGTCGCTGCAGTTTCGAACGTGGTCAACCAGTACAACAACGTGCTGACCTACGGCGAAGTTGATCCTGAAGAGTACCTGCCCGAATTCCTTGCAGCCCTTGAGACGGCCGGCATCAACGATATCGTTGCTGACTACCAGGCTCAGCTGGATGCATGGCTTGAGCAGTACGGCAAATAATCAGGCGCTCAGCCTGTAAACAGTATGCGGGATGCAGCTTCGCGCTGCATCCCGCGTTTTCAGAAAGGAAAAGGCCATGGCTAAAACCACGAACAGTGCAGTTTCGGAATACGACGGACTGCTGGCCCAGAAAAACAAGAAAAGCTTCAAGGCTACAGCACAGGTATATATTCCGCTGTACCTGATGATGCTGCCCGGCTTTATCTATCTGATCTGCAACAACTACCTGCCGATGTTCGGCATTCTGATCGCGTTTAAAAAAGTCAATTTCTCGGTCGGCGTATTCAAGAGCCCGTGGGCGGGTCTGGAGAACTTCCGCTTCCTTTTTGAAACGAGGGACGCGTATCTGATGATCCGGAACACGCTGCTTTACAACCTCGTGTGGATCGCGATGGGCCTTGTGATCGCCGTTTCGATCGCTATTATGATGGCGGAGATCTCCGAACGGAAGATCGCGAAAGTGATCCAGCCGCTCATCTGCTTCCCGTCGATGATCTCTGCCGTTATCCTGTCCTACATCGTGTACGCTTTTTTAAGCACGAACTACGGCTTCCTGAACCAGATCCTGGGGACGAAGATCAACTTCTACACGAAGGCGAAGTACTGGCCGTACATCCTGACGGTCGTGCACTTCTGGCAGAGCGCAGGTCAGAGCTCCATCATTTACATGGCTTCTATCGGCGGTATCGATAAAGCCATGTACGAGGCAGCCAGGATCGACGGTGCGGGCAAGTGGAAGCAGATCGTATACATCACGCTTCCGATGCTCCGTCCGATGATCATCCTGATGCTGCTCCTTTCCATCGGCCGTATCTTCAACTCGGACTTCGGCCTGTTCTATCAGGTGACCCTGAACTCGGGACTTCTGTACAGTACCACGCAGACCATTGATACGTACGTTTACAGAGCCCTGATCGAAATGAACAACGTAGGCATGTCCTCCGCGGCATCCGTGTTCCAGGCTATCATCGGCTTCGTGCTGGTGCTCCTGTCGAACCTGGTCGTCCGGAAGATCGATCCGGACAGCGCGCTGTTCTAAGGGAGGTGCGGTATGGAAAAAGTTATTGTCAAGAAAAGAGAACATATTCCCGAGAAGGGATTCCATTACACGGCCATGGTGATCCTGATCCTGCTCGCGATCTACAGCATCGTCCCGTTTTTCCTGATGCTCGCGATCTCGGTCTCTTCGGAAGCCGCGCTTTCGAAGAACGGGTACCAGTTCATCCCGCAGGAATTCTCGCTGGCTGCGTATAAGTATCTGTGGGCAAAGCGGTTCACGATCGGACGGTGCTATCTCATCACGATCCTGACCACGGTCGTAGGAACGCTGGTCAACCTGGTGATCACGTCCCTGTTCGCGTACCCCCTGTCCCGTCAGGACTTCAAGCAGAGGAACATTTTCGCGTTCATCCTGTTCTTCACATTGCTGTTCAACGGCGGTCTGACGGCCAGCTACATTGTGTGGACGCGTATCTTCATGATCAAGAACACCGTCTGGGCACTGCTCGTTCCGGGACTCTTAATGGGCGGCATGAACGTCCTGATGGTACGTAACTATTACGCGGTGAACATCCCGTATGCCATTATAGAGGCGGCCAGGATCGACGGAGCGAACGATCTCCGGATCTACACCGGCATCATGGTGCCTCTTAGTAAGCCCGTTATGACGACCATCGGCCTGTTCGCAGCGCTGGGCTACTGGAACAACTGGACCAACGGTCTGTACTATATTTCAGATTCCAAGCTCTATTCGGTGCAGGTGTACCTGATGAAGCTGATGAACGATATCCAGTATCTGAAATCATCCAGCAACGGCATCGAATCCGCGCAGCTTGCAACCATGTCGATGCCTACAGAAGGCGCCCGCATGGCTATCGCGATGATCGCCATCCTGCCGATCCTTCTTGTCTACCCCTTCATCCAGAAGGAGCTCGTCAAAGGTATGGTCGTGGGCGGCGTCAAGGGATAATCTTTTACTGAACATAATGCATGCATAACAGGAGTACAGTTCATGGGAGTATTTAAGTACGGCAATTCGTTTATCAGGATACTGACCAAGATCGCTAACCTGATCCTCGTAAGCCTCTACTGGGTGCTCTCCTGTATTCCTGTTATTACTATTGTGACGTCTTCGTCGGCCCTGTACTACACGGTCAACAAGGTGGTGAACGGGTCCGGAGACGGCGTTACAAAAGCGTTTTTCATGGCGATTAAGGAGAATTTCAAGAAGGGCGTTCTTCTGTTCCTGATCGCCGCGGGATCCGGCGCGATCCTGTTTTTTGACCTGTATTTCGGCTATATGAACTATACGAAGAATGTTTTCGCGATGGTGTATTTCTTCATCGGAATTCCGCTCGGGTTCATCTGGCTGTCCATGGCGGTGTACCTCCCGGTGGTCTTCTCAAGATTTGACGGGACCGTGGGAGTCATCCTGCGGCTCACGGCATACTTTGCGAGCCGCAACATTTTAAGCACCCTGCTCCGGATCGTGTTCCTCGGGCTCATTGTGTTCCTGGTGGATTACTACCCGGTGCTGCTTCTGGTCCTTCCGGGCGTGTATACGGACCTGTTCCGGAACGGCCACGAAAAGATGATGAACAAATATCTTTCCGAAAACGGCTACAAGGAGCCGGAAAAGGCCTCGGAAAGAGATGAAGAGGCTCCCGCCGAGCTTACCCCGCTCGAGATGGACGAGCTGTTTAAAAAGTAGTTATGGCTGAACTGGAACTCAAAGAGGTCGTAAAAATCTATCCCTTTGTGGACCCGAAGAAATATCTCTTCAGCAGGAAGAAGGCGAAAAAGGCGCTCGAAGAGCAGCAGAAGAAGCCGTATCTTTCGAATGAAGGCGTGATCGCGGTTCAGAAATTCAACCTGGCGGTCCAATCGGGTGATTTTGTGGTGCTTTACGGGCCCTCAGGCTGCGGGAAGAGTACGGTGCTCCGGATGATCGCGGGGCTTACGGACGTGACGGCCGGCGAGCTTACGATCGACGGGGAGGATATGGAAGGCGTGATGCCCGAGGACCGGGACGTCGCGATGGTCTTTCAGGAATATTCCCTGTACCCGCACTTCACTGTGGCGGAGAACATTGCGTTCCCCTTGAAAAACGTGCATCTCCCGCGTGAAGAGGTGGACCGGAAGGTGGACCTCATGCTGCGTCTTCTGGAGCTCACGGGTGTCCGAAACGCGAAGCCGGACACGCTTTCCGGCGGCGAAAAGCAGCGGACGGCCATCGGCCGGGCGCTCATCAGGAGGCCGAAGATCCTCCTCATGGACGAGCCGTTTTCAAACCTGGACGCGCCTCTTCGGATGAAGCTCCGCGTGATGATCAAAAAGGTCCATCAGGAGATCGGCACCACGTTCGTCTACGTGACGCACGACATGTTCGAGGCGATGTCGCTTGCGACCCGCCTGGTCCTCATGAAGGACGGGATGATCGTGCAGCAGGGGACGCCGAAGGACCTGTACCGGAAGCCGCGGAACCTCACCGCCGGGCTCATGACCGGGTCGCCTGAAATGAATGTTTTCCGGGACGCGCTTCTCCTTCGGGATGAGAAAGGATGCCTTGTGCGCCTTTACGGGAAGGAATTCCCGTGTCCGGGACTGCTGCCGGACAACAGGTGCGGAGAGGTGATCCTGGGTGTGCGTCCGGTGCATATGGAGCTCGTACTGGGACCCGGGGATACATCGGCGGACTCGATCCCCTGCAAGGTCCTGCTGCGGGAGAGCGTGGGCACGGAGGTGCATTTCACGCTGAGCACCGCGCTTCCGGAAACCGATGACTGCGAGATCCGCGTTGTAGTCCGGGCGGAGAACGCGCCGGCAGACCTGATACCCGGAAGGGAAGTGCAGGTCCGCCCTAAAATGGAAGAAGCACTGTTGTTTGACAGTGTGACCGAGAACAGAATCGGATAAATAAAAAAGGAGCAAAGACAAATGCGTAAAGAATTTGAACGTGTCGCCCCGGAATCGGTGGGTATCCCCTCCGAGTCCATTGAAAAGCTGCTTGACCGCTTCGAAGAAGGCTGGACCGAGCCCCATGGCCTGATGATCATGAGAGACGGCAAGGTCTTTGCAGAGGGCTGGTGGGCACCGTACGCGCCGGGCATCTGCCACGGCCTGCAGTCGCACACCAAGACCTACGCCGCTACGGCGGTCGGCATTGCGGTTACGGAAGGGATCCTGCGCCTTGACGAGCGCGTGATCGACATCTTCCCGGACCGTGCCCCCAAGGATCCTTCGGAAAACCTGAAGCTTCTCACAGTCCGCGACGTGCTCTGCATGGGCTGCGGCATGGAGAAGATGCCCTTTAACGGCGTGGACTGGATCGACCAGTTCCTGGCGACCCCGGTCGTTCATAAACCGGGCACCGCTTTCATGTACAATTCCACCGGCTCCACGCTTCTCGGCGCGATGGTGCGCGAGAAGACAGGGCTCGGCCTCATCGATTACCTGACCCCCAGGCTGTTCGACAAGATCGGCATCGATCCCAAGAACCTGAAGTGTATCTGCATGGAGGATGGCATGGAGATGGGCGGCGGCGGTCTCTATGCGACCACCGAAGACAACCTCCGCTTAATGAAGGTCTACGCGGACGGCGGCGTCTGGGAAGGCGAGCGGATCCTCTCCGAGGAATACGTAAAGCTTGCGACGTCTCTCCAGAACGAGTCCGCCACGGAGCGGGCAGTGAACCCGCCGGCAGAAGACAACTTTGTGGGCTACGGCTTCCAGATCTGGATGTGCCGGCCGGAAGGCGTCTACCGTGCGGACGGCGCGATGGGCCAGTTCACCATCGTCTTCCCGAAGTACAACATGATCCTTGCAATCACGGAGAACGCTTCCGGCTCTACCGGTGGCGTGATGCCGCAGAAGGCGCTCGACACCATCTGGGAGTGGTACTACAGCCTTCCGGCGCCGGATGCAGGCCCGCTTCCGGAGAACGCAGAGGCAGCGGAGCATCTGAAGCGCCGCATGACCATGCTTGCGCTCCCGGCTCCCAGAAGGTCCCCCATTTCTCCGCTCCAGGAGTGCGCTGCCGGCGACTACGAGGTCACGGAAGGCTATCTTTCCTTCAAGCAGAGCAACTTCTTTATCCGCGACGCGCGGACGGACGGTTTTACGAAGCTCAACATTGCGTTCGACTGCCACGGCGTGACGTTCACCGGCACGGATCCGGACGGCAATGTGAAGACGCTCGTTGCGGCGATGGACGGCTCCCGCAAGGAGAACACCGTAGACGGCCTCGCGACCATTTCGCTGACTTCCGCGGACTGGGTCGAGGAGAATCTCCTCCGCGTCACGGCGCGCTTCGTGGAGACCTGCAACGAACAGTTCATGGACTTCACGTTTGACGGCGACGCTCTCAAGGTGGAGATCTACAACAACCACGCGTTCTCGATGAACCATAAGGACGTGGTCACGCTGAGGAAGGCATAAGGGCCTGCGCAGCAAAGGGGGTGTCAAAAAACACCTCACCTAAGATACGAGGCACTGAGTGAATGCTCAGTGCCTCGTTTTCGCAAGGCCGTCGCCGGAAGTCGCAATCGGGCCAGTCTCTG
>JAFRVD010000060.1 GCA_017441825.1 Lachnospiraceae bacterium
CCCGAAGAGCCTCTTTGCTCTCTGCCTGAAGCCTGGCCTCCATAATTGACCTGAAATGACCTTCATAGTGGCCTACGTACCAAATGACTTCTTTGAGATGCTCCCATACCATTTGTTCCAGAACGACCGCCCGGATGAAATGAGCCGAGCACGAACCAGTGTTGCTCCTGTAGTTGGCACAGACGAAATGATCTTGGCGTGCTTCAAAGTAACTGGTGGTGCAGTATCGCATCTTCGCTTTACAGTCTGCACAGTAGACCAGTCCAGAGAACATATGGGATTTACCTGTCTTAGTTCGGCGATGTCGTTGTAACCGAATCTCCTGAACCTTTTCGAACACCTCTGGATTGATAATAGCAAACAGGGCATACTCGTAAGAGTATGCAGATTTTCGTCTGGAACCGTTATCACCTCGGCAACTGGCAAGCAGTGTACCGATGGACGGTTCCAGAACTTGGCGAGCAGTGTTCCGATCCGGATCGGAACCACTTTCGCCAAATCCGGCTCGTTGGGATAATCCCAAACCCGTATGATCGCACAAGTGCGAGCTGCGCGTTTTTTACAAAACGCTTACAACAATAACGACATATTCTGTAAAAATGCTTGGAACCAGACCTCTCGCAAAAACCGATTCCCTGGCTTCAGGCATTTTTCTGTTTTTCGATATTGGATTCTTTACCCGGCGCAGATCATATTCACAATGATGCCGGACAAGAATGAGAAAATCATCACGAAGACGATATAGAGCAGGAAGCGTTTCAGCCCCAGGACGATCTTGAGCGCTCCGAGATTTGTGATCTTCGTTGCAGGCCCGGTGATCATAAATGCCGCCGCAGAGCCCATGCTCATCCCACTTGACAGCCATTCCTGCAAAAGAGGAATCGTCCCTCCTCCGCAGGCATAGAGAGGCACGCCGATCGTTGCCGCCATCAGCACGCCCCAGGCCTTGTTGCCGCCAAAGACATTTACCATCACGTCCTGAGGAACGTATCGCTGAAACATGGCGGACAGCAGGATGCCGATCAGGAAATACAGTCCTGTCGCTTTCACATTTCTCCAGAGATTCAGCAGATACCGGATCAGCAGATTCGGATGCGTATCGTGGCTCTCCCGTTCTTCGAAACCTGTAAAGTTGAAAAAGTCTCTGTCCCGGTAAAACAGAAAGACGAGAAGACCGGCAGCGCAGCCGCACAGGAAACAGGTAATGATGCGAACAGCCAGTGCCGTCGTTCCCAGCGCTGCGCTGTAGATAATGAGCTGCGGATTTAAAAGGATCGACGCCATCATGAAGGCGGCCAGCCAGTCCTCCCGCATGCCCTGCTTCCGGAAGGATGCCGCAATCGGGATCGTCCCGTACATGCAAAGAGGCGAAGCAATGCCAAGGAGACACGCCGGGATAATGCCAAGTAAGCCCCAGCGTGTCTTCTGCATTTTTACGAAAAGCCCGTGGATCCTATCCTTGGCAAAGACGGAAATCAGAGATCCGACCGCCATGCCGATGACCCAGTACCAAAAGATCTGCCGAAGCTGAAGATCAAAATAGTAAAAGATGTAAACGAGCTCTCTTTGAAGGATCTGAAGTATGTTACTCATCGATATCTATAAGCTGATAGGTACGGCTGCCGAGGCCGATCTCTTCCGCATGATCCAGCGTATGCAGACCATGCTGCCGTTCTATGCGGTTCATTAGTGCCGTGTTTCCTTCCGCCTGCGCCACAAGATCATAGCAGGCCTGGTCAAGAGCCACGGGATCCATCGAGGCCAGGATGCCGATATCGTGAATATCCGGCTCAGCTGGATGGCCGTTACAGTCGCAGTCGATTGAAAGGCGGTTCATCACATTGATGTAAATGATATGCTCCACTCCTACATGATCCACGAATCCGTCCACCATCTCCGCCAGGGCTTCCAGCCAGGCATCCTGATCGGAATAAAAGATATTGCCACCGGTCTTGGTCCCGGCCGTATGCACAAGCGCCTTGCCTCTGGCAGATGATGCGCCGATGCCGACGTTTTTGATCGCTCCGCCGTAGCCGGCCATCTGGTGGCCTTTGTAATGGGACAGGATCACCCAATCGGTATAATTCTCCGAATGGCTTCCTACGATAATGTAAGTGAGCCTGTCGCCTCCGGTCACCGGCCATTCGACTTCGCCTTCTTCATCGAGAAGGTCAAAATCGGCAATGGCCGTAAACCCGTGATCTTCGGCTACCTGTTTATGCATGGCAGAGCTGGAGCGGGATCCGCCATAAGCGGTATTACATTCCACGATCGTTCCGTCCAGGAGTTGCACGAGATCGCCGATCAGCTCCGGGCGGAGGTAATTGCTTGCAGGCGGTTCGCCTGTGGAGATTTTCACAGCAACAGGGCCGGTGGGCTCCCAGCCAAGCGCCTGATAGATCGCAACCAGACCTTCTGCCGAGATGTCGGAAGTGAAATAAACGACCGGAGCATCAAGTCGCGGTTGTTCAGCCTGACTATTTTCCGGTTCCCCGATTTGCGAAGAGGTATTTTGTTCCGGCTGATGCACAGCTGTATTTGTATCGCCGGTACCGCAGGCCGAAAGAGTGAATATCAATACGGCTGCAAGCAAGACGACAAGTACTCTTTGTTTCATGATTTTCCCCGTCCTTTCCGAGCGCTCATTCTGATAAAAAATGCCTGGAGCAGCATCCCGATACATGCAAACAGCACGATGATCGCCGCATAGTCCAGGAAGAACCTTGCCAGCGGCTCATCATAGTCGAAGAAGGCAAAAAGGATCCTATGCAGCATATAACCCGGAAGCTGCCTTGTAAAAAAGGCGATCGCCCCGTATACCGAGACAGCTGCGGCGATCAGAATCGCTGCAGCCCGTCCCCGTTTACTTTTGATCCTCTTCACCATCGGGAGCAGATGTGCCCCGGCATGGATGCTCATGAGCACCAGGCCCCAGTAGGCAAACATCAGATGGATCTCCCTTGCCGCCGCCGAGACACCGCCGACCGGAAGGAAGGTATACAAATGCTTCGACATCAGGATCCCGCTCACCGGCTGGGCGATCATGATCAGAAGAAGCAAGACGTCCAGTATCGTCTGAAAGATGCGCAGCGCGGAATACCGTCCTTTCGGAAGAGCCTTGTACCAACCCCTGTTCAGGATGTGATGACCTATAAACTGCACGAAGATCGCCGTTCCAATCACCTCATGAAAGGTCTCCCCAATTAGGGAATAGGCCATCAGGAGCAGCAGGAGTACGGTCATGACAATATCCGTTGTTTTGCGAAAGAACCTCTTCATCACTTAAAACCGAGACCCGAAAGCCACTTGTCTGCCGTATCCGATACGCTGTCTTTCTTGTTCTGGCAGTCATTTCCACGGAACGCCTGACCGGTCAGCACCGTTGCATCCGGTACGGCGGAGGTGAGCTTTTTGTCGAACCCGGATAAGCCGCTTCCTTCGTGCGTGGAAAACGGCACCAGGCTCTTGCCCGCAAGATCGGCGTTCTCAAAGAACGTATACATGATCATCGGCCAGTCGCCCCACCACACTGGAGCCCCGATGAAGATGGTATCGTACTGCGAAAGATCAGGCAGCTCGTCCTTGATCGCGGGACGGGCTTTTTCGTTCTGCTCCCTCTTTGCCACGTCGGTCAGTTCTGCGTAGGTATAGGGATAATCCGTCTCCGGCAGGATCTCAAACAGGTCCGCCCCGGTCTTTTCCGCGATCATCTTAGCAACGATGGCCGTGTTGCCCTCGTCGATGACACCGACCGTATACTGCTCCCCGGTGCGGGAGAAATAAACGACGAGGATCTTCGTATCCGACGTCATCTGCCCCGCTGTCTCAGCCGGTTCGGATGTGTTCCCGGAGGAAGTACCCGGGGTCACCGGCTCGGAAGGTTCTGTCTCTGTGCCGGCAGGCGTTACCGTATTCTGCGTTTCTGCAGAGGATGTATTCGAGTTCATATTTGTGCCTGCCCCACAGCCACATAGGCTGATCACCATCAGCACGACAAGAAACAGTGAAAAATATCTCCTCATATTGATCCTCTACTTTCTCTCGAAGCTCGGCCTCCATGCTGCAAATCCTGCGAGCTGGGCGTCGGTGCGGTGATAGTATCTCTCGCCTCTGTCGAGCTTTGCGATCTCCGCCATCTCATCGTCTGTCAGCGTGAAGTCAAGAATGTCCAGATTGTCCTTGATATGTGCCACATTCTTGCTGCCGGGGATCACGACAAAGCCCATCTGGGTATGCCAGCGAAGAATGATCTGGGCAGGCGTCTTGCCGTACTTTTCTCCGAGCGCCGCAAAGACCGGCTCCTGAAGCAGACTCTTGTCGCCATGCCCCAGCGGATACCAGGCCATCAGACGGATCCCATACTTATCCAGCGTTTCACGAAGCTCCTTCTGAGTGAAATAAGGGTGTGCTTCCACCTGGATGAACTGTGGGATGATCTCCCAGGCAGCTTCCAACTTTGTCATGTATTTCCCTTCAAAGTTAGAGATGCCGATCGCTTTTGCTTTGCCTTCACGGTATGCCTTCTCGAGCTGCCGGTACCCGGCCAGCCAGTTGCCTGCTGGCTGGTGGATGTAAAGGAGATCCACATAGTCCACACCCAGGCGTTCCAGCGTCTCATCAACTGCGTTCTCGTTTTCATACTCGCTGGGCCAGAGTTTGGTGGAGAGGAAGATCTCCTCACGCGGGACACCGCTGTCACGCATTCCGCGTCCGACAGCCCGCTCATTGACGTAAGCGTTAGCAGTATCGACCAGACGATAACCCATTTTCAGCGCTTCTCTGACGCTGTTTTCAGCCTCCTTCGGGGAAAGCATGAAGGTGCCGATGCCCACGACCGGGCAGGTTTCGTTGTTGTTTAAAATAATGTTTTCCATCTCAGTGCTCCTTCCTATGCTTCATAAACCTCAGCCGCTTTCAAAAGCGCTTCTTTTTCTTCTTCCGAAGCTGTTTTCATCAGTTCCTTCGGGCTGCCGAACCGCGCTTTTACGGACCCGTAAATGATATCCTGCCAGCCGTCCCGGACCTTCATGCCGACACGGTTGTTATACAGTCCGATATAGTGGCGAATCCCCGGATTGGACGAGATGAGCCGGATTGGCCGTTTCGCATATATTTCCTCTGCAATGCCTTCGATGACAGCAGTTTCTTCTTCTGTCAGCGGCCGGAAATCCTCCATATAGGACACATTGTCTTTCATCTGCTGCATAGTGCTCATACCTGAGAGAACCACGAACACCTCGGGCTGACTGGCCGCGTAGCGGATCGCCCAGGAGGCAATGGATTTCTCGGTATCCAGCCCCTTCAAACGTTCTGTGTATTCCTCATCGAGATTAGCGAGCACACCGCCCTTGACAGGCTCCATGACGATCACTTTTCTTCCGTGCCGTACGATGGTCTCGTAGCAGGCGCGGATATCGATCCCTTCGTTCTGCATGTCCGCATAGTTCAGGATCACCTGGACATATTCGATGTCCGGCTGCTCGGAAAGGATCTGCTCAAGCACATCCGCCGTATCATGGAAGGAGATGCAGATATGCCGGATCCGGCCTTCCGCCTTCAGCTCTTTGAACTTTTCAAAAGCGCCGATTGCTTTCATCTTCTCATAATACTGGGCGGTCATGGCGTGCATCAGATAGTAGTCAAAATAGGATACGCCGGTCTTGTTCAGCTGTTCTGTCAGCAGTTTTTCGATATCAGATATGGAATTCACCATCCAGGTGGGCAGCTTGTCAGTCAGTGTATAAGAGCTGCGCTCATGGCGCTTCACCAACGCTTCACGGATCGCTGTCTCGCTGTTTCCCATGTGATAAACATAAGAAGTGTCGAAATAAGTAAAGCCATGCGCGAGGAAATAGTCGACCATCTCTTTCAGCTCTTCCATATTGACCTTGCTGTAGTCATTCGGGTCAGACTGAGGCAGTCGCATCAGTCCGAAGCCCAGCTTTTTCTGTGCCATATTCATTTTCCTTTCTTCCTGAAACGCAGTATTCAGGTTTTATGCTCCAAGGGTATATGCCCCTGTCCGGATCGCGGCGATGGTCCCGCCATCGATCAGAAGGTCTGTGCCGTTGATGAACCCGGCATGTTCGCCCAGAAGGAACGCACCTGCCTCCGCGATTTCATCAGAGGATCCAGTACGCATGGCGGCGGAAGCATCGATCATCTTCTGGTAGTTGTCGCCGGCAGCTGCGAATTCATCATAGGCCAGCGGCGTCACGATGACGCCGGGAGACAGGGTATTGATCCTGGCGCGGCGTTCCTTCCAGGTCGTTGCGGCTGCCTTCTGCGCCTGCAGATGATTGATCCGCTTGGCGATGATATACGCATATCCTGAATTCTGAAGAGCAGTTTCTTTGATATAGGGGATGTCCATCAGCTCATCAGTTGCTGCTTTCAGGATCTGAAGCTCGACCTCATCCGGAAGACGCATCATGTAACCGGTCTGGCTGGAGATCACAAGTCCGGCTCCGCCTGCAGCCATCACCTTGCCGAAGGCGTCCAGGGCATATCCTGTCCCTACGCCGTCCAGCCTCATGATGTGCTCGGGGCGCGACTGATTGGGGGAAGCGCCAGCGGTATCGATGAAGTACTTCACAGGACCAAGAGAGGCCGCCTTTTTCGCAAAGGCTTCCACGGATTCCTTTTCCATCGCATTGACCACGAAGGTCTCCACCGTATAGCCGCTGTAGCGGAGCTCATTCGCCGTGCGTTCCAGATTCTTTTCGCTGATGTCGCCCAACAGGACGATGCGACCTGCCGCAAAGCGGCGGGCAATGGCGGTCCCCATGCTTCCCGCGCCTAAGAGCGCGATCACTTCCTTGTTTTCATTGCGGTCAAAAATCATGATGATTTCTCCTTTCGATTGTTTTGGATCAGTTGGTCATGTACCATTCGCCGTCGATCCGGACAAGATGCGCTGTAACGTTGAAGGGCCAGGAGCCCTGCGCACCATAAGCATTTGCGGTCAGGACCACGCGGCAGGTCAATGTGGCGTCGTCGCCGTCGATCACTACCTTTGCATCCTTCATGGTGTAGCTCTGATAGTCCAGTCTGCCATCCCGGATATCCGCAAAATACTCGTCTTTGGTCTGTGTCTTTCCGGACATATGGGTGAAAGTCATCCCATCCAGAATGATCTCATCCAGGACATCGATATCCTTGTCGATCATCGCCTGCTGCACTGCCTGGTATCGAGCGATCACACGCTGTTCATCCATTTCTTCTTCCTCCGTTTCCTGCTGCTGCGATGCGGTCTTCATATCAAATCCGCTCTGATTCGCTGCTTGTGAGCATCCGCTCAGGATCACAACGATACACAAGATCAGCAGGATCATTCCCGTCATAGAACCGGCCGGTTCTCTTTGTTTTCTGCACATAACGGTTGTTCCTTACAGCAGCCCGTTTGCCTTCAGCCAGCGCCTGACGCTCTCGCCGGAATTTGCCGCATTGCTGCCGGTGATGGGAAGTCCTTTTCTGACCTCAGCGCTGGGAGCAAGCTTTTTGATGCCCTTTTCGCTTCCACCCATGCCGCTTCCTTCATTTGTGCAGAGGGGAAGAATCGTCTTGCCCGTGAAGTCGTAACGCTCCAGGAAGGTTGCGACGGCCATTGGGAAGGTGCCCCAGTAATTCGGATAGGCCAGGACGATCGTGTCGTACTCGTCAATACTGTCAAGGTAATTTGTAAGCTCCGGCCTGACCTGCTCACGGAGATCTTTCTTCGCCTCTTCGATACAGGTCATGTAGACCGGGGAATAGGGATTCTTCATCTCGATCTTGAAGCTGTCTGCTTCGATCATATCTTTCATGATACCCGCAACGATCTCGGTGTTTCCCACCTTGACGTAACGCATCGCACCGGCGAAGTAGTTCTCATCTGCCCGGGAGAAGAAAGCGATCAATGTCTTAGCCATGTTTATGTCCTCCGTTTTGTGTTCTGGTTTTGTTTTCTGGCCTTATTATATGATCTTCCTATTGCAAAGTCCAATCGAAAAGGTATATAATTGATTTAAGAATTAAATAGCAAAGAGGCGATGTTTCCATGACGACAAAGCAGATCGATTACTGTATAGAACTGGCACATACGCTGAACTTCAGCCGTGCCGCTGAGAACCAGTTTGTGAGCCAGCCGACCCTGACCTACCAGATCAGGCTTCTGGAGGAAGAGGTGGGCTTTGCGATATTTGAACGAAGCGGAAAAGGTGCTTCCCTGACACCGGCCGGTGCGCAGTTCGTAGGATTCCTTACCAATATGCGCGAGGATCTGAAACGTGCCATCGAACAGGGGCAGAATTTCAGTGCCAAATACAAGGACAGCATTTCCATCAGCATGCCGGTCCGGCAGGCCGTGTACTTCCTTCCGGAAGCCATGCGCCTGTTTGGACAGTCACATCCGGATGTACAGATCATTCCCAAGTTTCAATATGAAAACGGAATGGACGATTTCCTGAAAGAAGAGACCGATATTCTCTTTACGCTGAAGGAACTGACAAAGCAGATCCCCAGCATCCATGTTCAAGATCTGTTTGAGAGTCATATCTATCTGATCGCGCAAAGGGCTGATTCGCTGGCCGAAAAAAATCTGGTCACAGATGCAGATCTGTACGGACGGACGCTCATGGTGGGCGGCGGTTCTCCGCCGGCCCTGCGTGCCGTTCAGCACCGGCTGATCGCCAGCGGGAAGATCAATTACTTCAACAGTGCCGATCACGACACGACTCTTACCAATGTGGCGGCAGGACGCGGCGTCTGCCTTGCCCCCGGTTTCTTAAATGACCACAGCGGCCAGTTTGCCTGGATCCCCTTCGACTGCAGCGAGAGTTTCTCCTGTGTACTCTGTACCCATAAGGATGACCACCGGGACTCCCTGCGTACATTCATCGATCTTCTGAAAAAGCTGTACAAGGATGCAGTAGCATTTCCCCTATAAAGCTCATAATAAAACAACAGACTGCTCTACACATTAAAGTGTATCGCAGTCCGTTGTTCGTTTACCAATCCGGCCAGACAGATGCCCAATATAGAATTATCAAAACTTTCTTATGAGCATCTGCCTAAGGCCCGGGGTTTATTTTATATGGAGACAAGCTCTGACGCATGGTGCCTGGACGCGATGCGGATGTTGAAGTCCGAGGAATGATATTCGTTTTCCGCCATGTCCACGCTCTGCGTTACGGTAAGGAGTGCGATGTCCGGGTAGTTGTTCTCTTCACTCAGGTGCCCGAGGAAGACGAATTCAAGGCCCGGATCCAGGATCCGGTTCAAAAGCGTTCCGCAGGCCATGTTTGACAAGTGGCCGAAATCGCCGAGGATCCGGCGCTTCAGCACGTACGGGTACGGGCCGGTCTCCAGCATCCTGACGTCGTGGTTTGACTCGAGGAGAAGTCCGTTCACTCCGGAGAGAAAGCGGACGGTGTCTTCGGTAAAGGTACCGAGGTCCGTCATGACGGCCATGGACTTCCGGCCGTCATCGATCCTGTAAGCGACCGGGTCACGCGCGTCGTGGCTCGTCCCGATCGTATTGACGGTAAGGTCGCCAATCGAAAACGGCACACCCTTTTCGATCACGCGGTACTGTTCTTCCCTGATGCAGCCTGCCTTGTCGATCTCTCTTACCGCGGCAAGCGTCCCCTCCGAGCCGTACACCGGTATCCCGTATTTCTTCGCGAGGACAAACAGCCCGGAAACGTGGTCGGAATGCTCGTGAGTGATTAAGATGCCGTTTAAGTCCTGCGGTACGAGCCCCGTACCGTGAAGCGCCTCCGTGATCCTTTTGCAGGAAATGCCGGCGTCCAGTAAAAGATGTGTGCTCTCCGAGCCAATATAGACTGCGTTACCGTTGCTTCCGCTTTGAAAGCTTTGTAATCTCATGCTTCTTTGCTCCGATCCTCTTCATTTCCCTGTCCACATGAGGCCAGACTTCTGACAGCTCCCCGTCGTTTACGATAAGGACGTCCGCGATCTCTGAAAACTCCTCTTCCGTAAGCTGCCGTGAAAGCACCGTCCTGCTGTATTCCTCCGTGTAGCCGCGGTCCTTCATGAGCCGCGCGATGCGGGTCTCTTCGGACGCCGTCACGACCCAGACTTCATCGCAGACCGGCACCAGGCTTCCCTCCTTTAAGAGCGCCGCTTCCAGAAAGACCACTGACTTCTTTGATCCTTTGATCATACGGAGGATCTCGTCCCGGATGAGCGGGTGCTCGATCTGATTCAGGACGGCCTGGCTTTCCGCGTCCTTAAGGCCGATCGCTGCAAGCGACGGCCGGTCGATCCGCCCGTCTTCCGTAAGGATCACCGTCCCGTAATATGCACACAGAGCATCATAGACGGACCCGCCGGGCTCCATCAGCGCTCTGCCGACTTCATCGGCGGAGATCACCTCCGCGTCGTATTTTTCAAGGATATAGGCGAGGATCGTGGATTTTCCGGCGCCTGCGCCTCCCGTGATCCCGATGACCTTACTTTGCGTCATACCAGCTGGCCCCTCTCTTCGCTTCGACCTCGAGCTTCACTCTGAGGCTTGCGGCGTGCTCCATTTCTTCCACAAGGATCTTTTCCGCAAGATCCGCCTCGTCAAAAGGCGCTTCCACTAAAAGCTCGTCGTGCACCTGGAGGACGATCCTTGTCTTAAGCCCTTCCGCCCGGAGCCTTTCCTCGACCCGGATCATCGCGATCTTCATGATGTCCGCGGCAGACCCCTGGATGGGTGAATTCATGGCCACGCGCTCTCCGAAGGAACGGAGGTTGAAATTAGGCGACGAAAGCTCGGGGATGGGACGGACGCGGCCGTACATCGTACGGACGCAGCCGTTTTCCTGAGCGTCACTCACGCACTTTTTGAGGTATGCTTCGATGCCCGGATAGGCTTCAAAATAGCGTTTCATGTACTCCTTCGCTTCGTCACGGGTAATGCTCAGGTCCTCGCTTAAGGAGAATGCCGAGATCCCGTACACGATGCCGAAGTTTACAGCCTTCGCGTTTCTCCGCATGAGCGGGGTGACTTCTTCGAGCGGGACGTGGAACACCTGGGACGCCGTAATTGCGTGGATATCCCGGGATTCGCCGTACGAACGGATCAGGTTCTCATCGCCGGAAAGGTGCGCAAGGACACGGAGCTCGATCTGGGAGTAGTCCGCGTCGATGAACACACAGCCCTCCATCGGAACGAACAGCTTCCGGATCCGGCTGCCGAGCTCTAAGCGTACCGGGATATTCTGCAGGTTCGGATTTGCGGAAGACAGCCTGCCTGTTGCGGTAACCGTCTGGTTGAAGGTGCCGTGGATGCGGCCGTCTTCTGAAATGAACGGCTGAAGCCCTTCTGCATAGGTCGAACGGAGCTTCGTAAGCGTCCGGTATTCGAGGATCTTTGAAACGACAGGGTATTCCGGCGCAAGCTTGTCAAGAATGTCCGCATTGGTGGAATAGCCGCTCTTTGTCTTCTTTGCATAAGGCAGCTTCATCTTCTCAAAGAGGATCGTGCCGAGCTGCTTCGGGGAGTTGATGTTGAATTCTTCTCCTGCAAACTCATAGATCTCCTGCTCAAGGCGGTCAATTCCGGTCATTAAAGCGTCTCCGTACGCCCTGAGCTCTTCGCTTTTCACGAGAATGCCTGCCTCCTCCATGCGGGCGAGAACCCCCATGACAGGAAGCTCGATCGTATCATAAAGCGAAAGCATGCCGGCATCCTCAAGCTTTGAATCAAGGACAGACCCTGCTGCATATGCCGTTACGGCCATGAGGCAGAGGAGCGTCGTAAGGGCTTCCGGATCCTCCGTAAGCGCTTCCTGGTACGTAAGCTTTCCGATGAGTGCAGCTCTGTCCGGAAGGCTCTTTTTGAGATACTCCTGCGCAATATAGTCGTACGGATAGGAGGAACGCAAAGGATCCAGGAGATATGCGGAGATCTCCGTGTCTCTCGCGCATTTATCCGCGAGTTTTACAAGGTTTTTACCTTCATGCGTATAAACAGCAGGCTCAAAGGAAAACAGCGTATTTACAGCGTTTTTGAGCGTTTCACGGGTAATGAACATCTGCTCCGGGATGAATACGGCGTGCGTTTCCGAATCGGCAAGCGCAAGGCCTGCTTCCGGATAATACACAACGCCTGCAGCCTTTTTCCCTTTGAAGCTTTTTATAAAGCTTTCCAGTTCATCCGGAGAATCGATCCTTGAAAAAGCGTTCGTTTCTTCCCGGGACGCGCCGGCGTCCTGAAGCTCAGCCTTCAGGGAGTCGAATTCCAGATCCAGAAGGACCGCACGGGTGCCTTCGGGGTCAGGAGAAGTCCGGAGGTCTTCGAGTGTCAGGCCTGACAGGTCGATGTCCTTCTTGATGGTAGCCAGAAGCTCGGAGATCCGCGCCGCCTGCTCTCCCACAAGGTCGTCCGGAGAAGTGTTCGTCAGATATCTGATGGGGGACCGTGTGATCCCGAGACGGACCTTCCAGTCCTGCTTCAGCGCTTCCTCTTTTTCCGGGGAAAGGTCAGAAAGCGCTTTATAGAGAGCGTCCACCGTGCCGTACTCCGCGATGAGCTTCACCGCGGTCTTTTCGCCTATTCCCGGCACGCCCTTGATATTGTCGGAAGAATCGCCCATGAGGCCCTTTAACGAATTGATGTGCTCCGGGGCGACGCCGAACTCCGAAAGGACAAGCTCCGGAGTGAGCTCGAACGCGCGGTCCGGGACGTTCACGGTCTTTTTGTCTATGCGGTATTTCTTATACAGCTCGTCCGTTTTCTCCTGAGTGGAATGCATGAGCCAGAGATGTGTATTCTCCGTCACGAGCTGGAGGTAGTCGTTGTCCTTGGTCAGGATCTTCACGGGGACCTCGTGCTCGAATTGTCTCGCGGCGGAGCCGGCAAAATCGTCGGCTTCATATCTGGTATCCATGAACTGGTAGACGTGCATCCTTTTAAGGACGTCCTGGCAGAGGTCGAACTGCTCTGTGAGCGGCTCGGGAAGCGAGCTTCTGTTTCCCTTGTATTCAGGCCAGATCTCGCGGCGGAACGTGTCGCGTGTCAGGTCCCACGCGACGCCTAGGTAAGCCGGCTGCTGCTCCCGGAGGATCTTAAAAAGCGTACGAAGGAACCCGAAGACGGCGTTTGTGTAAACGCCCTTCGAGGTCTTCATGATCTTGTGATAATACTGCTGCTTTTCTTCGGGAGTTTTCGCGTACAGGATCTCCCGGGGGAGGTTCCCGTAATACTGAGTGGTGAGAAGGCTCGAGCCGTCGATGAGAAGAAGAAAATCATTCATGTGGTAATCCTGTTATAAAAAAATGCCGGCAGCGATGGTACCGATGATGAGTATTGAAAGTATCAGGTCCAGAAGAGTGGTAAAGCCGTACGCGCGGATCCTGGTCTCACGCTCTTCTATGAGATCCGAAAGGCTGTGGCTGAAGTCATAGCCGCACTCCGCGGTCCTTGTTTCATCCGCGGCTGACCTTATTATGTTTTCAAGCTCGAGCTCGGACCTGCAGGCATCGCACTCCCTGATATGACGAAGATACTGCCTCATATCCATGATACTGAGCTCGTTCCTCAAGAAGGCCTCCATTTTCCGGCCGGCTTCACTGCAATCCATTTTCGACCTCGCATATTATCCCCTGACAACGAGAAAGAGCCGCAAAAATGCGGCTCTTTCCCTTCAAGGATTCTCAGGCTTCAACTTTAACGATCTCTTTTTTGTTGTAGTAGCCACATTCCTTGCAGACACGGTGCGGAAGCATCAGCGCGCCGCAATGGCTGCATTTCACCAGATTGACGGAATTCATCTTCCAGTTCGCTCTGCGGCTGTCTCTTCTTGCACGTGAACTTTTATTCTTAGGACAAATGGACATCGGTACACCCCCTATCTTTTTTTCGGACTAAAGCCAAACGTTTATAATTCTCCGGCATCAGTGATCTTTTTAAGAAGCTCTGCCATTCTGGTAGGCATTTCCTTCTGATCACAGCTGCAGGCGCCTTCATTCAGATTGGCTCCGCATGTAGGACAGATCCCTTTGCAGTCATCCCTGCAGAGAACCTTCATCGGAAGCCCGGTCATCGCTTCGTCCGTTATGAGAAGATCAACGTCTATGGATTCCTCTCCGGCGAACGGCGCGTTTTCCAGTTCTTCGTCCAGAAGTGTTCCTGCATCAAAGCGCCTCCGGATCTTCAGAGGGATCCGAACGTCGACAGGGGTCAGACATCGGTCGCAGGGAAACTCCAGAACGAGCTCTCCCTCTCCCGAGACTTCCATATCCCGCGCTTCGTGATGTGTTACCGTCAGCCGGAAAGGATCGCTTTTTCTTACGGGATGCCCGTTCAGAAGGGCCGATTCATAAGAAACAGCGAACGTTTCCGATTTTTCACTGAGCGGCAGCAAACTGCTGAACGAAATGATCATAGTGCCTGCCTTGTACGTACGCATAAAAGATCTTTCGCGCACGCACCAAAGTATTATACTTGCAAAAGAAATCCTTGTCAAGCAGATTTCTTAAGCATATTTTTTATTCGTAATACGGAGCAGCTTCCTTCAGGAACCAGCCTTCCTTCGCGAAGTCCTTGCTGACGTAGCCTTCCACTTCGTTTTCAAACATGATGTGGTAGAAGCCTTCTTCTTCGCCCAGGTACTCCCACAGAGTGTTGTTCCCGGCCTGTCCGAGTACGTCCGCTTCCGTGCTTGCAGATGCTCTCACGTTCACGCCGTTCTCAGCATTGATCCGTACCTGGCGTGAAGCGTTTTCAGCAAGCAGGCTTTCCGCATCCGCCTGGCCGGCAATGAACTCGCCCTTGACGTAGCCTGTAAGGCCGCCGGACGTCACGCGGAACCATTCACCGCTCTGTTCAAGAAGATCGCCGCCAGCATAACGCTCAAGCGTGCCGATGATCTTTGCGCTTCCGTCAGGCTGTTCGCGCAGGTTCAGCGTATCCGCGTTGGTTACCATGAACAGGTTGTTGTAATTTGCAAGGACGTCCTCATTCGTCACTTCAGCTTCAGTCTCACTGGACGGCTCCTCCGTCTCAGAGCTGGAGGGCTCGGTGGACGGTTCGGTGGAGGGTTCGGTGGACGGCTCGGTTTCGGACGGTTCAGTCTTGTCCGTAGAGGGCTCTGTTTCAGACGGCTCCTGTGAGGACGGTACCTGGTCGCGTCCGCCGAAGATGATGCCCCTGTTCCAGAGAATGAACAGGACGGCTGCGGCAACTATAAGCGCGACGATAGCCGTAAAGATCCAGAACTTTGCGGATTCCTTCTTCTTGTCCTGAGAGGCTTCCTTTGTGTTCTTTGCCTTTGTGCCGCGGGAGGGCTCGCGCCGGCGGACGTTTCCGCCGATCTCATCCTGGTCCTCTTCATCGTCGTCATCGAATTCTTCATCCGCTTCCCGGGTATTCTTCTTGTCCGGAATGTCCTCGGGAACAAGCGCTTCTTCATCGTCATCGTCGCCGATTACGGATTCAAAGCTGTCAAAATCGATGCCCTTATACTCTTCTTTTTTGATCCGGGTGTCATCAGCTGCAGCTTTCACGGATTCCGCGATCCTGTCCGCGCCTTCTTCTGCTTCTTTTTCCACGAAAGCTGCGGCGTCTGATGCGGCATCCTCCACGTTCTCCCGAACGTTCTTCACTTCGGAAACTGCGCTGTCGATCTCGTCAAGCGCGTTCCCGGCGTCTTCGCGGGCTTCCTGCTTTGCGGCTATAAAGGCGTCGTCCACTACTTCCTTGAAGAGAGGCGCGTCTTCATTTGCCTTTTCTGCGGCGGCTTCTGCGGATTCAGCTGCCTTTTTCGCGGTATCGTCGATATCGTCGAACAGGATGCTCAGCTGCTCCTCCAGATCCATATTACGATCATCACTCATGTCCAGTCCTCCTGAATCACTTCAGTAAATCCGGCTTCCCGTCCCTCTTTTTGAGCTTCAGGTCCGCCAGGTTGATACGTTTTCCGCCGATCTTTACTACAAACCGGACGGAAGGGTCGAAATCATAGACTGCTGAAAGCAGGTCTCCGTCTGCGAGCTTCATGCCGCGTACGCCTACCGACGACTTTTTGAAAACCGATATATCCGAGTTCCTGAAGCGCAGCACGGTTTTTCCTTCGCTGACCAGCACGGTCTCCGTTCCATTGAGTTCGCCGACGAAGATCAGTTTGTCTCCGTCATTAAGCTTTGTTGCGGAAA
Organism: Lachnospiraceae bacterium; assembly: GCA_017441825.1. GTDB lineage: Bacteria > Bacillota > Clostridia > Lachnospirales > Lachnospiraceae > UBA1267. The sequence goes on from JAFRVD010000060.1 coordinate 16,147, forward strand.
TCGTCTTTTTAACAGAGTCAAATTCCGAAGCATTCACTTTTTTTATCATAGCATGAGAAGTTACAAATAGCAACATTTTATCCTTCAAATTATCAAAAGCGTCCATCAGAAGGATATTCTCAGTGCTGCTGTCATAATTCGAAATATTGTCTATGGGGATGCCTTTGTCCTTTATTTTGGAGAGCGGAACGTCCTTCATTTTGAACTGGTGGCAGAGGCCGCTGTCCGTAAAGAGGCAGATCCGGGACGTGTTCATGCAGAAGATCATGCTCCTGCTTTCTTCCGTAATGGCTTCCCTGTTCTTTTCATAGACCTGGAGGTCGTACATCTTGAGATAGCCGAAGCGGTTCATGGAAAGAAGCACCGGGAGCTCCTCTTCAGGCGCCTCCTCATAGACGGCCTCCTCCGCGTCCATGATCTCCGTCCGCCGGGGAAGCGCGAATTCCTTCCGGATATTCTCAAGGTCCTCCCGGATCGCATTCTGCATCGCCTTCCTGTCGGAAAGGAGCTTTTCGTAAAGCGCGATCTTTTCGAGTGTTTCCTTGTGCTCCTCCTGAAGCGCAAGAATTTCAAGCCCCACCAGGCGTGCGAGCCGAAGATCGAGGATCGCCTGTGCCTGGTTCTCGGTGAAATTCAGCTTTTCCGCCTGCTTTTTAGAGGCCTCGGACCGGAATTTAATGCCGGCGGTCGCACCCGTCATCAGGCATTCCTTAGCTGTCTGGAGCTTTTTGCTGCCGCGGATGATCTCTATGATGAGGTCGATGATATCGACGGCCTTGATGAGGCCTTCCTGGATCTCCTTCCGGGCCTTCTCCTTTTCGAGAAGATACGTGTATTTCCGGCTGTTCAGCTCGTGCTGGAACCTGAGATTTTCCTCGAGGATCCGTTTCAGGCTGAGGACTTCGGGCCGTCCGTCCACAATGCAGAGCATGTTGACGCCGAAGGTATCCTCGAGCTTGGTCTTTTTGTAAAGCCCGTTCAGGATCCGCTCCGCATCGGCGCCGCTTCTGAGTTCGATCACGATCCGCACGCCGTCTTTGCCGGTCTGGTTCGATATATCGTAAATATCCGGAAATACCTTCTTTTCCGCGAGCTCCGCAACGTCGTTCAGGAATTTCCCGATATTGATGCCGATCATGGTGTACGGGATCTCCGTGATGATGATCCTGTCGCGCTCTCCTCTCTTTTTCGCGGGCACGATCTCCGCTCTTCCCCGAAGGCGGATCTTTCCCTTTCCGGTCTCATAGATCTCCGGAAGATCTGACGCGTTGATCACGATCCCGCCCGTCGGGAAATCCGGGCCGTGCAGCTTTTTAAGAAGCTCAGCAGTCGTGACGCCCGGGTCGTCCATAAGAAGCTCCATCGCGTCGATGATCTCGGATAGGTTATGGGTCGGGCAGGAAGTCGTCATGCCGACTGCGATGCCTTCAGAGCCGTTTAAAAGGAAGTTCGGGATCCGGACCGGAAGGACCTCCGGCTCTTTTTCGTTTTCGTCGAAGTTCGGGACGAAATCCACCACGTTTTTGTCGAGGTCCTTTAAGTAGACCTCCTGAGTGAACTTCTTTAAGCGGGCTTCCGTATATCGCATGGCGGCGGCGCCGTCGCCTTCAATGGAGCCGAAATTCCCGTGGCCGTCCACAAGCGCCATGCCCTTCTTAAAGTCCTGGGAAAGGACCACCAGCGCTTCATAGATGGACGAATCTCCGTGCGGATGGTATTTGCCCATTGCGTCGCCCACGATACGGGCGGATTTCCTGTGGGGCTTATCCGAGTTCAGTCCGAGCTCATCCATGGCGTAAAGCACGCGGCGCTGCACCGGCTTCAGTCCGTCGCGGACGTCCGGCACCGCGCGGGCGGTGATGACCGACATGGAATAGTTCAGGAAGGACTGCTGCATTTCATCGGAAAATTCCGTTAAAAGGATCTTTTCAGCCATTCAGTCCTCCTTACACATCGAGCATCGCTTCATTCGCGTGCGCCTGGATGAATTCACGCCTGGGCTCCACGTCGCTGCCCATGAGGAGCCCGGTCATGCGGTCCGCCATCATGGCGTCCTCGACCGAGACCCGCTTCATGACGCGGCGCTCCGGGTCAAGCGTAGTCTCCCACAGCTGCTGCGCGTCCATCTCTCCGAGGCCCTTGTAGCGCTGCAGGGTAAAGTTTTTATGTGTTTTCCTGTATTTTTCGAGAGCGTCATCGTCGTACAGGTACTGCTCCTCTCCCTTCCCCTTCGGGATGGCCTTATAGAGAGGCGGCATGGCGATGTACACGTGGCCTTCAGATACAAGCTCCGGCATGAAGCGGTAGAAGAACGTCAGGAGCAGTGTGCTGATATGCGCGCCGTCCACGTCCGCATCCGCCATGATGATGATCTTGTCGTAGCGGAGCTTCGTAATGTCGAAATCATTGCCGTAGCCTTCTGAGAAGCCGCAGCCGAAGGCCAGCACCATCGTCTTGATCTCCGCGTTCGCAAGGACCTTGTCTATGGACGCCTTCTCTACGTTCAGGATCTTGCCGCGGATGGGCATGATGGCCTGATAGGTACGGTTCCTAGCCATTTTCGCGGATCCGCCTGCGGAATCGCCCTCTACAATAAAGATCTCGCATTTTTCCGCGTCCCGGGATTCGCAGTTCGCAAGCTTTCCGTTGGAGTCAAAGGAAAACTTCGGCTTTGTCAGCATGTTGCTGCGCGCCTTTTCCTCAGCCTTCCGGATCTTTGCGGATTTTTCAGCGCAGCTGATGACGGTCTTCAGCGTCTCAAGATGCTTGTCAAAGTAAAGCTCAAGCTGCTCCCCTGTTACGTTTACTACAGCCTTCGCGGCGTCCTGAGAGCCAAGCTTTGTCTTGGTCTGCCCTTCAAAGATGGGATCCGGATGCTTGATCGCAAGGACTGCGGTCATCCCGCAGCGGGTGTCGGGACCCGAGAATTTGTTCGGGTCCTTCAGGATCCCTAAGTCTCTCGCATAATTGTTGATGAGCTGGGTGAAACGCGTCTTGAAGCCGGTCACGTGAGTGCCGCCCTCGGAGTTGTAGATGTTGTTGCAGTAGCCCAGGATCTTTTCTTCAAAGGTATCTACGAACTGGAAGGCGAGCTCCACCTCGATCCCATCCGAGCTTCCTTTTACAAGGATCGGGTCGTGCATCGGAGTCTTCCCTTCGTTCAGTTCGCGGATATAGGCGTTGAGGCCGTCCGGCTCCGTGTAAGTCACTGTCTCTTCTTCCCCGTGACGGTTATTCCGGAAAATGATGGTAAGCCCCGGGTTCAGGTAGGCAGTCTCATGGAGACGTGCCTTGATCCAGTCCGCCTTGAAGCGCGTATGCTCAAAGATCTCAGGATCCGGCTTGAAGGTGATGGTGGTGCCGGTATCCTTGCTTCTCCCGATGACCGGAAGAAGGCCCTTTTCGAGGTCTACAACGGGTACGCCGCGCTCATAGGAATCGTAGTAGATCTTTCCGTTTCGCCGGATTTTGATCTCCAGGTATTCGGAAAGCGCGTTGACTGCGGAAGACCCCACTCCGTGGAGTCCGCCGCTGGTTTTGTAGACCTTATTGTCGAATTTGCCGCCTGCATGGAGTGTTGTGAGGATCACGCGCTCCGCGGAGACGCCCTTCGGGTGCATGTCCACGGGAATGCCGCGTCCGTCGTCGGAAACGATGCAGGAATCATCGTCCTCCAGGGTCACCTCGATCTTTGTGCACGATCCGGCCAGATATTCATCGACGGAGTTGTCTACGATCTCATAGACCAGATGGTTTAGTCCGGTCCTTCCGGTAGACCCGATGTACATGCCGGGACGGCGCCTGACCGCCTCCAGGCCTTCCAGGACCGTAATATCCTTCGCGGTATAATTATCCTGATTTTTACCTGCCATTCATATGCTCCTACTATATATTGGTATTCAAACTAAAAAATTATACCATATTTTCTTCCTGAATGCAACCAAGGGGAAGAGGTTTTTGCCTCTTCCCCTTGGTGTTCTCATTGATTTGAAGCCGTTTTCCTACGTTTTAGCATGCTGCTTAAGGCTTTTTACTCCTTCTGCATCTGCCTGAACGCGCGTTCTGTTTCTCTCTGCGCGTCCTTTTTCGCGATGGCTTCCCGCTTGTCATATAATTTCTTGCCGCGGGCCAGCGCGATCTCCACCTTCACGAGCTTCCCAGAGAAATAGACCTGAAGCGGGACGATGGTATATCCTTTCTCCGTGATCTTCCCGGTGAGCTTCAAGATCTCTTTCTTGTGAAGAAGCAGCGTCCGTACACGGAGCGGGTCCTTGTTGAAGATATTGCCCTTTTCATACGGGCTGATGTGCATGCCGTAGATCTGCACCTGTCCGTCCTTTATTCGGACGTAGCTCTCCTTTAATGAGCATGCTCCCTGCCGGAGACTCTTCACCTCCGTACCCGCGAGAGCGATGCCGCAATCATATTTGTCCTCTATAAAATAATCGTGATACGCTTTTTTGTTGTTCGCGATCAGCTTGGTGTTCTTCTGCATGATTAACCTCTTACAAAAACCTGCACGTCTCTAAAAGAAGCGCCCCGCGGGTGCGGAGCGCTTCATGTGATCAGAAGTTGACAGTCAGGATAAATGCCAGAACAAAGAAGCCGATCGCTACGATCTTCGTGATCTTTTCGATCTTGCCTTCCGTTGAACGGGCTCTGTTCTTTTCCCAGTAGCTGTCTGCCATGCCGCCGATGGTCCCGAGGCCGGCGCTCTTGCCTTCCTGCAGGATGACGGTGAAGATCAATACGAGACCGCACAGTGCGAAAATGGACGTCAGGATATATCTTAATACTGTCATTTCTATATTCTCCTCTTACTTTATAATTTCAAAATCTGATCTGAATGCCGGTGATGGGACTTGAACCCATACGTGGTTGCCCACAACAGATTTTGAGTCTGCCTCGTCTGCCATTCCGACACACCGGCGAAGCCGAACATGAGAATGATAACACAACCCGGAAAAGAATGCAAGCAGATTTTATGCATCTTCTGAAGGACCTGCATCACGGCTTACGAGGTCCAACTGAAGTGCTTCCAGATACTGCACATATACGCCGTTTTTGATCTGAACGCGGTAGTTATGATCGATCTCTTCAAATGTGAAGCTCTTCCTTCCGCCCTGTTTTTCCCGGTTCCAGAAGACCATGAGGTCCCTTAAGGGAACGTAGTAGACTTCGTCGCGCACCGTATAGTAGATCAGAAGGAACGCAACGCCGTCCTGCTTCTCCATGTCCTCCATGAATCTGACCTGGTGCTCATGGACGTTCGCGAGCGGGAACGTGTCCGTCTGGCACTCCTTTGCGTCAAAGCACACCGGGATGCCCTGGACGGCGCCGATGTAGTCGACGGTCGACTGGCGGTCAAAGTATGCCAGCGTGATGTGCCGGCTTTCCGGATCGATCGTGATGGGCGTGATGGGCGTGGGCACCTTCTGGATGAGGGCCAGGTTCCTGTTCCTGTAATCCTCGTTCGTAAAGTTGATCAGCTCCTCAAAGGAAGAGCCGCGCAGACCGCGCGATGACCATGTCGCCATGAATGCTCCTTATGAAAGCGGCCAGTCGGCAGGGACGTCAAGTTCGAACGTCTTCCCGCTCACTCCCCTTAAGCCGCACACCGGGAATTTCAGCCTGCAGGCTAAAAGGCACTGTGAATAGATACCGTATTTCATGTTGAATTTATTGCTGCCGTACTTCGTGTCCCCAAGGACAGGATGTCCGAGGTATGCGAGTACGGAACGGATCTGGTGGGTCCTTCCGGTATAGAGCCGGACTAAAACGAGTGTACGGTCTGAAAAGATTTTGACGGGCGTAAACGCCGTGTGGATCTCCTTCGCGCCGGGCACTTCAGTGAGCAGGATCGAGACCTTGTTGATATACTGGTCCTTTTTAAGATAGCACCTGAAATCCACAGGCTCCTTCATCTCGCCCTTCACAAGCGTATAGTAATACTTTTCCACAAGATGGTCGTGGAACAGATTGGACAGGGTCTGAAGTCCCCGCAAGCTGAGGCCTGCCGTCATGATGCCCGCCGTATTCCTGTCCAGGCGGTTGCAGACCGAGGGCCGGAAGCTCTCGAATTCCGATGAAGACACAAGCCCCTGCTCCACTGCGTGATAGCAGACCCATTCGTTTACGGAGTAGTCGTCCTTATCCGCCTTCTGGGACAGAAGTCCCTGAGGCTTTACGAAGACTATGACGTCATTGTCCTCGTAAAGGATCGGGAGGTCGGGAAAATCCGGCGCGCCATCCGGCACAGGCTCCTTTTCGCCCCGCATGCCGAGATACGTCGCTTCCGAAAGGAAGAACTGGACGGTGTCTCCCGCAACGGTCTTCTCTGAGCCCAGGGCCTTCGCACCGTTCAGCGTGATATTCTTTTTTCGCAGCATCCTGTAGATGAAGCTGTCCGGCGCGTTTTTCAGATATTTCTTTAAGAATTTATCCAGGCGCTGATTGGACTGGTTCGCATTCAGTGTGATCTCAAACATTACATGGAAATCGCGCGAAGCACGCCCTCCTGCTGGAGAAGATCATCCGGAACTTCAGCACGGTCTTCAGGCGAAAGAGACTGAAGCCTTTTTTTAAAGACACGGAGGTCCGTGAGTATGGTCACTTCCGCATCGCAGCTGTTGAGCCTCAGGAAATTCCGGACGTACTCTTCTGTTTTGGCTGTATCAACCTTCTCGTTCGCACAGTACATGTATATGCCCGTGGAATGAACGTACGCGTAGCCGATGTCGTACGAAGGGCCGTCCTTGTTCGCGATCACGAGGCCGGTGTTGAGAAGTCCGTTCCCGGCAAGCTCCCTGACCTCCTCGTATTCATCGGCGGGCCTTGAATGGAACTTCGCGAGCGCGAAAAGCTGGACGAACTGCATGACCATCGGGATGGCCGTCATCACGGCAACAAGAGTGAACAGGTTCTTGTTGGAGCCCGTGATGACGATCCCAAGCACCATGAACCCGGCGATCCCCGCCATGAGCAGGATCCCCTGGATCAGGAGCCTCTTTTTCCGTTGTTCTATATAGCCGTAGTGGCCTTTTCCGACTTTCTTTTTCACTTGATGTCTGCTTTCAGGACTTCTTCAGCCTTGGCGAGCGCACTCGGGATACCCGAAGGATCCTTGCCGCCGGCCTGTGCCATATTGGGGCGTCCGCCGCCGCCTCCTCCGACAAGGCCCGCCACGGCCTTGATGAGGTTGCCTGCATGCGCGCCGCGCTTCACTGCACTGTCAGTTGCAGCAGCGACCAGGGAGACCTTTCCGTCTTTTGTGGAGATCAGAAGGATCACGCACTCGCCGAGCTTGTCGCGGAAGCCGTCGCTTAAGTTCCGAAGCTCGTTCGCGTCCACGTTTTCAAGCGCTGCGCCAAGGAACGGGATACCGTTGATATCCTTGACGTTCGAAAGCACGTCTCCCGCCGCGTTCTTGGCAGCGTCGGCCTTCAGCTTTTCGTTTTCCGACTGTAGCGCCTTGAGCTCGTTCTGAAGCGCGCGGAGCCTCTCGGGAAGCGCCGCGGGCGAGGTCTTTAAGACGGACGCTGCTTCCTCGAAGCGCTCTTCCATCTCGCGGTAATATGTAAGGACGTTGTCCGCTGTGATCGCTTCGATTCTCCGTACGCCGGCCGCGATGCCGGATTCACTGAGGATCTTGAAGACGCGGATATCCGACGTATTCTTCACGTGAGTACCGCCGCAGAGCTCGATCGAGAAATCACCTACGGACACGACGCGTACACGGTCGCCGTATTTTTCGCCGAAGAGTGCCATCGCGCCTTTCTTCCTTGCGGATTCGATGTCCATCTCTTCAGTGACTACCGGAACCGCCTCGCTGATCTTCTCATTCACGATGGCTTCCACTTTGCGGATCTCCTCGGGCGTCATCGCCTGGAAATGCGTAAAGTCAAAGCGGAGCCTGCTGGCGTTATTTAAGGAACCTGCCTGCTCTACGTGCGTGCCCAGGACGTCGCGGAGCGCCTTCTGGAGAAGGTGCGTTGCGGTGTGGTTCGCGCAGGTCTTCCGGCGGTTTTCGGGGTCCGGTACAAGGCGCACCAAATCGCCAACCGTAAGGCTTCCGGATTCCATGACGCCGATATGCGCGACCTTGCCGCCCTGAAGCTTTACGGCTTCCTTCACGCGGAACAGGCCGTGCGCGTTTTCAATGACGCCGAAGTCGCCTTCCTGGCCGCCCATCGTCGCGTAGAACGCAGTCTCCGGGACGATCACGGCGCCGGTCTCGTTCTCTTCGAGCGTATCCACAAGCGCACCGTAGTCCTTTTCATCCTCAAGGCTCTTCTGCACGAGTACGGAGATCTCCGAAGTGTTCTCCGCATCCGTGTAGCCCACGAACTCCGTCGTAATGGCCGCGTCGATCTCATCGTACGCCGTAGCGTCCTTGCCCATGTAGTTGGACTTCCTGCGGGAAGTCCTTGCAGCCGTACGCTGCGCTTCCATCGCTTCGTCAAAGCCCTGCTCGTCTAAGGAAAGGCCCTGCTCCGCAAGGATCTCTTCCGTGAGATCCCGCGGGAAGCCGTAGGTATCGTAGAGCCGGAAAGCGTCCTGTCCGGACAGCACGCTGCCGCCGTTCTTCTTAAGTTCTTCGATCTCATCGTGAAGAAGCGAAAGGCCGGTATCGATGGTCTTGTTGAACTTGTTCTCTTCCTCCGTGATCACGGCAAGGATCATTGCCCGCTTCTCAAGAAGCTCGGGATATCCGCCGCAGGAGGTGTCGATGACCGTATCCGCAAGGCCTGCAAGGAACGTCCCCTGGACGCCTAAAAGCCTTCCGTGCCGCGCCGCACGGCGGAGAAGCCGCCGTAAAACGTAGCCGCGTCCGTTGTTCGACGGCATGATGCCGTCCGAGATCATGAAGGTCACGGAACGGATGTGGTCCGTGATGATGCGGATCGAGATATCCGCCTTCGGGTCGGTCTTGTATTTCACGCCGCTGATCTCGCCGACGTGCGCTGTAAGCGCCGCCAGCGTATCGACGTCGAAGATCGAATCCACGTCCTGCACGACCACGGCCAGACGCTCGAGACCCATTCCGGTGTCGATGTTCTTCTGGTCCAGTACCGTGTAATTGCCCTTGCCGTCGTTGTTGAACTGGGTGAACACGTTGTTCCAGATCTCAATGTAGCGGTCGCAGTCGCAGCCCACGGTGCAGGTCGGCTTGCCGCAGCCGTACTTTTCTCCGCGGTCATAGTAGATCTCGGAGCAGGGGCCGCAGGGGCCTGAGCCGTGCTCCCAGAAATTGTCTTCCTTGCCGAAACGGTAAATACGGTCCGCCGGGATGCCTTCCTGTTTGTTCCAGATGTCGAACGCTTCATCGTCCTCCACAGATACGGACGGATACAGGCGGTCGGGGTCGAGCCCGACCACGTCGGTCAGGAACTCCCACGACCAGTGGATGGCTTCCTTCTTGAAATAATCTCCGAAGGAGAAATTGCCCAGCATCTCAAAGAACGTGCCGTGGCGCGCGGTCTTGCCCACGTTTTCGATATCGCCGGTGCGGATGCACTTCTGGCAGGTGCAGACCCTGCGGCGCGGCGGGATCTCCTGGCCCGTAAAATAAGGCTTCAGGGGCGTCATTCCTGCGTTGATGATGAGCACGCTGTTGTCGTTCTGCGGCACCAGCGAAAAGCTCTTCATCCTGAGATGGCCGTTCTTCTTTTCGAAGTAGTCCAGGAACATGTTTCTTAATTCATTGACTCCGTACTTTTCCATTCCGTTTTTCCTCTGAAATTGTATAATGTTTTTTTATGGTATCCAAAACTATCTGTCGTACCAGATCACGGCTTCCGCCTTCGTAAGGAACGTTCTGCCGGATCCGCTGTGGATGAGCGCGATCATGTTTTCAGTGACCTTTTCCGTAGTCACAAGGTGCGACGGATCGCCGTCCCCTTCGCTGTAATACGACGTGTTGCAGTGGACGATCCCGGCCCGCGTTCCGCTTGTGGAGTTCGTCTTTCCCGTGGAGATCATGACGTGTCCCGGGAAATACACGATTGCGCCCGGATGCTCCATAATAAGCGCTTCCTTGTCTGTGTCAGACATGTTCGTGACGTTTTCTATATGGAGGCCCTTCGCACGGCAGATACCGGAGCAGTTCCTCGGCATGAAAATGCCGAACACGCGGTAAGTGAGGCTTACAAAGGATGAACAGTCGTAATTACTGTGAAGGTCGCCGTACCCGTACGGAACGTCAATAAGCGACCGGGCGAGTGAAACGACGTTCTCTTCACTGTAGTCCATGAAGCCGTCATGGTAGCGGTCCGAAAGGTCTTCGCCGCTCACGATCCGCTCTTCTATGACGAGCGAACCGTCTTCCGTCCTTGCGGGAAGGAGGACGCTGTAGGACGTCCCGTTTTCATCCTTCTTTGTGTACGGGATGATGACGCCCAGACGGTTAAGAGGCGCGATATCGTTCGGGATAACCGCCGTCCGTACGAGGAATTTGTCCTGTGTAAGGTATTCAAGGTATGTATTCCGGCTGCAGAAGCCGATGTCCTGCGTCTTGATCCACCCATAGTAGTTGATTCCCTGGACGAAAGACCAGTAGCCGTCCGCCGTCTCGTGAAGTACGAGTACGCCGTCTCCGTAGAGGAGCATGGACTCCTGGAACATGTCCCAGGCCTGGGATTCATTGTCGTTATACGCACGGAGCTCCGTCGGAAACGACCGCACCGAGCTGTTGTTCACAAGGATGCCGTAGCGGACCTCGCACGGCTCGTCCGCCTGCTGCGTCACCTTTTCCCGAAGGACGTCCGTATTCATGTAGGCGCGGATCTCCGCCCGCACGGCGTCGATGTCCGTCCGCTCCCCGTAGTGCTGCCGGTCCGGAAAGCTGTACGAATCCATCATCGTAAGGACTTCTGTCACCGTAAATGCAGGCTCCGCAAGGATGTCCGCCATCATGCAGTCCGGCTCCTTAAGGTTCTTTTCATTCACGCGGACCAGGGACTTCTTCATCCGCTTCCCGAAGAAGGAGCCGTATGCTTCTTCCCCCTCTTCGTCTTCATCGTCCTCTTCGCCCATGACCTCGTCGTACCAGGCAGGCTTCGTCCGTTCCGGTACGGTTTCGGTTTCCCGCGGCTCCGCAGGCTCGGTCTCCGGGATGAACGAGTTCATCTTGGGATCTTCCTTCGCTCCGCAGGCAGTAAAGGAAAAGAGCACGGCAACGATCACGAGGGCCGCAACAAGCCTAATATGCGCGTACTTTCTTTTCACCTTCATCCTCATCTTCTTCCTCCCGCGGCTCGGAAAGGACCTTCACGATGCGGGCTATATATTTTGAATAGAACGACTCCAGAAGATCGATCAGGATGGGCGCGAGCGTAATGATGCCGACCAGGATCAGCACCCCGGTCACCGTTACGTCCGTGAATTCCAGGATCTTCTGGCCGATGATCATGACGACCAGATAGGAGATCTCCATCGTATAGATCACGATCCTCCGGTACGGGCTTAAGGGACTGTAGATCCGCTTCAGCATGAAGAAATAGATAAAGCCGATCATGATGACGCAGATGGTCGAAAGCATCCCCGCAAGCTCTGTGTTAAAAGACAGGCCGATATTCGTGATCAGGAATGTACACAGAGCGATCGTGATGCCGGCCGGCAGTGCGTTTTTAAATACCCTTGACATGAAATCCTTCGGGATCCTGTCGAAAGACGGCTCCAGCTGCAGGAAGAATGTCGGGATGCCGACCGCGCAGCCTGAAATGATGGAAAGCTGTACGGCCTGGAACGGATATGTGTGGCCCACAATGAGCGTACCGAGCGTCAGGAGCACGGAAAACGTCGTCTTGATGAGGTACATGGCCGACGCCCTGCAGATGTTGTTGATGACCCGCCGTCCTTCGTTAACGACGGACGGCATGGACGTGAAGTCCGAATCCAGGAGGACGATGTTGGCCGTGTGCTTTGCTGCTTCCGAGCCGGACGCCATTGCGATCGAGCAGTCCGCTTTCTTTAATGCAAGCACGTCGTTTACGCCGTCTCCGGTCATTGCGACCGTGTGGCCCATTTCCTGCAGGATCTCCACCATCCGCTCTTTCTGGTCGGGGCGGACGCGCCCGAAGACGTAGAAGTCCTGCATGGCCTGCCGGAGCTCGTCGTCCGTTAACGTGGAGACGTCGATGTATTTGTCGGCATTGTCAATGCCGCATTTTTCAGCGATCTTGGAGACCGTCACGGCATCGTCGCCGGAGATCACGCGGAGGGACACGCCCTGCTCGCGGAAGTACTGGACGGCTTCATTGCAGTTCGTACGGATCACGTCGGACATCGCAACAAAGCCGAGACACCGAAGATCCGCGGGAAGCGTGTTGTCCGTCATGTTGATATCGCTGTGAGCGAGGATCAGGACACGCATTCCGCGCTCAAGATACGGCTCCAGCATACGCGGAAGCTCGTGGTCCTCCGGCATCAGGAACTGGGCGGCGCCCATGTAATACGTTCCGTGGCCCCGGAAGGAAGCGCCGGAATATTTCCGGTCCGAAGAGAACGGGATCTCATAGAGGACTTCCCAGCGTGTTTCAGGCGTCTTGAAGAATTCCACCAGGCCTTCCTGAGTGGCGTTTTTCGTCTTCTGCCCCGCAAGAAGGTTTCGGAAGCCTTCATAGAAGCCTTCCTTTTCGTCTTCAAACGGAATGACCTCTTCCACCACGATCCTGCCTTCCGTAAGCGTCCCGGTTTTGTCAAGGCACAGAACGTCCACGCGGGCGAGCGTTTCAATACAGAACAGCTCCTGGACGATGGTCCGCTTCTTGGCGAGGCGGAGAACACCCATGGTGAGCGCCGTACTGGTCAAAAGCACAAGGCCTTCCGGGATCATCCCGATGCCGGAAGTGACCATCTGCTCGACCGCGGAGCGGAACGACGCGTGGTGCAGGAAATACTGCTTCGCGAAAAGGCCCGCGCAAAGAGGCACGATCATGAAGCTGACTGCCTTCAGAATATTGTTTAAGCTCTTTCTGAGCTGCGAATTGACCCTTTTGAACTTCTTCGCTTCACCCGAGATGGTCTCGATGTAATTATCCTTGCCGACGTGCACTACGCGCGCGATACACTGCCCGGAGGTCACAAACGCGCCGGAGAAGATCGAATCTCCGGGGACCTTCATGACGTTGTCCGATTCGCCGGTCAGCATGGATTCGTTGACCTCGATCTCTCCTTCTATGAGCTCCGCGTCAGCGGGGATCTCGTCGCCCGTGGACAGCACCATGATGTCGTCTGTTACCAGGCCCTCGACCGGGATCTTCACTTCCTGGCTCTCCCGGATGACCCGGACCGTACTTGCCGTCAGGATGGCGAGGGAATCCAGCGTTTTCTTGGTGCGGATCTCCTGGATGATGCCGATCACGGTATTCACGATGATGACCCACATGAACAGGCAGTTCTTGTAGGACCCCACGGAAAGGATCATCACGAAGAAGATAATATTCAGAATGTTGAAGAAAGTGATGGTATTGGACAGCAGGATCTGCTTGTAGCTCTTGCTGTGCGCATTCTGGTCGGTGACGTTTACCTTGCCTTCAGCCACTTTCTTTTCAACCTGGGAATGTGTTAAACCGGTTACCATACAAACCTCTCTCAGTGTTGCTCTGTCATTTACATCAGAATTCAGGGCAAAGCCGATTTGCCCCTAATTTAAATATTATATAGCAAAGATCATCCCGCGTCAATCTTCACGGACTGTGGTTTTTTGACAGCCGGTCAGTTTATCTCACGTCTCTCATCTCGTCAGATAATATGTGATGACGTCCCGGGCAAGCGGGGCGGCGTCTGTGCTGCCGTAGCCGCCCTTTTCAAGCATCACGGTGACGGAGATCACAGGGTCGTCGGAAGGTGCGAATGCCGTGAACCAGGCGTGCATGTTTTCAAAAGACGACGCGTACTGTGCCGTACCGGATTTGCCGGCCACCTGGCACACGGGACTTGCCGCCTGCGGCGTAGTCCCGTAATTCACGACGGCTTCCATGCTGCGTTTGAGATACGCCGCCTGCTCTTCCGTAATGACCCTGGTCCCGGGAGATGGCCCGAACCGTTCAGACACTTTTCCGTCCGTATTCTCAACATACTCCACGAGGTATGGTGGGACCAGCACGCCTCCGTTAGCGATCATGCTTGTGATCACAAGGTTCTCGAGCGGCGTCTCCATGGTCCTTCCCTGCCCGAAGCTGGTCTGCATGACCTCGAAAAGGCCGGATCCTTCCGTAAGTGAAAACGTGCTGGCGGCGCCGGGGAGCTCACGCAGGAGCTTGTCCCCGAAGCCGAGCTCCTTTGTGAGCGCGCCCCATTTTCCGATATCGAGCGAAAGCCCCATGTCGATGAAGGCCGCGTTGCACGAGTAGGCGACCGCATGCTCGAGATCCACGTTGCCGTGGCCTGAGCCGTCACCGCAGAGGACGGTCTCACCGTTCAGCGTATAGCTGCCGGTGCAGTTGTAATGATAAGATTCATAGTCAGGATGCTCCCGCATGTATTCGATGGCCGTGACGAGCTTAAATGTAGATCCCGGCGCGTAAAGCCCCTGGGTGCACCGGTTCATGAGGATGCCCGTGTCGTTGTCCGGCGACGTAAGCGCCTCCCAGTTCTCCTTCACCGTATTCGGGTCAAAGGTCGGGCTCGTGACCATCACGAGGACTTTCCCTGTCCGGGGCTCCATCACCGTAATGGAACCCTTCCTGTCCCCGAGGAGCTCATAGCAATAGTGCTGGAGGTCCGAATCGATGGTAGTGACTACAGTGTCTCCCTGTGATTTCCGATCCATGAGATCGTTTGTGATCAGGTCCCCGAAGGACACGGAGGACGTCAGGAGATAGCGGTTCATGGAAGCTTCAAGCCCGGTCCGGCCGACTGCGGAATACCCGGTCACACTTGAGAACAGCGGCCCGAACGGATACACGCGCGTCTCCGCTCCGTTATCCGTATCCGTCCGTGCGATCACGACCCGGTCCCGGGTCTCAATATTACCCCGGATCACACTGTCCCCGTTCGCCTCGTACCGGTTGTTTTCCGGCCGTGCGAGCGTCTCCTCGCGCCTGGCAAGTTCGAACCACAGCAGGCCGAAAATGAGCGACACAAGCAAAAGCCCCAGAATCGCTCCTGCGGTATAGATCTCTTTATTATTCTGAAAGCGTGAGCCGCGAGGCTCCTCACGTCTCTTCAATTTCCGTCTGCCTCTCTTCTTTCCTGCACTTTACAAAAAGCTCCTGCATGATGCTGAACAGGATGAATGTGGAAAACACCGAGCTTCCCCCGTAGCTTACGAACGGCAGCGTCACTCCGGTGGCGGGGATCAGCTTGATATTTCCGCCGATGGTCAGGAATACCTGTACCGCGTAGATCGCACTGAGGCCGATCCCGAGAAGCCTGTAATACGGCACCCGGGATTCGGAAGTCACCTGGATAAACTTCAGGAGGCAGCTCAGGGAGATCAGTATGATGCAGATGCCGATGACCGCCCCCATCTCCTCCGTGACCGCGGAAAAGATGTAATCCTTTTCTACCACATAGATGAGGTTCGGGCTGCCCTGGTAGAGCCCGGTGCCCATAAAGCCGCCGTTCGCGAGCCCGAGGAGGGAATTCGCGGCCTGGCTGCCCTTCCCGTAGAACAGAGGCCACGGGTCCTTCCAGATATCGATGCGCGTCTGTACGTGCGAAAACAGCTTCACTGCGGCATAGGACGCCCCTGCGCCGGCTGCTGCGCAAAGAGCCAGGTATCTCGCCTTCCCGGTGGCCGCGTACAGCATGATGATATAGGCGCACGCGTAAATGAGCGCGCCGCCGAGGTCCGTGGATGCGACCAGCACCATCACATGTACGACCGCGCAGGCACCGGAAAGCAGTACCGTTTTAAAATCGTGCTTCTCCCGGAAAAACCAGGCCGTAAGAAGCACGAAGCTGATCTTGACAAACTCCGAGGGCTGGAACGAAAAAGGCCCGAGCTCGAGCGTCAGGTTCGCACCGTACGTCCGTCCCGAGATCAGGAGGACAACGGCAAGGAGCAGGATGCCGGCGATCCCCGCGAATACGGAAAACGCCCGCGCAAACCTCACACGTTCGAAAAGCTTCGGCACGACGATGCTGAGGACGGACCCTATGGCGATCATCATGAACTGGCGGACGGCCTTGTCAAAATTAAGCCGTGCCAGAATGATGAACCCGATCGCAAGGAACATGGCGACGTGCGACAGGATCACGCGGGAGCTGTCCCGGTAGACCAGCCGGAACGCGGCCACATAGGCGATGAGATATATGAGCTCTGATGCATAGAGAAGCACCATGCTGACCGTCCGCTCATGAAGGATCAGCACGGTAAAGCCGACCGCATGAAACAGGATCACCAGGATGATCTGCCTCCGGAATTCCCAGATGAGTCTTCTCGGGTCGTCCGCGGAAAGGATCGTAAAGCTCCCGATCATGTAGATCAGCATCAGTGCCGCAAGGATATATTTACAGATGACCGGCAGTACCGTGTTCACTCTTATTCGACTCCTCTTCTGAAATGCCCCTTCGTATAAAGCGGCTCAGGCTCCTCCGTTTTCGTGTTCTTCAGGAAGCCTGAAATAAACGCGTCAAGAATTTTCCCGGTCTCTTCCGCGTTTTCCACAGTAAGATCGATCCTCACATGGGCAGGTGCAAGCTTCAGCACCGCTTCACGCTCTGAAAGGAGCGAAACGGGCCGACTGTTCAGGATCGTGTTCATGCAGTACCTGCATTCGTTCATTACGGGCATGAGATTTCCCATGCGGTCACGAAGCATAAGCCTTCGCGCACGTTTTTCGCAGCCGTACGCCGTCCGGACGATGCAGTTGGCACTGACCATCATCGGGACGCGCCCATACACGAGAAGCGTATTATTGTTCTGATCCAGATGAAGAAGCTCACGGTAATTGAGCTCCAGAGGATACGTGAGGCGTTTAAGCCCTGCGGAAAACAGGAACGCCCTCGACGCATTGTTCGTCCCGTACAACGTGTGGTCGCCGATGTAAATTCCGGGAAGCGCGTGCTGCTTCAGGAAATCGAGCCCGTCCAGCGAACGGACGAGGAAACCCGTGAATCCTGCGTCGCGGATCTCGGTGAGGTGCGCTTCAAAGTAACGCCGGGCGCGGTCCCTGAAAACCTGCGGAAGCGCAAGGTATACGTCCATACCCTGCTCCCGGATCCGGGAAGCGAGCTCTGAATACCTGTCTGCCTCCGAAACAGTACTCTCGAGGATCACCTCTCTGACCTCTTTCCTCTTAAGGACCGCATTGAACTGCGAAAGGTCACTAAAAAGGACGGTAAACTTCGGAACAGCTGAGTCTTCAGTATTCCGGGCTTCCGGTTTGCGGGCTGCAGTTTCCTTTTCAGGCTGTTCCGCTGACGAAGCTTCTCTGTTCCTCTCCGGAAGAATTCTCCTGTAGGACCTGTCTATCGCTTCATTGATCTTTGAAACCAGCTGCCGCCGGAGGTCGTTAAGCTGTGACACCGGAATGAAGACGCTGTCCTGTATTTCGCCAAGGATCTCCTCCGCGTAATAATCCGTTCCCCCGAGCTTCCCGAGCTGCTTCTCAAAGTCAGCCGAAGTCATCGGACGCCCCTCCGCTTTCGTGAGAGGCTCGCCAGACGTTAAGGTCACCGAAAGCACTTCGCCCCTTGCGGTAAACGACGCGGAGAGACCAAGCGGATCTCCCGCTTTTGCATGATAGGAGATCCGGACAGGCGCCTTGAGTTCCTTACGGATATATTTCTCACGGATGTCCAGAAGAAGCGCTTCATTCTCTGCACGGAAGTCCTGCTCCTTTAAAGTCAGCATGTCTCTTCCGTTCTGCTTCCTGTAATAGCCCTCCGTAAAGCCCTGGCGGTTAAAGAGATCATAAAGCGCCCGAAGATCCGCCTTTGAAACGCGATATTCGGCACTTTTCCCTGATTTCATAAGGTCTAAGTATTTCCGGTAGATCGATGTCACGCCGGCCGCGTATTCGGCCTTTTTGAGCCTTCCTTCTATTTTCAGGGAGTCCACTCCGGCTTCAGCGATCTCCGGAAGAAGCTCGAGCGCACAGAGGTCCTTCAAAGAAAGGACGTGACCGTCATAAAGCCCCTGAGCTTCTTTTCCGTGCTCGTTTAAGACCGTGTATGCCATCCGACAGGGCTGTGCACATCGGCCGCGGTTTCCGGACCGGCCGCCGGCCATCGAAGAAAAGAGGCACTGCCCCGAATAGGAATAGCACAGCGCTCCGTGTACAAAGCTTTCGATCTCGATCCCGGTCTCCTCCTTCATTTTGGAGAGTTCCGAAAGTGAGAGCTCGCGCGCCGGGATCACCCGCTTTACTCCGAGCTCCTGAAGCACGCGGACGGAACCCGGGCCGGAAACAGTCATCTGGGTGGACGCATGCACCGGAAGATCCGGAAAAAGCCTTCGGATCTCACGGATCACACCGGTATCCTGTACGATCACTGCGTCCAGGCCCACTTCATAAAGAGGGGCCAGAAGGCCGTAAAGGTCCTTCGTAAGCTCCTCTTCCTTAAACAGCGTATTCACAGTACAGTAGAGCTTTTTTCCGCGTCTGTGGGCGTAGCGGATGGCGTCCTCATAAGATTCTCCGGAAGCGTTTTCCGCGTACGCACGCGCACTGTAGCGCGAAAGCCCCATATAAACAGCATCTGCGCCTGCAGCGTAGCACGCCTTCATGACGTCTACGGACCCTGCAGGCGAAAGAAGCTCAGGTATTTTCCTTATCATGTCTCTCTTAAGTCCGGGATTCCCAGATGATTGTATGCGAGGCCGGTCGCGACCCGCCCCTTCGGTGTACGTATCAGGAGGCCGTTCTGCATGAGGTAAGGCTCATAGACGTCCTCGAGCGTCCCTGCATCCTCGCTGATGGAGGCCGCAAGCGTATCGAGACCCACAGGCCCGCCGCCGAAAGTCTGGATGATGGTCATGAGGATCTTCCTGTCACCTGTGTCCAGGCCGAGCTTGTCCACCTCCAGCATGTCGAGCGCACGGTCCGCGATCTCCTTCGTGATCACGCCGTCCGCGCGGATCTGCGCATAATCGCGTACGCGCTTTAAAAGCCTGTTCGCAAGCCTCGGCGTGCCGCGGCTCCTTCTCGCGAGCTCAAATGCGGCATCCTCGCTGATATCAACGGAAAGAACTTCTGCGGAACGGCCCACTATCACGCGAAGCTCGGGCACCGTGTAGTAGTCCATCCTGTGGATGATCCCGAAACGGTCCCGAAGAGGCGCCGTGAGAAGCCCCGCGCGCGTGGTCGCTCCCACCAATGTGAATTTCGGCAGGTCCAGCCGTATGCTCCGGGAAGTGGGTCCTTTTCCGATCACGATATCGATCACATAATCCTCCATGGCCGGGTACAGGACCTCCTCAACCTGACGGTTCAGCCTGTGGATCTCATCGATAAACAGGACGTCGTTCTCCTGGAGATTGTTCAGGATGGCGGCCAGTTCGCCTGGCTTTTCAATGGCAGGGCCGCTTGTGACCTTCATGTTCGAGCCCATCTCGTTCGCGATGATTCCGGCAAGAGTGGTCTTACCTAGGCCCGGAGGCCCGTAAAGGAGCACGTGGTCCAGTGACTCCTTTCTTTCCTTTGCGGCGTCGATGTAGATCTTGAGAGTCTCCTTGAGCTTCTCCTGGCCGATGTAGTCCGAAAACCGCTTCGGCCGGAGGCTCGACTCCAGATTCACGTCCTCATAGGTTTCTTCTGTGGTGATGATCCTTCTGTTCACGTTTCTTCTCCGTTATCTGCCCAGCTTTTTCAGGGCTTCGCGGAGGATCTCCTCCGTACTCTTTCCTTCTGTATTCACAGACGATACCGCGCGGAGCGCGTCTGTCCCGGAATAGCCGAGGACAGTGAGCGCCGCTACGGCGTCGCTTCTCTCTGTTGACGATGCCTGAGCCCTGCCCGTGGTTTCCGATTCCGCGAGGTGCGAGAAGCCTTCGTCGAGGTCCACCTTGTCCTTAAGCTCCATGACGAGTCTCTGCGCGGTCTTCAGGCCAACTCCCGGCGCCTTTGCGATGGCGCGCACGTCCTGTGAAAGGATCGCGAAGCGGAGGTCGTCCGCGGAAAGCGCGGAGAGAATGGACTGCGCACCCTTAGGCCCGATGCCGGAGACCGTGATCAGCAGCTTGAACATGGCAAGGTCGTCCCTGTCCGGGAAACCGTAAAGGCTCATTTCGTCTTCCTTGACGTTCAGATGGGTATACAGAGTGACTTCGTTCCCTGCGGACGGAAGCCTCTCCAGTACTGACAGCGGCACGAACACCTCAAAGCCTAAGCCTCCGGTGTCGATGACCGCGGAATTTTCCGTTTTTCTCGCGAGAACGCCTCTCACAAATGCGATCATAAATCCCTCCCTGCGCCGAACAGGCGTTTTATGTATTCTAGCATAGATGCGTTAAAACAACAAGAGGGACCCTTAAGCCCGCGCGTCCTCAGGATTCAATGCATGCTTGCGAGGTTTTGGATTCACTGCTATAATAGCCCCATGACTGTGATCGAAAAGGATATGGAGACAGCGTTCCCTGTCTTGCCCAAAGAACTCGAAGGTGCCCGCCGGCTCGTCTTCTATGACATTGAAACGACGGGCCTTTCCGCGTATTCTTCTTCGCTCTATCTTATCGGCGCACTGACTTACGAAGAAGGCAGGGCGCGCTTTTACCAGTGGTTCGCACCTTCGCTTTCCTGTGAGCTTGAGATCCTCCGTGCGTTTTTCAGGTTTCTTCGTCCGGGGGATCTTCTTGTGAGCTTCAACGGAGAGACCTTTGACCGGAATTATCTTACGGCCTGCGCTAACCAGTATACGGAGGGCTGTCCGCTCTCAGGTATTCCGAGCGTGGATCTTCTCCGGAAGATCCGGAAGCACAAGGACGTTTTCGGGCTTCCCGGGCTTCGCCAGAAGGCTGTGGAGCGGTTTTTGGGGATCGAACGCGAGGATATGTATACGGGCGGCGAACTCATCGCCGTATACG
>JAFRVD010000061.1 GCA_017441825.1 Lachnospiraceae bacterium
ACTTCATCTCGATCTGGCTCTCCCAGAAAGAGGGAGTGGATACGTTCAACCTGATCTTCGGCATCAATGCAGGCATCCTGCTTCTGGCCGGCTTCCTGTTCGGCTGGGACAAGGCGCTGTACTCCATCATTTTCCAGTTCGCTTCCACTCAGGTGCTGCACATCATGTACAAAAAGTACCAGCAGAACACGCTCTTCATCATTACGGAAAAGAGCGCCGAGGTCACGGAGATGATCTACAGACTGACGCACCACGGCGCCACCATCATCAACGGAGAAGGCGCATACGAGCACAGCGAGCGTGAGATCGTTTATTCGATCGTCTCCAGCGCGGAGTGCAAGAAGGTGGTGGAGCAGGTCAGAAAGATCGACGAAAACGCCTTCATCAACGTAATGAAGACGGAACGGGTGGAGGGGTACTTCTATCAGATGCCCAATGAGTAGGGAGATCAGCCAAGGCTCAGCGCGATGAGCGTCTGGCCCAGGTAGTAGAATACCATGAGGAGGATCCGGAGCAGGCTGCTCTTATCCTGCCTGAACATGTTCCGGATGAGGAACGTGTCGCTGAGAAGAAAGAGGACTGCGCCCAAAGATACGAGCCGCGCGCGGGAAAGCTCCGGGTGTTTCCAAAAGAACGCTGCGGAGAGGCCCGCAAACAGCGAAACCGTAAGAAGATAGAGAACCGCCGGGATCCTTAAGGGTTCCGGCGATGTCTTTACAAAGGCGAAGCATATCGCGGGAAGCGCGAAGCACAGTGTGCAGAGGAAGCCGGGAAGCAGGCCTTCCGCCGCGGGAATGAGCGCCGCAATGTACATGACGTGCCCGAGAAAGAACACGAGGCCGCCCGCTACGAATACCGGGCGGTCATTTTTCAGGAGGTGGCAGACGTTGAGGAGCACGTCTCCTATCATGCCGAAAACGAGCCCGGCCATTACGAGACGGGCGTACCGGGGATCCGGGCAGCGCTTCATGAGGAAGAAACCCAGGAGGACAAAAAAGAGCGAGGACAGCGTCTTCAGGACGAGCGCCGCCTTCATATGGCGATGCTCTTCCGCATAAAGAAGGAAGGCGGGCAGGAGCTGCCCGAGAAGACAGAATAGAAAGATCCTCAGCATGACATACCTCTTTGTGGCCGGCTTTTTATACCGTTTTACGCGCACGGCAGGCCGTGCGCTCCATAAAATACTTGTCATACAGGAAGTTTAGCATTATTTTAGAAGTAATACAATGTTTCTCACGGAAAGATCCGGCAATTGAATACTCATAACGACTTGAATGATATGACAGGAGGAGAACCATGCTTACAGTAACATTGGGATCGACAGGTATTACGGTGCCGAAGAACGCTTTCGGGGCGCTGCCCATCCAGCGCGTGTCGGAAGGGTATGCCGCCATGCTTCTCAGGAAGGCTTATGAGAGGGGCGTCCGCTACTTTGACACCGCGCACGGCTACACGGACAGCGAAAAAAAGATCGGCATCGCGCTGTCGGACGTCCGGAGCGAGATCTTCATCGCCACGAAGACCGGCAGCACGACAGTTGAGGGCTTCTGGGAAGACCTCCGCTTAAGCCTCGAGCGGATGAAGACCGATTACATCGACGTATACCAGTTCCACAATCCGGCGTTCTGCCCGAAGCCCGGCGATGGCACCGGCCTTTATGAAGCGATGCTCGAAGCGAAGGCAAAGGGCATGATCCGGCACATCGGCATCACGAACCACCGCCTGAACGTGGCGATGGAAGCCATTGAGAGTGGGCTTTACGAGACCCTGCAGTTCCCGTTCAGCTACCTCGCGACGGAGAAGGACATCGCGCTCGTTAATGCCTGCAAGGCGCACAACATGGGCTTTATTGCAATGAAGGGCCTGTCCGGCGGCCTGCTCACCCACGCGGACATGTGCTACGCCTGGATGGCGCAGTTCGACAATGTGCTCCCCATCTGGGGCGTGCAGCGGGAGTCGGAGCTGGACGAGTTCCTTGCTTTCAACGAAAACCCGCCCTCCATGACGGACGAAATGCGCGCGCGTATTGAAGAGGACAGAAAAGAGCTCTCCGGCAACTTCTGCCGCGCCTGCGGCTACTGCATGCCCTGCACGGTGGGCATCGAAATCAACTCCTGCGCCCGGATGTCGCAGCTGATCCGCCGGAGCCCTTCAGCCAGGCACCTGTCTCCGGAGTCCCAGGCGATGATGATGAAAATCGAGGAGTGCGTCCACTGCGACGTCTGCAAGTCGCGCTGCCCGTACGGGCTGGACACGCCGCAGCTTCTCATCGAGAACCTGATCGATTATAAGAAGATCCTGGCGGGAGAGGTGACGATCTGACGCCCGGAAGCATGAAAAACGGCCCCTTGAGGGGGCCGTTTTTTGCTATAGAAATTCGTTACTGTGAAATTATTACGCCTCCATCGCCCTGCACTGTTCGAGAAGCTCAATGATCGGCAGGTGCTGCGGACACGCCATCTCGCACTGGCCGCACTGGATGCAGTCACTGGCCTTGCCCTTATTCTGGGTGACGATGGTGTACTCGCGTTTCGTCCGGAACTCGGGGCTTCCTTTCTTCCGGTTCTCCACGGTGAAGATGTCCGGAATCGGAATGTTCATCGGGCAGCCCTTCGTGCAGTAGCGGCAGCCGGTGCACTTGATGGACTGGTCGCCGTCCAGTGCGGCCTGCGCGGCGCGGATCACTTCCTGCTCGTGTTCATTGAACGGCTTGAAATCCCTCATGTAGGAGAGATTATCCTCCATCTGCTCAAGAGAGCTCATGCCGGAGAGGACGGTGAGGATGTTGTCAAGCCCTGCGCAGAAGCGGATCGCCCAGCTCGGGTAAGACATGCCGTTTGCTTCTTTGTCGAAGATAGCCTTGACTTCGTCGATAGGATCGGCCAAGAGTCCACCCTTCACGGGCTCCATGACCACCACGGACTTGCCGTGCGCTTTGCAGATCTCGAGGTTCCTCTTTGACGCGACGCCAGGGTTTTCCCAGTCCGCGTAGTTCAGCTGAAGTTGGACGAATTCCGCGTCCGGATGCGCATTGAGAAGCTCTTCAAGAAGCTCCGGATCCCCGTGGAATGAGAAGCCGTAATGCCTGATCAGGCCCTTTTCCTTCTGTTCGCGGACGAAATCCCAGAGGTGGAAATCGTCGTACTTTTTGTAGTTCGTGCGCTGCAGCGCGTGCAGCAGGTAGAAGTCGAAATAGCCGGCGTTCGTCCGCTCGAGAGAGGTGTAGAACTCCTGCTTTGCGGTCTCCTCCGTGTAGCTGTCATTGTTTACGATGAGCTTGGTCGCAAGCGTATACTTATCCCGCGGATACCGGTCGACCAGCGCCTTCCGGATGGCTTCCTCGGAGCCGCCGTATGCAAAGGCGGTGTCGAAATACGTGCCGCCGGCCTCCAGGAACAGGTCAGCCATCTTCGCGGTCTGCGGGACATCGATGCTGCCGTCCTCGAGCCGCGGAAGCCGCATGAGCCCGAAGCCCAGCTTGAAAATTTCCTTACCGAAATAATCACCCATTAGTAATACCTCCTGTTGTTTTCTGATTCAGTCTGTGTTGTCAAAAAGCCGCCGGGGCGGCGCGTGTCCGTATATGCTAATGCCATTATACACATGAAAAACACGTGTTATCAAGTGGGAATTCGTACTGAAGCTCCTTTTTGTCCCGGGCTGCATGCGGGCCATGACGTCGGCCTAAAGTATCGTCCCCGGGAAAAGAAACCTCTTGAAAAAACAGGTGATTATGATACAGTGAACATAAAGATGACGTCAGGAAACCGAAGACGTTTCCGGAACAGGGAGGGCTTATGTTATACATCGACACTGATTTTACCGTGGATCCCGCGCTTTTTATGCGCATCACGAAAGCGTTATCCTATCTTTATACCGGCGAACCCGGAAAGAAGCCTGTCGGCCGCTATGAGTTTGAGGATGGAATGTACTATATGGTCCAGGAATACGAGACGAAGGATCCCGCGGGCCGCCCGTACGAGGCGCACCGGGCCTACGTCGATATCCAGTTTATCGTCTCCGGAGAAGAGCGGATCGGCGTGGCGCCTCTCTCATCTCTCACAGAGATTACGGAGGAATATGACGCCGCAAAGGACGTCCTCTTCGGCACCGCGCCGGAGGGTAAGCTCATGCCCATGACGGCGGGAAGCGCGTTCGTGCTCCTGCCTGAAGACGCGCATTTTCCTCAGGCGGATCCTTCGGAAGGCGTTAAGGGAACAGTGAAGAAGATCGTATTCAAGGTGCCTGTTCAATGAAGAAAACGAAGAATCTCACCAGAAACAAGATCGTGGCGGCGGCGTGGCGGCTGTTCAATGAGCGCGGCTACGAGGACACCACCATCGATGAGATCGTGGAGGAGTCCGGTACCTCGAAGGGGTCGTTTTACCACTATTTTGAGGGAAAAGACGCGCTCTTGGGCTCGCTTTCGATCGTCTTCGACGAAAAGTACGAGGAGCTTAAGGAACAGCTCACACCGGAAATGAGTGCCGTTGACAAGCTCACCTTTTTAAACCGGGAGCTCTTCCGGATGATCGACAACAGCGTGCCGCTCGAGCTTCTGACACGCCTCCTGTCTTCGCAGCTCATCACAAGAAGCGAGAAGCACCTCCTCGACAGGAACCGGACCTATTTCAGGATCATTTCGGGGATCTTTTCCGAGGGCCAGGAGTCCGGCGAGATCCGGACAGACCTCACAGTGAATGAGCTTGTCCGCGCCTACGCGATGATGGAGCGCGGCCTCATGTACGACTGGTGCCTGACCGGCGGGGACTACTCTCTTTCGCGGAACGCCGGCGAGATCATGCCCCTGTTCCTGAACGGATTCCGGACGGAGCAGAAGTGACCGTTGGAAGAGACCCTGGTTCCCGGCCGGATCTCTATCGGATCCGGTCAGTGACCGGATTCTTTTAAGGATCCCGTCACGGCCCGCATTTTATGAATTTTATATCAAAACTTTGAATATTTTATCGGTTTATTTTTGGTCGGATTTTTGGTACAGACTTCAGTCTATATTCATAATCCAACAAATAAAGCCAAATATAAACATAAAAAACAATAAATGACCGCATTACAGTATGAACTTCATTCTGTATTGCGGTCTGTTTTTGTATATGTTATAGTCCACTATAGTTTCTGCCCGGGAAGAAGGACAGCAGGGATAAAGCAGCAGAGAAAGACAGCATTCCCGGGCAGAAATCGTTCCTCTTTTCACGTGCCGCGGCCAATTACCGCGGCACCCGAATGAGAGGGACAATGAAAGAGAAGGGTGGAATCGTTATGAGATATTCAGAGCTCATCGTATTTATCGTTTATCTGGTCTTCATGCTGGGCATCGGCGTGGTGTTCTTCGTGAGAAGCAAGGGCATGGGCGAAAAGGGCTATTTCCTGGGCGACCGCAAAATGGGCCCGTGGGTGACCGCGCTGTCCGCCGGCGCCTCTGATATGAGCGCCTGGGTGCTGATGGGCCTCCCGGCCTCCGTCTATGCATTCGGCCTCGGCAAGACCTGGATCGCCATCGGCCTCCTCATCGGCTACATCCTGAGCTGGATCATTGAAGCGCCCCGTCTCCGGCGGTTCACCATCGTCTCGAACGACTCCATCACGATCCCGCAGTATCTCACGAACCGGTTCTTAAGCACGAACAAGGCCGTCCAGATCACCTGCGCCGTGATCTTCCTGTTTGCATATACCGTGTACGCGGCTTCCAGCATCAAGGCCTGCGGCACGCTGTTCAATACGGTCATCGGCATCGACGCGAAGGTCGCGATGTACATCGCCGCACTCATCATCGTGAGCTACACGTTCATGGGCGGCTTCTCCGCGGTCTGCTGGACCGACTTTTTCCAGGGCCTCTTAATGCTGGGCGCCCTCCTCATTGCGCCGATATTCGCGCTCTTCATGGTGGAGTCCGGCAAAGGCGCGGAAAACACCGCCATCCAGGAAGGCTACTTCAAGCTGTTTACGAACTGGAAGGACGTGATCTCCGGGCTCGGCTGGGGCCTAGGCTACTTCGGCATGCCGCATATCATCGTCCGGTTCATGTCCGTGCGTTCCGACAAGGCGCTCAAAAAAGGCGCAAAGATCGGCATCCTGTGGACTACGCTCATCCTGGCGTTCTCCGTCCTGTCCGCAGTCCTCGGGCACATGCTCCTGGGTGAGCTTGAAGACAGCTCGACCGTCTTTATTCAGATGGTCCGCTACATCTTCCCGGGCGTGATCTCCGGCCTCTTACTGTCCGCCATCCTTGCGGCTTCCATGTCCACCGCGGACTCGCAGCTCCTTGCGGCGTCCTCCGCCTTTGCGAGCGACGTCTACCAGCCGGTCTTCCGGAAGGGCAAGGCTTCCAATAACGAAATGCTCTGGGTCGGCCGTATAGTTGTGCTGGCCATCACCGTGGTCGCGCTCATTGTAGCCGCGAACCCGAACTCCGGCACCATCATGGGCCTTGTCGAAAACGCGTGGGGCGTCTTCGGCGCGGCGTTCGGCCCGGTCATCCTGCTGTCGCTCTTCTGGAAGCGGTTCAACTTTGCGGGTGCTTTAGCCGGCATCATCGTAGGTGCCGCCGTCGATATCCTCTGGCTCGCGTTCCTCGGAGACCTCGGCATCTACGAGATCGTACCCGGATTTATCTGCGGCTTCCTTGCCGCGGTACTTGTTTCCTGTGCGACTCCGGCTCCCAGCCGTGAAGTGGAAGAGCTCTTTGACCGCGCGGTGAACTACGTGGACAGGGAAGACTGACGGCTTTATTTGAGAAAAACATGGAAACACCGCCTCTCGCGAGGCGGTGTTTCCATGTTTTTGCGTTTACAGTTCTTCTGCACGGATCTCCTGGTCCAGCTCCGCGGAGAGATACACGCCCGCAAGCACTTTTGCGGTGGTGAGCATCTGCTCCCGGGTCACGGGATACGGCGCACGGCCGTCCAGATTATCCATGATTTTTTCGTACATGACCCAGTGGCCCCAGTCGCTCACCCGGTTCGACGTGTTGTCAAAGACCTTCGGAGTGATCACACTCTGGTATCCGCCGAATGTGCGGTAAAGCTCCGTCTGCGGCAGCACCGCTCCGCCCAGCGTCCCGGCCACACGGGTCTCGCTCTTTTCGGGGAGGTTCAGCGCCCAGGCGCACCGGAAGCTCACTGTCAGGTCGTTTTCGAAAAAGATCATGCCCGCCGCGTATTCTTCCACGCTCATGTCGCGGAGATCGAAATCCGTCCGCGGCAGGAAGACGCCGTCGCCGAACGCGCCGCTTTCCTTAGTGGACACCTGCACGTCTTCATTGAGCTTCGAGATGGGAGAGTACGTCCGCGCGCGTACGGACAGCAGCTTCGGATTCCCGAGGTATTCCGTAAGCGCGTCGATGTTATGCACGCACATATCGGCGAACGCGCCGGCGAGATTCTTGTCTTTTATGTGGAACTGGCCCCAGGTCGGGACGCCGCGGCGCCGGATCACGTCGAGGTCCACAAGGTAGACTTTCCCGAGAAGCCCGTCTTCGATCCACTTCTTCAGCGTCATACTGGCGTTGGTAAACCGCCCGGTCTGCGCCGGGAAAAACTTCTTCCCCGCCTTGTCTGCGGCATCGAGGATCCCGCGAAGATCCGCGGCAGAAAGCGCCACAGGCTTTTCGCAGATCACATGCCTCCCTGACTGAAGCCCGAGGACCGTAAGCGGCTTATGATATGCGTTGGGCGTGCAGTTGATCAGAATGTCAGAATCTACCGCTTCCAGCATCTCTTCGGGGTCCGTGAACCACGGCACTCCGAGCTTCTTCGCGGTGAATTCCGCGGCGTCCGCACGCTCATCGCAGACCGCCGCGATCCCGATCCGTCCCTGAAGGTCCCGGATGTCCGGGAGATGCGCGCTGTTGAAGATCATCCCACAGCCCACAACGGATGCCTTATATGTTTTCATACGCACCTCCCGTTACAGGTATTTACGGATGTTATCGAGGCTCACCTTGACGCTCGTGATGGAGTCCTCGTAATGTTCTTTTTCCAACCTTGCCGCCCTTTAAAAGGCGCGGCCTTCTTTCCTTCAGTATAGATTCCCCCGTCCGTAAAATCAATCGGACAAAATGATTGCAGTTAAAGGGGCGATGTACTATACTTTTTACAAACAGATACGTATTTTCCCGGCAAAGGAGGAACACAATGATCACGATTCAAAAGGACAGACTCAGCGTTTCCATGGCGGAGCCGAATGTGGAAAACAATACCTGCCGGTTCAACCGCGCGGGCTTTATCACCTCCGTTCTTCTGGACGGAAAACACGAATTCTGCGGCGATGAACACGGCGGCACGAACGGCGCCGGCCTCTGCTCGGAGATCACAACGGACGTAATGTCCAATGAGGTCGCCATTGGCGACAAGTTTCCGAAGTTCGGTGTCGGATTATTAGATAAATATGAGCCGCGTCCGTACAACTTCTTCAAGACCTATGAGGTGTCTCCGTTCGAGATCCGGACCGAGATCTCCGAAGACAAGGCAGTCTTTTATACGGAACCCCGGGAGCTCGGCGGCTACGCCCTTCGCGAAAAGAAGACGGTGTCCGTCCGCGGCAATATCCTCAGTGTGGATTACGATGTGGAAAACGCCGGCTGCCGCGACTTCCTGTATTCCGAGTACTGCCACAACTTCCTCACGCTGGACTTTGACGGGAAGAGGAACAGCTTCAACCTGAACATGCAGATGGGGAACGCGGGCTTCCCCTACGAGTGGCAGATCTCCTTCTCCCCGTCAGGACTCCTCATCAAGGCGCGCGACTACTTCAAGCCCCATCACCACAACATCTGGTCCCCGGGCTTTGTCATTTCGCCGGAAGTCTATTTTGTACGGCAGCTTTCTCCGGGTGAGCACGCCGCGTACAGGAGAGAGTACGAATTTGAAGAGATCAAGTTCAGATACTGATTTTCGGGCCGGGTCCTCACGATCCGGCCTGTTCCGCTCGTGAACCATATCCCTCGTCTGATGATCCTGAGGGAAAAAAGATAAAAGGGGGTCGTTATCCATGTATAACAAACGACAAGTACACAGCTTTATCTGCCGGGAGGATTACCCGCTCGTAAAGACTGACAAAGGCACCATCCGCGGCTATATGCTGAATGAAATGTTCCATTTCCTCGGCATTCCGTACGCAAAGGCGGACCGCTTCAAGGAGCCGCAGCCCATCGACGCATGGGACGGCGTGATGGACACGCAGGATTACGGGTTCCTGTGTCCGCAGCTGCCCGACAAGGAAGTCAAAGGCAACCTGGCGTTCCCGAAGCGCTACTGGCTGGAGCGCGAGGACTGCCAGACCCTGAACATCTGGACCGAGAGCCTGGATCCTGAAAAGAAGATGCCGGTAGTCATCTGGCTGCACGGCGGCGGCTTCTCCAAGGGTTCCTGCCTGGAGCTTGAGGCCTATGACGGAGAGAACATGGGCCGTTACGGCCACGTCGTTTCGGTTTCCGTGAACCACCGCTTAAACATCCTCGGGTTCCTCGATCTTTCCGACTACGGTCCGGAGTATGAGCTGTCCGGAAACGTCGGTATGGAGGATATCGTGGCGGCGCTCCGCTGGATCCGTGACAACATCGCGCAGTTCGGCGGCGACCCGGACAACGTAACGATCTTCGGCGAATCCGGCGGCGGCGGAAAGGTCAGCACGCTCCTTCAGATGGGCGATGCGGACGGGCTTTACCACAGGGCCATCATCGAAAGCGGCGTGCTCGCATCTGAGGGGCAGACCGTGGAAGAGGCGAAGGCCGAGAAGAAGGAATTCGCGAAGAACGTGGTAGAGGCGATCGGCGGCTTTGAGAACATTCTGACTGCGCCGTACGACGAGCTCATGAAGGCGGTCCGCAAGGTCACGGACGACAGCCCGTTCGTCAACTGGGGCCCGGTGCCGCTTACCGGCACATTCAAGGGCGACGCGTGGAGCGTCGGCTTCCGCGAGGAAGTGAAGGACATCCCGGTCATCTGCGGCAGCGTGTTCATGGAGCTGGTGCCCAGAAACGAGGATTTCCGCGAGAAGGAGCTCTTTACGGAAGAGCAGCGCTACCAGGCGATCGTAGACGCGTACGGCGAAGAGGCCGCACCCGCTATCCGGGCAGCCTTCGAGAAAGCCTATCCCGAATTCAACATCTACTACGCGTCCATGGCGGACTGCATGGTCAGGCGCCCGACCCGGAAGTTCTGCGAGCTTCGGAGAGATTCCGGAGCGAAGGCGACCTACAACTTCATGTTCGCGCACGAGACCATGTACAAAGGCGGCCTTCTGTCCACGCATGCGGACGAGCTGTCCTTCGTTTTCCACAACGTGGAGTTCAATCCCTCGCAGTTTGCGGAGGGCCGCGAGCTCTTGCTCCAGGAACAGATCTTCAACGCCTGGATGAGCTTCGCACGGACCGGCAACCCGAATCACCCCGGCATTCCGGAGTGGAAGCCGCTTTTGCCCGGTGAAAACAACTGCTTCGTCTTCAGCAAGGCGCCGGGCAACCGCGTGAGCCACGACGATGAACTGATGGACCTCCTTGCAAAGTACAGCAAGTATTCCACACCGTTCTTCCACAGGAAGAAGCTCTCCGACCAGCAGAAATAATCGGGCTGCCGGCGGCTTTCAGAAAGGATGAGGAAGATATGAAAAAGACGATTTTCTGTGAAATGAGGACCCTCGGGCAGGAAGTGGTGGAGCTCACGCTCCCCTGGGACCTGGACTGCCCGGCAAAGGAAGACATCCATATCGACGGACCCTTCCGCGAAAGCCGCCGCAACCGCTATATTGCGAAGACGCGCGGCATTTCCGGCGGCGACGTCACCTCGGTCACGCTGGAGGACGGCATGCTTTCCATCGACGTCGTGTCCTTCTCGAACCGCAGCGATTTTACCGTAAAGATCCGCGACAGGGTCTTTCAAAAAGAAGAATTTGACGAGACCGTGACGCAGGGCCTGGACCGGTGTGAGAAGATCGAGGAAGGGATCGTCCGGTACCGCCTGTACAGTCCGAAGGCGGAAGGCCCGCGCCCGCTCATCCTGTTCCTGCACGGCGGCGGGAACGGCGGCACGGAAGAGGGCAGGGACAATGAACGTCAGCTCATTGCGGACTACGGCCCGGTGAATTTCTCGCTGAACTATCCCGACGTGTTCGTACTGGCGCCGCAGGCCATCGAAATGCCCTTCCACCTGAACCCGATGGTGCAGGGCGGCGTGCGGAAGCAGTCCTTCGTTAAGGATATGGACCCGCGCTACGGCTGGAGCCGCGACTACCTTTCCAAGGTCTGCGACATCATCCGCAGGATGATCGGTGAAGGCAGGGTCGACGGGAAACGGGTCTACGTCACCGGCCTTTCGATGGGCGGCGCCGGCACCTGCCGTGCGATGTCCGTCGGTTCTGACCTGTTCGCGGCAGCGGCGCCCGTGTGCCCGACCATGACGCAGGAGACGTTCAACTATCTCCGCACGACAAAGATCCCGGTCTGGGTCTCCAGCGCCTACGTAGACCATACGGTCTATCGCCACAAATACCTGGCGGACGCGGTCATCCAGCTGAAGGACAACGGCCATAAGAACGCACATCTCACATTATACGCGCCTGAAGAGCTTCAGGCCTACGATATCAGCCTGGATCCGGAGACTCCGTACGACGAGCTTTTCGGTGAAAACCACATGAGCTGGGTACTGACATATCATGACGAATACGGCATCATGTCCTGGCTGCTGAACCAGAAGAAGGAGGACTGAATGTTCATTTACGACCAGAAGGCGTGGCTTGAAAAGATCGACAGGGTGATCAGGCAGGGTCCGTATGAGGACACCTGGGAGAGCCTGAGCCGGCACGAAGTGCCCGGCTGGTTCCGGGACGCGAAGCTCGGCATCTTCATCCACTGGGGCATCTACAGCGTACCCGCATTCGCAAACGAATGGTACTCCCGCAATATGTATCTTGAAGGCTCGCGGGAATTTGAGCACCACGTAAAGACCTACGGCCCGCAGAAGGAGTTCGGCTATAAAGACTTCCTGCCGATGTTTAAGGCGGAGAAGTTCGACCCGAAGGCCTGGGCGGAGCTTTTTAAGAAGGCCGGCGCGCGGTACGTAGTCCCGGTCGCGGAGCACCACGACGGCTTCCAGATGTATAAGTCGGAGCTGTCCCACTGGAACGCAGCGGAGAAAGGGCCGAAGCGCGACACGCTCGGAGAGCTCACGGAAGCGTTCCGGGAAGAGGGTTTGATCAACGGCGCGTCCACCCACAGGATCGAGCACTGGTGGTTCATGGGCGGCGGCCGGCACTTTGAGAGCGACATTACGGACGCGGAGGGGCCCGGCGATTTCTACTGGCCGGCCATCCCGGAACAGCCCGAAAACATGGACGATTCCCTGTTTGAGCCCGCGCCTTCCGAGGAATTCCTGAACGACTGGATGATCCGTACCTGCGAGCTGATCGACAACTACAGGATCCGGGAGCTCTATTTCGACTGGTGGATCCACCACGCGAAGGCGCGTCCGTATCTTAAGAAGATCGCCGCGTACTACTATAACCGCGCGGAGGAGTGGGGAGAGGACGTCCTGATCGCCTACAAGCACGATTCCTACATGTTCGGGACCGCGCTCGTGGACATCGAAAGAGGCCAGTTCTCTGACGTCCAGTCCTTCCCGTGGCAGACGGATACAGCCATCGCGAAGAACTCGTGGTGCTACACGGAAGGGAACGATTTCAAGAAGCCGTGGAGCATCCTGTGCGACCTTGTGGACGTGGTGAGCAAGAACGGTACGATGTTACTGAACGTCGGGCCGAAGGCGGACGGCACGATCTCGGAAGAGGATACGAAGGTGCTGCTCGCACTTGGCGGGTGGCTCGAAAAGAACGGAGAAGCGATCTACGGCAGCCGCCCCTGGCGCTACGCCCAGGAGGGCCCGACAAAGCAGGAGCAGGGCCAGTTTACGGACGCGAAGGACAAGGTGTATACGGCGGAAGATTTCCGCTTCATGACGAATCACGGGAAGCTGTACGCGGCCTGCATGCGGTATCCCGAAAACGGAGAGATCCTGGTGAAGACGCTCGGGAGGAAGGCGACCACGGCGGAGTCGAAGTTCTTCGGGATCATCGATGACGTGGACGTCCTGGGCTTCCCGGAGAAGCCTTCCTGGGAGCAGACTCCGGACGGCTTAAAGATCCGGACGGAGAATGTTTCGAGCGACAGCCCGGTGGTCTTCAGGATCACGATCCGGTAAGAGGAACGTTTCAGTCCGGTAAGCCGGAGAACAGGATCAGCCGGAGAACAATAACAAAAAGAAGAAAGGTCCGGACAGCTTGAACAGAAGAGACGGAAAACACAGAGGCAGAGACGCGGGGCTCCGGCGGGAAGTACTGAGAAACATCCCGGCAGACTACATTGACCTGTACCCGGAGGCGCGCGCACTCGAGAGGCATTTTGTTCTGCACTTAGGACCTACGAATTCCGGAAAAACCTATGACGCGATGAACGCACTCAAAGAGGCGGGCTCAGGCTGTTACCTGGGCCCGCTTCGCCTGCTTGCGTATGAAAAGTACGAGGAGATGAACCGGGACGGGTACCCGTGCTCGCTCCTGACCGGCGAGGAGCGCTATGACGTCCCGGGGTCGCTCTTTACGGCTTCCACCATCGAGATGCTGGACATGCAGAAGACGTATGCTCTTGCGGTCATCGATGAAGCGCAGATGCTTGCGGATCCGGACCGCGGCGGTTCGTGGACCGCAGCGATCCTTGGCGTGTGCGCGCCGGAAGTGCACGTGTGCGCGGCGCCATCGGCGGAGGAGATTCTGATCCGGATGATCGAAGAGTGCGGGGATACGTACGAGATCGTGCGCCACGAACGCATGACGCCGCTCACCTGCGAGACCACGCGCTTCCATATGGAGCAGGACACGAAAAAGGGCGACGCGCTGATCGTTTTCTCGCGCAGCAGCGTGCACGCGGTAGCCGCCGAGCTCCACGAGCGCGGCTTTAAGACCAGCATCATCTACGGCGCGCTTCCGTACGACGTCCGGCACGAGCAGGCCAGGATGTTTTCGGAAGGGGAGACGGACGTGGTGGTGGCGACCGACGCGATCGGGATGGGGATGAACCTGCCCATCCGGCGGATCGTGTTCCTGGAAACGGAGAAGTTTGACGGGATCGTCCGGCGGCCGCTCCTCCCGGAGGAGATCAAGCAGATCGCGGGCAGGGCCGGCCGGTTCGGTATTTACGACGAGGGCTTTGTCACGTCCGAGGGGTACCGGAAGCACATCAGCGCAGGCCTTCAGAGCGAATATGAGCCCGTGACCGAGGCTGTGATCGACTTCCCGGAGTCGCTCCTGGCGATCCAGGCGGACCTGCCGTCCATCCTGGAAAAGTGGGACCAGATCCGCATCAACCCGGGCTATGTGCGCGCGGACACGAAGCGGCTGATCTCGCTCTGCAAAATGATCAGCGACCTGTCGAACGATAAACAGTTCCTGTACCGGTGCATCATGCTGACGTTTGACGAAGAGGACCGGTACCTGCTTTCCCACTGGAAGGCGATCTGCGCCACGGAGGCGCGGGGTCGGGTCTATCCGGTGCGGAAGTATATACCTTCTGAAAAGAAGCTCGAGGACATCGGCAGCAACCTCGATGAGCTCGAGGAACAGTTCCGGCTGTGCGATATGCTGTACAATTACAGCTACAGATTTAAGCACCCGGAGTTCCAGCAGGAGCTCATGGAGAGGAAAAACCAGATCTCGGAGCGGATCCTGAAAGTTTTGGCTCGGGAAAAGCTTCGCCCGCGCCGGTGCAGGATCTGCGGGAAAAAGCTCCCGTGGAACTATCCGTACGCGCTGTGCGAGCGGTGTTTCCGAAGACGATATAACCGGTAGACGGCCGGAAAAAAAGGGGACGGTTCTCCGCGTTTTTGACGCGGCATAAATGAACCGTCCCCTGACTTTTCTGTTTTCTGTAAGTTTCCTGTAAGGTTAGACGTTTATACTGAGCGCAAAAGGGATAGAAAGGGGGAGATCCTGTGAATGAACTGATCTATACGGGCATGAAGCGCCGCAAAAAGGAGATCCGCTATGTGGTCCTTGTGACGCTCATCACGACCTTTTTCATGTCAGGTATCCTGATGTTCCAGAACATCCTGAACGCGTACATCCTCGAAAAGAACCGGGACAGCTACGGCGACTGGATTTTTTCGTCCGACAAAGGCGACCTCGCTCACGGATACTTAATTGAAAAGGGCAGCCTGTCCACGTCCATCATGACCTGCAAAGAAGACGGAAAGGGGGTTTTGTTCCAGGTTGGCTGCATCTCGGACGAGCTCCTGTCCTTCAGCCGGATCGGCCTCTATGAGGGACGTTTTCCTGAGAACGGAAACGAGATCGTGACGGACCTTCGGACGCTTCAGAAGATGGGCTTAAGCTATGAGATCGGACAGGAGATCACGATCTACTGGGAAGCTTCGGGAGAGGGAGAGGACAAGGATATCCGGTCAAAGACGTATACGCTGACCGGCACGATGAAGCCCTTTAACCAGCAGTGGTACCAGGGGCAGTACGTCAAGTACCCGGACCTGGTGGTCACACAGGAAGAACTGGAGTCCTTCGGAAAAGAACTCCGGACGTCCTGGTTCTACCGGATGGATCCGACGCTCACGAAGGTCGATACGGATCTGTTTTATAAAGAATTTTATGAAGCAATACAGAAAGCCAAAAAAACGGATCCCAAAAATCAGCCCAAACTGAATTACAACGGCTACGTCTACAATTATACGCTGTGGGGAAACAGCGGTGTCGGGCTGGTCACAGTGATGATGATCTGCCTTTCCGTATTTGCGGTAAGCTTTGTGCTGTCTTCCTATGCGGACGGCCGCCGCGCGGCGTACTACAGGCTCCGAACCCTTGGCTGCTCCCGCATGAAGCTCAACGGCATCATCTTCCGGGAATGCGGACTGGCCGCCTTCCCGGCAGCCGCCCTCGGGCTTGTGCTTGCATACCTCTTCGGGTGGCTCGGGTGCCTCGTGATCGCAAAATCGGTCAGCCTGCACGGCTTCTTCGCGTTTGATCTCACTGTTTTCCTCCTGCAGCTGGCCGCGGTCTTCGGGTCGATCCTCCTTGCGATTCTCCTGACCATCCTCCGGATGCGCGATAAACGGCTCTCCGCGGAGACCCGTGCGCTTTCCCCGCGGGATCTCAAAAAGCTCCGGAAAGCCCTGCCGAAGCTTGATACGCCGGAGCAGGAGTTCTTCAAACGCCGGCGGATCCTGACAAGGAGATCCCTCCTCCTGACCGCCGCATTTACGCTGATCGTGGCGTCGTTCCTCGTGATGTGCGGCGTATCCATTTATCATGCGATCCGGAATTACCGGGAAACGCAGGAGGAGCCGGATTACGTACTTTCATTTGAAGATCCCGGAATGCTGCAGTTCAGTTATTCTTTTTACTCGGATGACGGGACGCTCCTGACTCAGGCAAACGGAGAGCCGCTTGTGACAAATAAACAGCGTTCCGGACACAATCCGTATTACGGACCGAGCGACGAAGATCTCGAATACCTCCGGTCGATTACCGGGATCCGGGAATTCCGCGGAAGGATCCGCGATGAATGGCACCTTGTGACCTGGGACGGGATCGACGACTGGAAAGGTATCGCAAGGGATTATTACGCTACAGAAGACGGAACGCTGTACCGCAACAGAGTCACCAAAATCCAGGCGTTCATCGTCATCGTCCCGGATGAAGCGTTCCTCCGTGAACTGGCAGAGGATTATGGGGTACCTCTTACGAAGGAGCAGCTTCGGACGGTCATGAACGGGGAAGCTGTATTTATGATGTACAACGCGGAAAACACGAGTGACTTCGGTTATCAGGGCCCCTCGGATATGATACCGGAGGAAGAACCCGTGGATGATACCGATACAATGACGCTCAAGGAGGGAGATCTCATTCATGTCATGAGTGCAACGAGCGGGAATGAACTCGCGATCCCTGTGATTCCTGTACCCAAAAAAGACCTGTTTTTGTTCAAGTATTATTACACGGTCACTATGGGGCTTGATATCACACTGTTTGTTTCGGAAGGCGTTGCGGAACAGCTCCGGCAGCTGGAGGAGCCGGTCCCGGAATTCCGGGAGAACCATTTCAATCTCTGGTTCAACGGCTTTTCCTCATTCGAAGCGACAGACAAGATCCTGGCGTCTTATATGTCAAATGTTCAGAGGGGAGATTATTACAATTACGCGGAAAACAAAAGGATCTACATCCAGTCCTATACCGTCCGGCCGCTGATCGTCTACGGATCTCTGTTCCTCATGACGTTCTTCGTGTACCTGATCATTTCCCGGAACCTGATCGAAGCAAGGGCGTTACGGAGCGCGGAGAGCTATGAGCGGATCCGGCGGATCGGCATGACGAAGCGGAACTGGCGGCTGCTGCTTCTCAAATCGGAGCTCGTCGAAAACCTGCCGGTACTGGCCGGCTTCTTCACAGGCCTCCTGTATCCGTTCTTTTCGACATACATACACTGGATGAAGGAAACAAATGCCAAGACAAATTCGATCATCCTGAAGGAGATGACCAGCGATCCGCTGCTGATCTCCTTTGAACAGGTGGTATTCCGGTCGGGGATCCTGTACATGGCGCTGATGATCCTTCTGCTGTACGCGCTGATGGTATTCTTCGGGTACCGGACAAGTCTTAACATTCTGGAAAGGGAGGAACGGATATGAGTACGAAAGCGATCCTGGAAGCTGTTGATATATCGAAAACCTACCATACGTCGGAGGTGGCGGTGGAAGCGCTGAAGCCCTGCAGCCTGCAGTTTACGGAAGGCGAGTTCACGGCGATTGTCGGGCGGTCCGGTTCCGGCAAGACCACGCTCCTCCATGTGCTGGGCGCGCAGGATACGCCGGATCAGGGAGAGATCTACCTGAAGGGCAAGAGCATCCTGAACCTGAACGACAACGCGCTGTCCCGGGTGCGCCGCAGGAAGATCGGCTTCGTCTATCAGGACTACAGCCTCTTCCCGGAATACACCGCCTATGAAAACATCATCATGCCCATCCGGCTGGATGAGCGGCAGGAGGACCAGGCGGAGATCGAGGCGCTTATGGAGACGCTCGGGATCAGCCACTGCCGGGACAAATTCCCGGACGAAATGTCCGGCGGCGAACAGCAGCGGACGGCCCTGGCAAGGGCTCTCGCCATCAAGCCGGACGTGATTCTCGCGGACGAGCCTACCGGCAACCTGGATGCGGCCAACAGCCGCGACGTGGTCCGGCTCCTCGCACAGGCGTCCAAGGTCTATAGCCAGACCATCATCATGGTCACCCACGACCGGCAGGCCGCGGACTACGCGGACCGGATCCTGACCATCGCGGACGGGTATGTGAAGGAGTGACCGAAAAGCCGGATGAGGGAAGATACTTGCAATTTATGACAAGTTTCCTTATACTGAAACCATGAACACGATTCTCCTGACAGAAGACGATTACTATCTGCGCCGCGACCTCAAGGAGCTCCTCACAAAAGAGGGGTTCTCTGTAGTCGCGGCGCGGAGTCTTTCCGAAAGCATGCAGAAGCTTCTTTCCGGGCAGGAGATCGACCTTTTTCTCCTGGACCTGTGGCTCCCGGACGGAGACGGATACGCCTTCCTCTCCGAGATCCGCCGGAGGACAGACGCGCCGGTCCTGTTCCTGACCGCCTGCGACGATGAAGCCTCCGTCATCCGCGCGCTCGAGGAAGGTGCGGATGATTACATTACGAAGCCCTTCCGGAAAGCTGAGCTGCTTTCACGGATCCGCGCGAACCTCCGCAGGCAGTCGCTTCAGCGGGAGGAATACATGCTGGAATCCGGCGGGCTTACCGTGGACATATCGGCGCATGAGGTGAGGCTCGACGGAGAGCTCCTCCCGCTCCGGCCCGCGGAATACCGGCTGCTCCTCCTCTTTATGGAAAACCCCGGCTGCCTCATTACCCGGGACCGGCTGCTTTCCGCGCTGGAAGAAGCTTACGACGATGACGCCGCGGACGACAATACATTGAACGTCCAGATCAGCCGCCTCCGGAAAGCGCTTCCTGCCGGGCTCGTTGAGACGGAGCGCGGCCTCGGGTACCGCTTCAAGGGAGAAGTCCGGAAGCGCGGAAGCCGGAAAGGATAAGGGGTGCACATGAGAGAGAAGGATCCCCGGAAAGACAGGAAGATCAATACACTCGGCACAGTCCTCTTCATCGCGGCTGTGCTTTTTGCACTTGTGCCGGCTGTTACGCTTGCCGTGAAGGAATGGGCGGTGCTCCGCTATGAAAAAGCGTTTATCGGAGAGATCCATGAAAAGCTGCCTGACCGGGAAGCGGAGGTCCTCGCGGCGCTTTACAAGACCGAGGTCACCGGCGAGAAAGTGGAGGCCGGGGAGCAGGTGCTGGAGGATCAGGCGTATACGGAGCAGGGGAGCAGGGAGCTTGAGAAAAGGCTGCGCCGCCCATGGGAGATCCCGGCGGCAGTCTGCGCGGGACTTGTTTTCAGTGCCGCGCTGGTTTTTCTCCTCCTGAGACTTCGAAAAAGCATGATTTCAGCCCTTCAGGAGAAGGACAGGGAGCTCGCCGCGGGACAGAAAAAACTGGACGAATTATCGGCACTTTCCGACCTCAACCGGCGGCTCCGGGAGTTTATCGAAAACATCACCCATCAGCTGAAGACGCCGCTGTCCCGGGTGATGACATCGCTGGAGCTTTTAGAGGAAGAGAACGGGCATGCGGGGGAACGCACCGCGGAATGCATCACCCACATCGAGACGACGCGGACGCTGGTGGACAGGCTCCTCGCGATCGGCAGGCTGGAAGCGGGAGAAGTGGTCTTTTCTTCGGAGCCCATGAGCCTCAGGCTCCTGTTCGAGGAGGTGCTTCAGGAGTACCCGGAGGACCGGCGCGCGGTGCTTCGGACCGAGCCCCCGGACGGGGAGTTCATCTCATACGGCAGCCCGGAATGGCTCCGGGAAGCGCTCGTAAATCTTTTAGACAACGCGGAAAAGTACGGCTCTTCGGAGAAACCGCCGGAGCTTACGCTGGAAGAGTTCCCGGAAGCGTACCGGATCACGCTCCGGGATTACGGACCCGGCATTTCCGAAGAAGACCTTCCGTATCTCTTCGACCGGTTCTACCGGACGCAGGAGATGAAGAAGGGTCACGTCGGGCTCGGGCTGAACCTTGTGAAGCTGATCATCGAAGGGCACAAGGGGACGGTCCGTGCGGAGAACCACCCGGAGGGCGGGGCGCTGTTTACGATCCTGCTGCCGAAGCTGGCGCTGATGAAATAATATAATAATTTAGTTTAAGATTTAAAGAAAAAGTTTTAAGAAAGCTCCGAAGTGCGGGAATGCAGAAAAGCACTTGGAATAATAAGAAAAACCTACATTTTTGGATACAAGAACTGCGGCATTCTGATTCTTCTCAGAATGCCGCAGTTGTGTTATGATGCGGAATGCCCTCGAAAGAGGACAGAGGTACTGCAATAAGACGGCAGGCGGTTGGCTGATCGCTCCGAAAGGAGGTGATGAGCATGCGCATAACTTTGCATTTAGGACGTTTTACCGTCACAATCATCGTGAAACGCAGAAGCCGCCACTCTGACAAGTGATTTGGTGTCTCTGCGACTTGTTTCGTATAGAACCAACTCTTAGCTGAGCCGACCGCCTGACGGCAGTACCTCTTTCATGTATTATGATAGATTAGAATCAGGGAAGTGTCAAGATGAATCTTGCCCCTCATCCGGCTGCTGCGCAGGCACCTTCTCCCGGTGGGGGAAGGCTTAAAGGCTTCCCCTGGCAGGGGAAGCTGTCAGTCCGAAGGACTGACTGATGAGGTCGCGCCTTCTCCCTTTGGGAGAAGGCTTCAGGAATCACCATTGACAAGTCAATCATCCGATGCTATGAACATTATAAGAAACAGAAGTACGTCACATGAGTGAATAAGGAGGTCCGCATGTCACGCAATCACGAAGTTACGTCCATACAAATGCTCCTCGACGACCGGGGGAACCTGAGGGAGCCCGGCTGGTCCCGCCGCATGGTCCAGCAGTACGACCGCCGGATGATCAAGGCCCCGGCGTTCCGCATCAAGGAGTGGGACTATTATCTGGTGCTCTCGAAGGAGTTCGGCGCCGCGTTTACGATTTCCGACGATGGCTACATCGGCCTCCAGTCTGTCTCATTGCTCGAATTCGGCGAAACGCCTCACGAGCATACGGAGACCGTCCTGAAGCCTTTCCCGATGGGGAAGCTCGGACTTCCCGGGAGCTCGTCCGAAGGGCCGGTCTTCTATGAAGACAAGCGCCTTAAGATGCAGTTTGACGTAAGCTACGGCCGGCGCAGGATCCGCTGCCAGTTTAAGAATTTCAAGGACGGGAAGACCCTCCGCTGCGACATCGGGCTCGAACAGCCGGAGATGGACACGATGGTCATCGCGACGCCCTGGGACAAGGACCGCCATTTCTACTACAACCAGAAGATCAACTGCATGCGCGCGTCCGGCTGGATCGAATTCGACGGAAAACGGTACGAGTTCGACCCGGCAGAAGACTTCGGCACGCTGGACTGGGGCCGCGGCGTCTGGACCTATGACAACACATGGTACTGGGGCTCGGGGAATGC
Source organism: Lachnospiraceae bacterium (assembly GCA_017441825.1). Lineage (GTDB taxonomy): Bacteria > Bacillota > Clostridia > Lachnospirales > Lachnospiraceae > UBA1267. The sequence goes on from JAFRVD010000061.1 coordinate 21,612, forward strand.
GGACATCGATGGAAAGGCTTTCGGCTTCAACATCGGCTACGGTTTCGGCAATACGTCCGCCGCATCGGAAAACGTCCTGTTCTACGATGGAAAGGCCCACAAGCTTGATGATATCACGTTCAACATTCCGGAGGACAGCTACATGTCCCCGTGGACGTTTACTTCCTCGGACGGCCGCTTCGAGATGGATTTCGTACCGGTCCTGGACCGCGCCGCCTGCCTCGACTTCAAGCTGATCGTCTCCGACCAGCATCAGGTCTTCGGAAAAATGAGCGGGAAAGCAGTGCTTGATGACGGCACGGAGCTTACGATCCATGACGTCCTGTGCTTCGCAGAGAAGGTCCACAATAAATACTGATCAAAAAGCCGGCAGGAGGCGGACCCCCTGCCGGCTTATATGAACGGTCATTCCGTGAGATACGCCGCCAGAAGGCAGAAGGTATTCTTAAGCCCGTCCACATGCGTCCGTTCGTACCCGTGGCTGTTCGCGGTGCCGAACCCGATGGCCGCGTGGCGGATGTCGTATCCCGCGGTCACGCTGGCGTCCCCGTCCGTCCCGTAATGCGGCGTGAACACGTCCATGACGTAATCGATGCCGTTCTCTATGGCTTTCTGCCTGAGCTCGTTCGTCATGCCCCAGTGGTAAGGGAAGCGGGAGTCCTTTGCGAAGATGGACACCTTCCGCTCGTCCGACGTCTGATCCGGGCCGGTCGGCGCGATGTCGATGGCCAGGATGTCCCGCGTGTCCGCCGGAAGGAACACGGTCCCGTGGCCGATCTCCTCATAGAACGCAAAGTACGCGTAGACCTTGCGGTTCAGCACGGTGCCTTCGTCCTTCAGCGCTTTCATGAAAGTGAGGAGGATGGCGGCAGCGGCTTTATCGTCAATAAAGCGGGACTTGAGATAGCCGTTTGTGACAACAGGCCGCGGGTCCAGAGCGATCATATCGCCGGTCTCAATGCCGAGGGCATATACGTCCTCGGCTTTTTTCACGTCCTCATCCAGCACCACGCAGACGTTTTTCCGGTAATCCGGAAGCGCCGCGCGGAGCTCCTCCTCGGACACGTGGATCGAATTCGGGATGCGGCAGATGGACCCCGTGAAGACCTTCCCGTCCCGGTTGTAGACCCGGACGTTCTCCGTCACGCAGTAGAAGGGATGCAGGCCGCCCACGGAGCAGACGTTCAGCGTGCCGTCCGCATTCACGTGCCGCACCATGAGGCCGATGTCATCGAGGTGCGCCGTCACGACGATTGGATCGCCCGCACCGCCAAGCTCCGCGATCACGCCGCCCTTATGAGTGAGCGTATAGCTGAAGCCGAGTTCATCGAGGATCCTAGAGAGCGCCTTCTGGATCTCCTCGTACTGGCCGGTGGTGCTGTCGATCCCGACAAGCTTCATAAACATATCGAGACAGTAATCCTGATCAAATTTCATGAGAAACTCTCCTTTATGATTCATATGCGTTCAGTTTACCACGGTTTCGCGCATTTCGGAAGAGTGAATCCGTATATTGACATGATATATACCGTGATATATACTTATATGTGAAAGGCAGGTGATTGCAATGACGACGGCAAAAGTGTTTGAAAACGGCAGAAGCCAGGCGGTAAGACTGCCGAAGGAGTACCGGTTTTCTTCAGATGAGGTCATGATCAACCGGATCGGAGATATCGTCCTCCTTGTGCCAATGACGAGCAAATGGGATGCGTTTATGGCAGCCGTAGATCTTTTTTCTCCTGATTTTATGGAAAACGGAAGAGCGGATCAGAACATACAGGAGCGCGAAGAATTATGAGGTATATGCTGGACACGAATATCTGTATTTACGCGATCAAGCATAAACCGGAAAAGGTATTTCAAAAGCTCAAGTCGATCGACCCGAAGGACGTCTGTATTTCTTCCGTAACCTATGCCGAGCTCATGCATGGAGTGGAAAAAAGCGCTGCCGTGGAAAAAAACAGGCTGGCGCTGGCCTTGCTTCTGTCCAATATAGAGATCCTGGATTTTGACACACGTGCCGCGGAGGACTATGGGAAAATACGCGCTGCATTGGAAAAGCAGGGCCGGCCCATAGGCGTTCTGGATATGATGATCGCTGCGCACGCCAGATCGCGCGGGCTGGTGGTTGTCACAAATAATACCGGAGAGTTATCCAGAGTCAGTGAACTGGAGCTGGAAAACTGGGCGGAATCATAAACGGATGAGGGAGCGTGGTAAAAATGTTTACAGAACTGCCCTGTGTATCTTTACTGAACCGATTTACGGAAGGCGCCCGGAGCCTTCTAGGAGAAAACCTGTCAGGCATTTACCTTCACGGCTCAGCTGTAATGGGGTGCTTCAACCCGGCAAAGAGCGACCTGGATCTCATCGTAGTGGTCCGTAAGCCTGTTCCGGACGACGTTAAGCGGGCTTTTATGGACCTCGTCCTCGCGCTGGACGCCGAAGCCCCTGCGAAGGGCATCAAAATGAGCGTGGTCACGCAGGACGTGTGCGATCCGTTCGTCTACCCCACGCCCTTTGACCTCCATTACTCGAGAGGCCACACTGCCTGGTACCTGAGGGACCCGGAGGAGTACATTGAGAAGATGAAGGGGACGGACAAGGACCTCGCCGCCCACTTTACGGTGATCCGCGGAAGAGGGAAGTGCCTCTATGGCTTCCCCATCGGCGACGTCTTCGGCGAGGTGCCGGAGCGCGACTACCTTGACTCGATCTGGAACGATATCTGCGGCGCGGAGGAGGACATCGCCGAGGATACCATGTACCTCACGCTGAACCTGACCCGTGTGCTTGCGTACCTCCGGGAAAAGACGGTCCTTTCAAAGAAAGAGGGCGGAGAGTGGGGGCTTTCGCAGCTCTCGGAGGAATATCACCCGCTGATTTCGGCGGCACTCCGGGAGTATGAGACCGGTGAACAGCCGGAATATGATTTGGAGCTCGCAAAAACATATGCTTCGTACATGCTCAGGGAGATACAGGATGGATTTACGATTTGAGCTTTTGACAGATGAGGATCCCGCATATGACCGGGTAAAGGACTTATACGAGGCTGCATTTCCCGCGAACGAGCGGCGGCCCTTCCCGGAGCTGATGGGCGGCTTCCGGGGCTCCGGAGAAGTTTATGCGGTCTATGATGAAGACCTTTTTGTGGGTATGATCTCCCTGCTCTCGCTTCGGGACATCACGCATATCCTGTATTTTGCGGTCCTGCCGGAGCTTCGGGACCGGGGCTACGGCTCCGGGATCCTTACGCTTCTTGGGAAGGACCGGCCCGGGCAGCGGATCATCGCGGACGTTGAAACACCGGAGGAAGACGCTCCGAACAATGAAGAGCGTAATATGCGGATCGAATTCTATCTGAGAAACGGATACGAATTCACGGAGATCGCCTACCGCTGGGAAGGAGAAGATTACCGGGTCCTGTCAAACGGCGGGAATGTGACCGGAAAGGAATTCGGCGGCTTCTGGCATCATTACCGGCCGTGAGGAAAGTTCTCCCGGCAGCGGAGTTGCCGCGCAGGCATAAAAATAAACCATACAGGAATTTGCGGCACACTGACAGCGGTCTGCTATGAACAGGGCGCAGGGAGGCACCGGATTGCGTAAGGAGAACTTACTGCTCCTTCAGCAGCCGGGGCCTCTTTTTTCATCCGCATACTGCGTTTGCCCATGCGCCGGCACACAGCATTCTCTCATACGCCGACCCGCGGTATTAATTCATACTTCAAAAGAAAATTGACATATTATGTGAAAAATGTACAATAATCTGATGAAAATAATCTATATTATTGATAAATTGTTAAATTGATGATATATTTCCAAGTTAAGAAAGAATGTTGTTTTACCGTACCGTGAGGAGCAGCTGAAGACCATGGATATCGAGAAACTGTTAAATGAAACCGTGACAGACGGCGGGACTCAAATGACCGTCCGGGAGTTTTACAACCGGATGGGGTCCCCGGATTTCGACTTTGAGAAATACGTAAAAAGCGGCATGCTGCCGGAGATCTTAAAACTCAGTGAGCATTTCCTGACACACAGCAGTCCGGAAGAGTGCATGAGTGAGGAAACGCTCCGATACTGGGCGGAGCGCGGGCTTAAGAAAGAATACGTCAAAGACCCGGACGGCGACTACATCGTCTTCTCCCCGTTAAACCATGAGCCCGACCGGAAGTACCCGATGCTCTTTACGATCTACGGCGGGAATCCGAACCTTTACTTTGTGGAGACGCTCGGCTTCACGCACCTTGCGGCGGAAGAGCAGCTGATCCAGGTGATCCCCCAGGTGGAATTCGCGGACCGGGAACCCAGAATGGACCGCGACCGTCCTTACACACTTCTCGACAAGCTCATTGCGGACTATCCCGTGGACGAATCCCGGATCTACATGACCGGCTTCTCTCACGGCGGCATCCTTTCCCAGTGGAACGGCATCGCACACTTTGAACGCTTTGCCGGGATCTGCCCTTCGGGCATCCGTCCCGGCGATGGAGGACCGCGACGCCCCGGCGTCGGCCCGTCCTTTATGATCTATTACGATTACCCCGTGACGGAGGAGCTCATCCGCGCGCATCTTCCGGTGGTCTACTGCATTGGCATGGCGGAGCAGCCGGAGCACCTGCCGCTCTATCACGAAAACCATGCGCCGATCTTTGAACATTACATCGACGAGCACGTTTCCATGCTGAAGCCCATTACACGCATGAATGAGACGCCGGAGATCGACGAGGAGACGCTGCGGAAATGCGCGGATTCGGAGGACTCTAGCGAGCGCGCCGTCGGCTTTCCGCTTGAAAACACACATGTGGAGACGTATTTCGGCGCAAAGCACTATTTTGGGGACGTACCGAGTAAGGACGGCGTGGTCCGCACACGGTACATCGCGGTAGAGAACCAGCCGCATCATCCGTCCGCCGCCTGGGCGCGGCTCAGCTGGAACTTTATTTCGAAGTTCCGCAGGGACCCTGTTACACACGAATCCGTTTACGAAGGTTAATGCGGAAACCGGCAGTGAATGCCGGAATCCGATGAAACACAAAAAGAGATCAGAGGTCAGATATGAACGATACAAAGATCCTTGCAGGTATTGCGAAAGTAGATATCAGTCCCACCATGGAGCAGATCGCGGCTTACCGCACGCTTCATAAGGAGCAGTTCCGGGACGTCAAGCACAGGCTGTACGCCCGCATTCTGGCACTTCGGGACGAAGAGACCGGCCGTACGGCATTGATCGTCGGGTCCGATCTCATCAACGTGCCGGACTACTTCATGATCCGGGAACGGCTCTCCGAGGCATACGGCATTAAGCCCACGGACATGATCCTGGGAGGTACCCAGAACCATTCGAGTATCGTAAGCGATCCGCCGGATATTCCGACAGACGCGCGGCCGGACTTTCTGCTCGCGGTCAGGGACTGCATCCATGACCAGATCTTTGCAGGAGTGGGACAGGCGCTTGCCGGTCTGAAGCCCGCGAAGATCGGCTGGGGCACGGTCCCGAGCATCATCGGAATCAATAAAGACATGACCGTGGTGAACGGCGTGCCGATGGGCGCGAACACCAACATGTACGAAGAGAACGAGCTCTTCATCCTGCTGGTCCGGGATCTGTCGGACAAGCCGATGGCGGCCATGCTGAACTACGGCATGCAGGGCGTGTTCTATTCGACCATGGTGGACAGCCACATTTCAGGGGATATCCACGGGGCTGTCAGCGCAAAGCTCGAGGAGTTCTACGGCGAGGGCTTTATTGCACCGTACCTGATCGACGCGTCCGGCGACCGGTCGCCTCTCATCAACGGCGACCTGCAGTCCTTCCATGTAGTGGACGGGACGCTCCGGCAGGAAAAGGTGCCGCTTCCGGAAGAAGCTCAGGACAGGCTTCTGGACTGGCTCTCCGGGCTCCAGGCAAATGATGCAGTGGCCCTCATCCGGAACATCGACTGCAGTACGGAGAAGCTTGCCCTTCGGAGCGGAGAGATCTTCCGCGAAGGCGTCACTCGTGTACCGCCGCACGTTTCCGGCGGCGGGAAAGAGAATGACCTCACGCCCACCGGAACAAAAAAGCACCGGCTGCATTTTGTGGCGCTGACAAACGACCTCGTGTTCGCCTGCGGAGACTCCATCACACAGTCCGACATCGGGCGGCTCGTGAAAAACTGCCTGCCCGTGAAGACGGTTTACATTTCCGTGGAGGGCGGCGTGACCGGCTATGTGGTCGCGAGGACTACCCGGGAGGAGACGTTCGGCTACCGGTTCTGTCCGTTCCTGGACGCCGAAGAGAGCGAGCGGATCTACACCGAAAGCATACAGAAGCTTTACAAAGAGGCGGAGTAAGTAATTCGTTCGAAGTACGGAAATTTCGCGAGATGAAAGATCTTTGTGATATGAAAGGAAAAGCAATGAACATACCGGAATCCCTCAGAAAGAATCAGGCGTTTGAAGCGCGGCCGCTGGCGTTCAACAGGCAGGCGAAGGTCGCGATCGGCGCGCACGTGCCCGGGGAAAAAGGAGCCATCGGCGACGGTGCCGTCATCCGTGAGGACGGCAGTGTAGACGTGACGATGATCGCCGTAGGCGCAAAGAAAGTCGAAGCCGGGAACACGGACACCTGGGTCGAGCTTACAGACGACGGCCGCGGCGTATGGACGGGAAATCTCCCGTATAAGACGCCCGGCTTCCAAAGGATCGTGTTCAAGGTGGACGGCATCCAGGTGCTGAATCCGCTGGCGCCCATCGGCTTCGGGGACAACCGCCACATAAACTACGTGGATATCCCGGAAGAGGACGCGGAATGGATGACCCTGAAGGACGTGCCGCACGGGAGCTTTGTCCGGGAATACTATAAGTCCAAGGTGACCGGCGAGTACGAGTGCTGCCTGGTCTATATCCCACCGTTCTACCAGGAGGAGCCGGACAGGAAGTACCCGGTGCTTTACCTCCAGCACGGCGGCGGAGAAAACGAGACGGTCTGGGCCTATCAGGGCAAGATCAATTATATTTTTGACAACCTTCTCGCGGAAGGAAAGGCCGAACCCTGCATCATCGTCATGAACAGCGGCATGGTCCAGATGAACGTGGACGGAACCTGGGAGCAGCTTGACGATTACATGCAGGACCTGATCATCGAGGACTGCATCCCCTTTATCGAAAAGCGCTACCGGGTGCTGCCGGGGAAAGAACACCGCGCTTATGCGGGTCTTTCCATGGGGTCGCTCCAGGGCGCGCGCTTCGTGATGGAGCATCCGGAGATCTTCAGCTACGCCGGCCTCTTTACCGGCTTCCTGGCACCCCGCCATCACGGCATCCGTCCGCAGCCGTATCTTTCCGCGCTCGATGATGCGGAGACCTTCAACAAAAACCTCAAGGTCTTCTTCCGTGCGATGGGAGAACAGGAAGCGAGCATCCCGCTCTTCGAGGAAGAGACCGCTCTCTGTGAAGCGAAGGGTATCAACTACATCGCGCGGACGTACCCGGGCCGCCATGAATGGCGCGTCTGGCGGCGTGCGATCAGGGATTTCCTGACGCTGATCTTCCGCGACTGACAGGAGGGAACGATATGGCCCGGAGGAATCATTTACCGGAGATGAAGACGCAGAGCACCACGGCCAGACGGCTTAAGAAATACGCCTGGCTCTACGTCCTTGCGCTTCCGGGATTCATCTACCTCATCATCAACAACTATTTCCCGATGGTCGGCCTGACGCTGGCCTTTAAGAACTACAGTTTCGCAAAAGGCATTTTCAAGAGCCCCTGGTGCGGCGTCAGCAACTTTACCTTCCTGTTCGGCTCCAAATGGGCGAAACTCATGTTCAGGAATACGGTGCTTTACAACATCGTGTTTATCATCCTGGGAACGGTATTCGCGATCTTTGTCGCGATCCTCTTAGGGGAAGTCCGGAGCCTCCGGCTGAAGCAGACCTATCAGACGCTGATCCTGATCCCGCATCTCATCAGCATGGTGCTGGTCGGCTACCTCGTCTACGCAGTGCTCACGCCAACCACGGGCTTTCTTAATAAATCCATCATCGAGCCCCTGGGCGGGACCGCGGTCAACTGGTATACGGAGCCGAAATACTGGCCGTTCATCCTGACCATCGTCCACCTGTGGAAGAGCTTCGGCTTCCAGAGCATCATTTACTATGCGACTATCATCGGATTTGACAAGACGTATTACGAGGCGGCGGTGGTGGACGGTGCGTCCGTCTGGCAGCAGATCACAAAGCTTACGCTTCCATTGCTCAGGCCCACGGTCATCATACTGCTCATCATGAGCCTCGGGCGGATGTTCGCGTCAGACTTCGGCCTGTTCTACCAGGTGCCGATGGACAACGGCGCCCTCTACGACGTCACTACCACCATCGACACGTACGTGTACCGTGCGCTGATGCAGGATCACGACGTGGGCCGTTCGCTTGCAGCGGGCTTCCTGCAGTCGATCCTCGGCTTTGTCTTCGTTCTGACAACAAACGCGATCATCCGGAAGATCGAGCCGGACAGCTCGCTGTTCTAAGGGAAGGAGGTGCAGCATGGCCGGTAAAGGAAAAGGCTTCCGCATATTCGCGAATATCGTTCTTGTGATCCTCACGCTCTCCGCGGTGCTTCCGTTCATCCTTCTCATCATGTCTTCCGTAACCCATGAAGACGCGATCATGAGGTACGGTTACTCCTTCATCCCGAGGGAATTCAGCGGCGCCGCGTACCGCTACCTGATGCTTTCCTCGAAGAGGATCCTGAAGGCGTACGGCATGACGTTCCTCGTGACGTCCGTCGGGACAGTCCTGAGCACGTTCATCACGATCTTTGTGGCGTACCTGCTCTCAAAGAAGGACCTTCCGGGCAGGAAATTCCTGACCTTTGTGGTCTTCTTTACGATGCTGTTCTCCGGCGGCATGATCCCGACCTACCTGGTCTGGAGCCAGCTGATGCACGTACGGGATACCGTCTGGGGCCTCATCTGTCCGAATCTTCTCATGAGCGCGTTCAACGTCATCCTGATCCGGACTTATTTCACGTCCAACGTGCCGATGGAGATCTGCGAGGCCGCGGAGATGGATTCGTGTTCGCAGCCGAGGATGCTGTTCGCCGTGTACCTGCCGCTTTCGAAGCCGATGATCGCCACCATCTCCCTGTTTTCTGCACTCGGGTACTGGAATGACTGGATCAACGGCCTCTATTACATCAGCGTAAAGCGGGACCTCTACACCATCCAGAACGTCCTCAACGCAATGCAGAGCAGCATCCAGTTCTTAAAGGACAACGCGTCTGCCGGCATGACGGAGTTTGCGATGAACCTGCCCAGCATGGGCGTCAGGATGGCCATCGCCGTGATCGCGGTGCTGCCCATCATGGCGATCTACCCGTTCTTCCAGAAGTCGTTCGTCCGGGGCATCGTGATAGGCGGAGTGAAAGGATAATAATTTTACGTATTCAAGGACGCATGAGCGTCCCGAGAATAAAAAAGCCAAAGGCAACACAAGGCTGGAAAAAGGAAAAAGGAGGAAAAGAAACATGAAGAAGTTTTTGGCAGTCATTCTGGCACTCGTCATGGCTCTTTCGCTGGCAGCCTGCGTACAGGTAACGACGCAGGAACAGGGAGCCGATACAGAGCCGAAGGATGAGGCTCCGGCAGCAACGGATCCGGCTGACTGGCCGGTCCTGAAGCTGGACATCGCACCGGCTGCTGACATGCACGCACAGGAAGACGTCCAGAAGGCGGTCAATGAGTACCTGGTATCCATCAACGCCGGCATCCAGGTCGAATTCGTCTGCATCGAATTCAGCCAGAGAGGTACCGTTCTCACGAACATGCTGACGGATTCCAGCAATCCGATCGACCTGTACACTTCGAGGTGGTATTCGAACGTCCCGAGTCTCGTGAAGAACGATCAGTGCATCTCTCTTGAAGCGTACCGTGAGACGTATCCGGAGCTCTTTACGATGTTCCCGGAGCAGGTCTATAAGGCACTGCAGGTCAATGGCGAACAATACGCCCTTCCGGTCGCGGATGCGTTCGGCGGCTTCATGGTCTACGTCATGAGGAAGGACATCGCGGAGGAGATCGGCGTGGCAGACCTTGCGGACACGAAGATCACGGAAGAGCAGCTGGATGAGATGCTCGCGAAGGCGGAGGAAGCGCATCCGGAGATGAGCTGGGTCAACGACAACAACCAGCCGAAGCTCGAGAAGGTTGATAACCTTGGCGACGACAACGCACTCGGCGTTCTTATGAACTACGGCGTTGGCGAGAAGGAGATCGTGAACTACTACGAGACCGAAGAATGGGCGGATTATATCGAGCGCTGCAAGAGATGGGCGGACAGCGGCTACTACATCGACGACCCGGTCAACAGCTTCGTTATCCCGGGCGATGCCGTGAACAACGGCATGATGGGCGGCTACTTCAACGAAGTGTATTCGATGGATTACTGCCATGCGCTGATGCGGAACCTGAACCCGAATCTTGAAATGGTCGTGTTCCAGCTTTCGGATTCCTACTGCTCGAACTCGAACGTAGGCGCCGGCTGGCTGATCTCAAGCATCAGCAAGCATCCGGATGAAGCGATGAAGCTCCTGAACCTGCTGTACACTGATGCGACGCTTGCGACCTTCATGGGCGTAGGTATCGAGGGACAGCAGTACACCGTTGATGAGAACGGCTGTGCATGGTACGCAGAGGGCGTTGACGCCTCCAACTCCGGCTGGCACTGCGGCGCTCCGTGGTTCTATCCGAACCAGACCCTGATGCCGCCGTTCAACACGGATTACGTGGATTATTACAACGACATCGTGAAGTTCTGGAGCAACACGGACAAGACCTTCTCGGACGGCATGGGATTCATCTTTGACTCTTCGAAGGTCAACGACCAGTACATGGCCTGCGCATCGATCGTCGGCCAGTACCGGAAGAACCTGCTGTTCGGCCAGGTAGATGTGGAAGAGACCAACAAGAAGTTCATCGACGAGCTCAAGGAGAACGGAATCGACGAAGTGATCGCCGAAATGAACGCGCAGTACGCGGAGTTCCTCGCGAATAAATAACTCGCGGGAGTTCCCGGGATCAGCGTATATTCCGTGATCCGGATAAGAAAGAGCTGATCTCTAAGCTTATTTCAATGATTTCTTTGAAAAATCTATTTTGAGAGCAAATATTAAAGAGTATACTGGAGCCATCCAAGGAAGCACCGGGCGAGGTGTTTCCGCGGGTGGCTCCGCGCATAAGGAGACTCTGCCGCGTACTTATGACGCGGGTGAAGATGCACGGAACTGCCCGGAAAAGTCGTTGATTACAGAAAAAACAAGGAGGGCACAGAATGAATTACGATCATATACAGCTGGATCCCGGCATCAACCGGACACGGATCCCGCGCGGCGTGAGCGGCCCCGCGGCTCCGGAGAGAGTACCGCATACGCTGGTGCAGCCGGAAGCGGACCCGAATGATCCCTATAAGAATACGCACCTCGGCTGGTTCGAGGACTCGATCACGGATGAGAAGGGCCAGGAGAGAAAATACGGCTTCTACATCCCGACCACGATGAAGACGTCCGGCAACATGGTGCTCGTGCTGATCCCGGGCGGCGAAGACCCGCTTTCGTTCTTTAAAAAGGGCGGATGGAAGGAAGCCTGCGAAAGGCATTGCATGACGGCGTACTTTGCCGGCGCGCCGGGCCCGAGAGATCTTGAGGATCCGGGAATGGAGATCGACGCGGCGGTCAGAGTGCTTGCGGAAATGAAGTCGATGGAGTACTTCCCCTGCAATGCCTCCGCAGTCTACGCGATGGGCTTTGGCGATGGCGCGAACATCGCTTCCATCTTTGCGATCCTCTACCAGTCGTATCTTGCGGCATTTGCTGCATGGGGCGATACGTCTCTCGACTGTAAGCTGCTCGCACAGATCGGGGACGCCCCGTCCGACTGCGATAAAACGCTGACCCGCGGAGACATCCCGCTTCCGGCGTTCTTTATCGGTCCGAAGACCAACGTAGTGGAGTATTTCAAGAAAGCGGACAACGTCCGTGAGGAATACCTTTATAACGGCTTTGCCCGCGTGTTCCGCGAATTTCCGCGGCCGGGCAGCAGCTATGTGAATGACGAAGTGTGCAGCGAGGTCTGGCTGGCGTCCGAAGACAATGCCGCGAAGCTTGGTTACGAAGTGATGGTCGAAAAGATGGTCGCGTTCGTGGAGAGCTACCAGAGATGGGCCGGCGAAGGCAGCGGCCATATCCGCCGCACGATGCTTGCGGAAGGCGCGCTGAACTTTGTCCGGACGGATATGGAGATCGGCGGATTTAAGCGCTATTGGTACACGTTCGTTCCGAGCGCGTATAAAAGAAAGCTGCAGGAGAAATATCCGCTTGTCATCGCGATCCACGGCTTCTCCTGCTCCGGCGAATTCTTCGCCCAGAACAGCGGATGGCACCGGGTCGGCGAAGAAAGAAGATGCTTCGTGGTCTATCCCACGGCCTATCCGTATAAGAACTCCCCGAGTCCAATCCCTTCGCCGCTTCGGATGAGCGGGATCGCGACGCCCCACTGGAATTCCGGCGGCTTCGGCCCCGTAGACCCGAACGGCCCGGACGACGTAGAGTGCATCCGGACCATTGTGGAAGAAACGTTAAAGAAATACCCGGAGATCGACCCGGAGCGCGTCTACGTGACCGGCCATTCGAACGGCTCCATGATGACGCAGCTTCTGATGCGGAAGATCCCAGAGGTGTTTGCGGGCTTCGCTCCTGTGGGCGCGATGGAGTGCCGGAACGGGAAGGGTGAGGCGCCTGCGGACGGCATTCCGCGGAACGTCTGGTATACCATCGGCGAATTTGACGGCGCCGGCTGTAGCCTGGACGGCCCGAACGGCAACACCTGGACGCTTGAAATGATCTGCGAGGCGAACGGCCTCGATTACGGCAAGGCAAAGCAGTTCACGAACGGCATCTACAACCACCTGATCGTCCGCGACGCGGACAAGGTGCCGATGGTTCGCTTCACCGGCGTGACAAACTGGCCGCACACCTACACGCCTGAGCTGGCGTTCATGGTCTACGACGAGTTCTTCTCGCGCTTCGTACGTCACTCGGACGGCTCGCTCGAGTACCTCGCCTGATCGTCCGGCCGGTTTTCCCTGCGGTACTGCTGCGGCGTTATACCGAAGCGCCGCTTGAACTGCCGGTGGAAATACGTGGGAGAAGAGAAGCCTGCCTTCGCGCTGATCTGCTGCAGCGTGAGGTTGGTGGTCGCGAGCATCACGTTGCTGGCCTTCAGACGCTCGTTCAGGATAAAATTGGAGAGTGAAACGCCGGTCTTCTTATGGAAGAGATTGGAGATGTAGTCCGGATTCATGTGGACTACGTCGGCGATCAGCTGCCTGTTCAGGTCCGGTGAATACAGATTCTGCCGGATCACCTCGATAATGAGCTCGATCGGATCTTCGTCGCCTTTTTCCTCCGGCGCGGATGCGTAGAGCTCCGGATAGAGAAGGTGGCGTTTCCTCTCCTTAACGGCTTTTTTCAGGGTATCTGTGAGCTGCACGATATCGAGAGGCTTGGTCAGGTAATCCAGGACCCGGAGGCGGATGGCGCTCTTCGCATAGTCAAAGCGTTCGTGTCCGGTCAGCATGACGACGACCGGCGTCAGGCCATGTTCGTATACCCATTCGACGAGCTCGATGCCGTTCTGCTGAGGCAGCTCGATATCCGTCAGGATGATATCGATATCGGGATTGCTCTCTACGATGCTTTTTGCCTGCCTGGCGTTATAGGCTGCCAGGCGGGTCTCGATGCCGATGCTTTCCCAGGGGGTGCTTTTCAGAACCTCTTCCACAACGTAGTATTCATCATCGATGACCAGGATCTTCATCACTTCCTCCTTATGTGATGATCACGATTCCGTGTACGGGATATACGGGATCACCAAACTTATGACGGCGCCTCCGTTCTCGTCATTCGAGAACGTGATGGCGCTTTCTTTATCCGGATAGGCCAGGGAGAGGCGTCTCACGATGTTGTAGAGGCCGATATTCTGTCCTTCCCTGACGGCTTCCGGCGGCGTGTCGGAAAGCCGGTTCAGCTGTTCAAGTACTGCTTCGTCAAATCCGCGGCCTGAATCCCGGTGCGTGATCCTAACGACCTGCTGGCCGTTCAGGTCCTGTTCGACGGCGGTGACCCGGATCGTCAGAAGCTCGCCCACCGCCAGGTTGTGTTTTACGGAATTCTCACTCAGCATGAGGATGAGCGACGGGAAGATCGCGGCGTCTTCGCAAAGTCCTTCGATATCGATCTCGTACTCCAGGCTGTTCGGGTAACGGATCTGCATCATTTTATAGTATTCGGTGAGGTGCTGCACCTCTTCGGAGATGCTGACCGACGTTTTCTGGGACATCGTGTACCGGAGATGCGACGCGAGAAGCGAGATCAGCGTCCTGACCAGCGCCGGATCCGTGCTCACGCTGCTGAGGGAAGAGATCGAGCTCAGGCTGTTGATCAGGAAATGCGGAGACACCTGGTTCTTTAAGCTCTGGAGCTCAAAGCTGTTCTTCGCGTATTCTTCCATGAGGACGCGGTTTTTTACGGCGGAAAGCTGGTCGACCAGGTCGCCGATGCCCCGCGTGATCTCCTGTACTTCGATGCTGTGTATGTCCTGCTGCAGACGTTCAAACGCTTCCGTATCCGTTTCTCCCTCCCGGAAGGCTGCGGAGACACGCCTCAGGTTATTGATGGGTACGGCCAGGTTTTTACGCACCGTCAGATAGAAGAAGATGAAGGCGCCTAGCATCGTACCGAAAATGATATACCCTACCCTGGTGTATTCTTTGAGCTCTTTCCGGATGTTGCTTAACGGGATCAGCAGGACCAGCTGCTCATCGCAGTGAGCAAGCGGAGCAGAGACCTGCAGGTAATCCGTTTTCTTTCCGTTATACTCGGCGTAGCACCGCCTGCGCCCGGGGGTGAAGGTGTACGCAGTCAGGGATGCGTCTTCGGTATAATAGCTGCCGTCTGTCTGAGACGCGAACAGCATCAGCGAACCTCTGTAGGCTCCGGAAAGGCCGTACTGGGACTCGAGTTTGGAATAGGAGATCCAGGCGCCGCCGACCCTGCTGCCGTAGGTCAGATATTTCTCGAGATACAGCGCATTGTCGTGCTCCGTGAACCTCCAGCGCCGGTAGCCGGAACGCAGGGCACGAATCAGCGCGCTTCCTTCATAATTGTGCAGGGTCGTCTGGACCGCATAGGGGAAAGAGGATTCCTTATTCACGGCAAACATGAAGCGGTCGATCCGCGGCAGATAGAAAAAGACGCCGGACGCAGAACTCAGGGATGCGGTATAGTCTCTCATATAGTTGACAAAACGGGCCTGTATCTGAGGGAACGAGGCCTGATCCGCGGCGGATTCCAGAAGCGTGAGGTCGGAATGGTTGATCATGGTCGTCAGGACGAAATTCTGAATGTTCGCGAGGTCGCTGTCGATCTGCTTCGCGGTATTTTCCGTGAGCACCGAATACGTCTCTTCCGAGTGCCTGAGTTCGATCCTGTAGTAGAAGACGCTGGTGATCACGATAAAAATAAACAGCATGAGATAGGAAAAGAAAAAGGCGAAAAAGATCCTCTTTCTCAGAGAATAGAGTTTTTTCTGTGAGGAATCGCCTTTCATCGACCGCGCCTCCGGAACATGAACTGATCAGCCGGCCATCCGGCTGTCAGCACATATTTTACCATACATGGCAGGAAACCAACATCTTTTTTTTATCGGATTTCTGCAATTATATGTCAAGATAGGTCATAGCTATATCGAAAACGCTCATTTATACTCGAAACAGAACTTATAACAGGAGGTAACGATATGTCTGAATACGGAAAACCGGTCTACGGCACGGTGCTCGGGCCGGACCCGGTCGCGAAGACGTTATGCGGAAAAGTCAAAGGCATCTCGAGAGACGGGATCGCCCTGTTCAGAGGTATCCCTTACGGTGAGCCCGTGGACGGGGCAGGCAGATTCCTTCCCCCGAAGAAAAAGGAACCGTGGGAAGGGGTCCTGGATTGTACGGAGAACGGTCCTACGGCGATGCAGTTCGGTACTGCCGGCGGCGTGCTTCCTTTCTATTTTACGGCGGGCCATCCGGAAAGGTTCGGCATCATTGAAGGAAACGACCGCTCCGGCGAAAAAGATCTTGATCTCCCGTGCGTACGGAGCGAGAACTGCCTGGTGGCAGGCGTCATGACGCCCGGCATCGATGACAGGAAGCGTCCGGTGCTCGTCTATATCCACGGCGGCGGCTTTTCAACGGGCTCCGGTGTGCTGATCTACGGCGCGGATGATTTTGTGAAGGAGCAGGACCTCGTGGTGGTGTGCCTGCATCACCGCCTGAACGTCTTCGGGTATATGTACCTTGGCGCGTTCGATCAGAAGTACGAGTCTTCCGGCATGGCCGGCATGCTGGACCTGGTGCTGGGCCTTCAGTGGGTGCGCGACAACATCGCGTTCTTTGGCGGAGATCCCGAAAAAGTGACGATCCTCGGAGAATCCGGCGGCGCCATGAAGATCTGTACGCTGCTCAATATGCCGGTGGCAAAGGATCTGTTCCGCTACGCGATCATCGAAAGCGGCTCAGGTAAGGTCGGGCAGGACAACCGGGAGGAGGCAACGAAGGCCGCGAAGAAGGTCCTCGATACGCTCGGCGTCAAAGAAAACGAACTCGGTCGGCTCGCGGAATTCAGCTCGGAAGAGATCCTGAATGCGGCGGAGCCTGTACTCCGTGCGTTCCGTCCCGTGCCGGACGATATCTACCTGAAAGCCCAGAAGCATCCCAGCTTCGCTTTTGAGGACTGCGCGAAGGATAAGATCATTCTGGTCGGCTCCTCCGAAGACGAAATGGCTTCGTTCCCGGGACCGGGCGACCTTGAACCCGTTACCGCGGATAACCTCGAGGAAAGGCTTCATGCGGCGCTGAACCGCGGCGTGATGGGCATGCCTCCGGAGCGGGAATACAGCGTTGAGGATACGAAACGCATCATCGCGACCTTCCGGAAAGTGACCGGAGAAGACAGCCCGGAACAGACCTACTGGAACGTCATCTCCTTAAAAGGCATGCTGGGCGGCGGTGCGTACTACCAGGCACTGGAGAGGTCCGTCCTGGGCGGCGCAAAGGTCTATGCCTATTACAATGCGCTGGACGTGCCGGATACAGTGGACCCGGAAAAGCGGTTCGCCTGGCACGTGTCCGATCTGGCGCTCCAGTTCGGAATCGTCGCGTACGATTTCTGCAGGGAAGCGTCCCGGATCCAGACGGCTGCATGGGCTCAGTTTGTCCGAAACGGCGATCCGTCCACGGATGAGCTGCCCTGGCCGGCATACACCTGCCTTTCCCAGAAGATCCTGAGGATCGGGGAAAAGTGCGAGATCACGGATGATTACAGAAGAGAACTGCTCCGGGCACTGGAGTAATACAAGAAGGAAAGGGGAAGAACAGATGAAGACCTGGAAAGACAGAGTGAAGGGCGATTACAGCGACGTGCGCGGCGTGCATCACGGATGGAGACGCGGCGTGGACATCGACCAGATCGAGAAAGAGCTCAAGATCGCACATGAGAGGCTCGGGATCAATTCCGTCCGCTGCGGCATCTTCGAGCGGATGTGGATCGAGGATCCGGAGGGGTCGGAGAAGCGCTTCCTGCAGTACGTCAAGCTACTTCAGAAGTACGACATGACCTTTACCTGCACGCTCTCGAGCGGCAACGGCTATTTCGAATATGAGAGCCTCAATGAAGAGCAGTGGGAAGCAAAGAGGAGATATCTGCAGCGGATGGTCGACCTCGTGGGCAAGGAGCCGAACCTGCTGATGTGGGACGCTTACAACGAGCCCTTCTGCAACGAGTACCTCTACAGCGTGAAGGACACGGATCCGGAGGAGTACAAGATCCGCTACAACAAGATCCGGGCAGACCTCCGGAAGCAGGTCCAGATGCTCCGCGAAATGGATGACGATACGCCGATCACTGTCGGACATGAGCGGATGGAGCATCTGGAATCCACGAACGACCTCGTGGACGTCATCGCGATCCACGACTATCTGACGACCCGGAGAGAGGTCGAGGAAGTCTATGCGTTCGCGAAGAAATGCTCCGAAGAGCAGGGCGGCAAGCCGGTAGTCAATAACGAGATGGGCTGCATCGGCCGCGCGAACCCGTACGAGATCGAGCTTGAGATGTGCCAGAAGTACAATTACGGTTACTATATCTTCAACCTGATCATCGAAGGCTTCTGGGGCCCGCTCCACGGCATCATGTACCCGGATGGCACAGTGCGCGATCCTTCGATCGTGGCCGCCATCATGGGCTTCTACCGGAACCGGACGGAGACCCGTATCCTGCCGCAGGGCAACCGGGAGGAGTACGCGCAGAAGGCCGTGAACCGCGTGAAGAAAGCGCTGGAGTGCCGCGGGATCGAAACGCTGTTTATGAAGAAGTACGCGCCTGTGGATGAGATCCTGGACGCCGCGGAGAACTGCATCAATATCCTGGAGTGCTGCGAGATCGTGCCGATGGACAACCCGCCTTCCGTAAAGCTGTTCGAATACCGGAAGCTCTCGGACAAGGAGAAAGAGGACGCCCGGCTGGAGATCCGGAAGTTCGCGTACGACCAGGCAAAGATCCTGATGGAGTATTACAGCCTGTACGACTGATGAGGATGGTTTTCCCGAAGGGGAAAACGGAATTGTGAAAAACATCCTCAAGAAAGTGAAATTTATGCTCAGAATTTGTGATTTTTCACGAGAAGAGCGCCCGTTATAATGGTTTTATTAAAAGAATGCCGGTTTGAGACCGGCAAAAAAGGAGGGTATATGAAAAGAATAATTGCGATCCTTCTCGCACTCGTTCTTGCGATGAGCCTTCTTGCATGCGGAAGCTCCGCTCCTGCAGACACGAAGGAAGACACCAAGAAAGAAGAGCCCGCGAAAGAAGAAGAAGCTGAACCTGAAGCTCCGGCTGATGAAGGCGAAGATGAGGGTGAAGAAGAGCCCGCTGCTGAAGAAGACGGCGACATCATCACCGACTTCGGCGGAGCAAAGATCACCGTCGTCATGTACGGCGGAACTCCGGAGCAGGCCGGCGTCGAGCGCGTATTCAAGAAGATCAACGAATACTTCATGGATAAGTGGAACATCGACGTGGATATCCAGTTCTTCACATTCGGCGACTATGTCACGAATACGAACAACCTGCTCTCTTCCGGCGAGCCCTGCGATATCTTCTGCTCGGGCCAGCTGAACTTCACTTCTACCGTAGCTAATGAGAGCTGCTACAACATGTATGAGGATGACCTCATCCAGAAGTACGGCAAAGACATCCTGACACTGGTCGACAGCTCCTTCCTGAAGGGCTGCACCATCGACGGTGCTCTGTACGGCATCCCCACCATGAGAGACCTTGCAGTCGGTATGTGGTGTATCGTTGTTGTCAGACAGTACATGGAAGACGCGGGCTATGACTTCTCCAAGATCGATCCGGAGATCTGCAACCCGGCTACCGAAGAAGACATGACCGAGCTGTTCACGGCTCTTCATGAAGCTCATCCGGAAATGAACGTCATTTATCCGTGGGGCAGAAGTCTTCTGAACCAGAAGTTCGTCTATGACCCGATCGGCGGCGATGACTTCGGTGTCCTTCTGGATCCGATCAACAGCCTTGAGGTCAGCGACCTGTTCTCCTCTGACATGTTCATGGATTACTGCAAGCTGATGCACGAGTGGCAGGAGAAAGGCTTCATCTCTCCGGATGCAGCTACCGACACCAACGGCGCAGGCACGCAGATCACCGCAGGTACTCTGATGGCTGATACCACCGGCGGCAAGCCCGGTATCGTCCGCCAGAAGGAAGTTGAGAGAGGCGATATGGACTCCATCGCATTCCAGCTTGGACCGAACTTCGTCCGTGCTGAGCAGGCATCTGTTGCCGCATGGTCCATCAACTCCGACTGTGAGAATCCGGAAGCAGCTATGGTCGTTCTGAACGCGCTGTACACGGATGCAACCGTTACCAACCTGATCCTTTGGGGTGAGGAAGGCACCGACTATGTCTTCACCGAAGACGGCCACATCGACTTCCCCGAAGGCATCACGAAGGAAAATGCTGAATATTACAACATTACTCCGGCTTGGGCTCTTCCGTGCGAATACTCGACCTATGTCCGCGTAGGCGATGTCATCGACCTGTGGGATCAGACCATCGAGTTCAACAACACCTCTGACAAGTCCAAGGCTATCGGCTTCAGCTTTGACAAATCCGAGTATACCGCAGAGTATACTGCACTGACCAATATCTGGGACGAATATGCTCCGGGCCTTCTGTTCGGTATCAGCGATCCTGAGACGACCATCCCCGAGATGATCGAGAGAATGAAGGCGGCAGGCCTTGACGAGTATATCGAAGCGAAACGTCAGGCAATCAACGAGTGGGCAGCAAACCAGTAATCACTTTCATGTGAACTGAACGAAGAGTAAAGTAATACCTAAGTGAAACGGGTGGAATGGAATCCGGGAAACCGGTATTCCATTCCACCTTTCACAAGAAGGGGGGAGGAAAGGCACCGAATGAAAGCAAAAGGAATTATGGCGGCGCCGGCGAATACGCAGGGGAAATTTGTCAGGCTTCTCAAGAAGATGTGGCGGTTTCTTCCGGTTTACCTGATGGCACTGCCGGGGCTTGTCTACTTTTTTATCAATAACTACATGCCTCTGCCCGGACTGGTCCTTGCCTGGAAAAAGTACTCAACCAAAAAGGGCATCTGGGGTTCCAAGTGGATCGGCTGGAAGAATTTCCAATATCTGTTTAAGACACAGGATGCCTGGATCATCACCCGGAATACGATCGGTTACAACCTGGTTTTCATCGTGCTGAACCTGGTTCTTGCAGTGGCAGTGGCTATTATTCTGTCTGAACTGACCACAAAATGGAAGAAGCTGTACCAGTCGGTCATCCTTCTTCCGCATTTCCTGTCCATGGTCGTTGTCAGCTATCTGGTCTACGCGTTCCTTTCAGCCGAGCACGGCTTTGTCAATTCCGTGATCGCGCCTTCGTTCGGGTTTGACCGGATCCAATGGTACAACGAACCAAAATACTGGCCGTTCATCCTGGTATTCGTCCATATCTGGAAGGGCATCGGCTACAGCTGTATCGTCTATCTGTCCACGATCTTAGGTTTCGACCGTGAGATCTACGAGGCGGCGGCAATCGACGGCGCAGGCAAGTGGAAACAGATCTTTACGATCACGATCCCGCTGCTCCGCCCGACCATTATCATGCTGGTCCTGCTGGCCATCGGCCGTATCTTCTATTCGGATTTCGGCCTGTTCTATCAGGTACCGATGCGTTCCGGATCGCTGATGTCGGTCACGCAGACCATCGATACCTACGTATACCGCGGACTGCTTGAAAGAAACGACCTGCCTGCATCCACGGCAGCAGGCGTGTATCAGTCCATCATCGGCTTCATCCTTGTCATGTCAGCGAACCTGGTCGTTCGCAGGATCGACAAAGACAGCGCACTGTTCTAGGAAAGGGGGGAGAATGAGATGAGAAAATCCAAAGAAGAGAAAACATTTCAGATCATGGGCAACACCGTCATGATCATCATGACCATTCTTGCCGTAGCTCCGATCCTGCTTGTGCTGATCGTATCCCTGACAGACAACCAGACGCTGATCCGGGAAGGCTACCGGTATTTCCCGAAGAAGTGGAGCCTGGCGGCGTATGACTATATTTTCATGAAGAATCCCCAGATCGTGAGAGCGTACCTGGTATCCTTTGAACTGACAGCAGCCGGCACCGCGTGTGCGCTTGCGATCACGACCACGCTGGCGTATGCTATTTCAAGAAGAGGACTCCCGGGACGCGGGCTCCTGACCTTTTACATTTTCTTTACCATGCTGTTCAACGGCGGCCTGGTACCGCAGTATGTCAACTACGTCAACATGTTCCATATCAAGGATACGTTCTTCGGACTGCTGATCCCGAACCTGCTCTGCGGCGCGTTCAACGTGATGCTGATGAAGTCGTACTTCGTATCCAGTATCCCGAACGAGATCCTGGAAGCGGCATATATTGACGGCGCGACGGAGGGACAGACCTTCCTCCGTGTGGTGGTGCCGCTTGCGAAGCCCATCATCGCGACCATCGGCCTGTTCGCCGGTATCGCGTACTGGAACGACTGGAACAACGGTTACATTTACATCATGAAAGCGACACACCTGTATTCGATCCAGAATCTTCTGAACCGGATCGTGCAGAACATCAACTTCCTGCTGCAGTCCAGCGACTCCAGCGCGGCGGCCTTGATATCAGAGCTGCCATCGGTGTCCGTCCGAATGGCTATGTCCATTGCGGGCGTGCTGCCGGTCCTGCTCATCTATCCGTTCGTTCAGAACAACTTCGTCAAGGGTATTACGCTTGGCGGTGTCAAGGGTTAACGGAGAGAACGGTATGACAAAGATCGTCGAATGCGGCGCGGGAAGGATACAGGGCGTCACTGAAAACGGAGTGACGAAGTACCTCGGTATCCCGTACGCAAAGCCGCCCATAGGCGCACTGCGCTTCAGACGTCCGGAAAAGGCTCTGCCTTTTCCGGACGTATACGTAGCAGACCGTTTCCGCGGGACCGCTATGCAGCCCAGGAACCACACCCTGGAATTTGAGACGGACTACAGCCTTTCCCCGCCCTGTTCGGAGGACTGCCTGTACCTGAATCTCTGGGTCCCGGAGCATGGGGACGGGGAAAAGCTCCCGGTCGCGTTCTGGATCCACGGCGGCGGGTTCTTTGACGGGAGCGGCGGGGAGAAATGCTTTGACGGCATGGCGTTCGCGGAACGCGGCGTGATCCTCGTGACCATCAATTACCGGCTGAATGTGTTCGGGTTCCTCGCACATCCGTATTTATCCGCGGAGGATCCTCTCGGGATCTCCGGAAACTACGGGCTGTACGACCAGGAGCTGGCCCTCCTCTGGGTGCATGATAACATTGCGGCCTTCGGCGGAGATCCGGAGAACATCACGATCTTCGGGCAGTCCGCAGGCTCCATGTCCGTGCAGTCCCTGATCTCCACGGACCGGAACAGGGGAGTGATCGCAAAGGCGATCATGGAGAGCGGGTTTACCTACCGTTCCCCGTTCCCGAGGCTCCGGACGATGGAGGACGCGTACCAAAGCGGCGAAGAGCTGCTTACGTTCCTCGGGATCCGCCCGGAAACGCTTCGAGAGGTCCCGGCGGATGAACTCCTTGCGGGCTTCCTCCGATTCCGGGAGGCGAACCGCGGGAACGGCGTCAGGCTGCCGTTTTCGCCGGTCATCGACGGCGTGATCCTCAAAGAGCCGTCTGACGACGCCATCGACCGGGGACATATCCTCGATATTCCGTACATGGCGGGCTGCACCGAAGGAGACATGGGGTCGTTTGCGGAAGACGGGACGCTGCTTCCGCTTCATGAGCGGAGGCTTCCCGCAGGGCTTCTGGCCTTTGCCGGAAAGCTTCGGGAACTCGGCCGGAGAGCCCCATATTTATACAATTTCGCGCACCATCTGCCGGGCGAAGATGATCCTGGCGCGCCGCATTCCGCGGAGCTTTGGTACGTTTTCGGGACGCTCAGGCGAAGCTGGCGGCCCTTTACCGAAGAAGATGAGGCGCTCAGCAGGCGGATGGTCTCTTACTGGACGGATTTCATGAAATTCGGGGATCCGAACGGAGAAAGCGGAGGCACGTGGAGGCCTGCCGGAGAGGACGGATATATCAAAGAGATCTGCTGAGACTGAAACGGAAATGATTTGCTGATAAACATGGAAAGAGCTGCCGGCAGAAAAGTACGCCGGCAGCTCTTCTGTAAAGGAGGAACCTATGAAAGTTGCTGTTATCGGAGCGGCCGGAAAGGCGGGCAGCCTGATTGCCGCCGAATGCCTTGCCCGCGGCATGGAAGTGACAGGAATCGTCCGGTCCGGGACCGCAGGGAGGCTCCCGGAGGGAATCCGGCCTCTTGAAAAGGATCTGTTTAATCTTGAGACAGAAGACTTTGCAGGCTTTGACGCTGTAGTGGACGCCTTCGGCACCGCGTCCTACGGGCCCGGGAAGGAAGACCTGCACGTCACGTCTCTCCGGCATCTCACGAAGATCCTCGAGCCTCTGCCTAAGGTCCGCCTGCTGGTCGTGGGCGGTGCGGGCAGCCTCTATACGGACGCGTCAAAGACCCGGAAGGTCATCGAAGAGATCCCGGAAGCGTACCGTGCGGTACCGGAAAACATGGCGGCAGCCTTTGAGGAGCTTAAGAAGAGCGATCTGAACTGGACGTATTTCAGCCCTGCGGCGAGCTTCCGGCCCGACGGGGAGCGGACTGGCAGGTACAATCTCGGAAGGGATATCCGGATCATGAACGCTTCCGGAGAAAGCATGATCTCCTACGCGGATTACGCGATCGCGATGGCGGACGAGATCGAAAACGCGAGATTCATCCGGAAACGGTTTACGGCGGTCTCCGACACCAGCTTTTCCACGGATCCGGCAAAGAAAGACCTGTTCGATCTTTCCATGGGGCTTGCGTTTACGCGGCGCGGCGCGTACTTCGGCATATATATGAGCAAGGGCGTACTGAAGCGGAGCACGATGGCCTATCAGACCAGCAGGCTGTACATCGGTACGCGGAGAGGGATCGTACCGGATCCGCCGGTCCCGGGCAATGACCTCTTTCGGATCACGCCCACGTACCGGGGAGAAAAGGTCGGCTTTGCGGTGCATACTTCCGCGGAGGAGCTCACTCTTGCGACCGCTTACGGGAAGGTCCGGATCTGCTTCGCGGACCCGAATCTCATGATGATCAAAGGCGAGAAAGGACTTGGGCTGAAGCTTGAAAAGAACCTGCCGATGCACGATTCCATGAGGCAGCGCGCCGGAAACGCCTGGGAAGCCAATTTCAGGAGACGCTGTTCACTTGTGCTGAACCCGCTTATTGGCACGCTGGACGTTAAAGCGGACTGGGAGTGGGAGACGTTTTCCACGCCTCTCGTGCGGGCGGAGGCAAAGCCTGATGAAAACGGCACGTTTGTGCTGGCCATTGACGAGTCCATGTTTGCCGGTACCGTGCGACCCGCGTATCCCACGTATGAAGAAGCGCTTGCAGACGCCCGCAATGACTGGGAGCAGTTCCTGTCCCGGATGCCGGAGCTTCCGGCGTACGCAGGCGACCGTGCGGAGGCGGCTTACGTCACCTGGTCGCACCTGGTCGGCCCGTCCGGCCTTATCAGGCGGCCGATGATCTTCATGATCGGCCAGACCATCGGCTCCTCCTGGCAGATGTGCTTCAACGCGGTCACCCTGAGAAACGACCTCCCGCTCGCGATCGAGCTCCTCTTAAACCAGCTGGACATGCAGGCCCCGAACGGGCAGCTGCCGGACTTCTACGACGACTCCCGCGGCGTGTACAATGCCTTTAAGCCGCCCATCCAGGGCTGGGCGCTGGAGATCCTGATGAAGCAGTACGACTTTGCGACGGAGGTCCCGCGGGACAAGCTCGAGTACCTCTATGAGGGCTATCTGAAATGGGCTGACTGGTTCATGAATTACAGGGACGACGACCACGACGGCATCCCGCAGTACGAGCACGGCGACGAGACCGGCAACGATGACAGCCCGGTCTTTAAGAAGCACTACAAGATCGAGCTTCCGGATCTGTGCGCGTTTCTTGCGCTTCTCTATGAGAAGCTCGGGGACATCGCCGATATCCTCGGGAGAGAGGAAGGCGATGCGCTGAGGGAAAAGAGCCGGAAGCTCATTGACGACATGATCCGCGTCTTCTGGAACGGAGAGCGGTTTGTGGGCCGCAGGTACGGCACTCATGAAACAGAAGAGACGGAGTCCCTCCAGTACTACCGTCCGCTGGTGCTCGGGAAGCGGCTGCCTCAGGAGATCATCGACCGGATGGCCGAGGACCTCACGGAAGGCAATGGGTATCTCACCCCGCAGGGGCTTGTGTCCCAGCGCATGACCAGCGATGTATTCAGCAAGCTTGCCTTCGGCAACGGCGGTATCATCCCGCCGGACAGCATCCTGGTCACTACCGGGCTCTTCAGCGCCGGAAAGACGGAGCTTGCGAAAAAGGCCGCCAAAGCCTACTGCGACGGCCTGGTCTGTCCCGAGACGCCTTATTATCCGTCCAGCGTACGCTTCGACGGCAGCTGGCCTGCTTCCGCGTTCCAGATCCTCGCGGATCTCTACTGCAACGGGTGATCCGGATGTATTAAACAGCGTTGAAACAATAACGAAAGCCGGAGGCTTTTCCTGAAAGATCAGGAAAAAGCACTCCGGCTTTTTTGCCTGGGAGGAGGAGACCCGGCAGGCAGATTATTCTGATTCGATCACGTGGCAGCTCTTTTTCAGGATATCCAGAAGCTCCATCATGTAGTCCAGTGCTTCCTGGATGTCCACGTCGGTTCTCCGCCGCATTGCAGCGATCTTCGCCGTGGGCGGATAGGCCATCGGCACGAGTTCGCCGCCCTCAAGTAAGTTGGCGGCGTACTCCGCGACCTCGAGGACGTCCGAAACGCCCACGTCAGGGTTCATCATCCGGCTGCTGTTCCGGACTGCCTTCGTCACGCGCTGGCCTAAAATCAGCGCACGCTTCACATAGTCCTCCTGGTTCACGTCGGAACGGATGGCCGTTTCCGTACGGTTCCGGAAGCAGCCCATGATGGCGGCCACGATGGACGGATCGCGGATGGTGCCGTCATCGTAGAAGACGCCGTGCACGCGCGACCACATGCCGTTTCCGATCATAAGCTCGAACAGATAGAAGCCGATCCCGTATTCATCATGCAGCTCGATCGACATGTCGTACGGATTCGCGCGGCCGATGCAGCACATTTCGTTGTTCACGAGCGGCTTGTTGTACTTTTTGCCAAGCTCCACGGCCATATCGAGCATGTCGCGCATGCGCTTCCTTGTCGGGAAGTAGTCGTGGAAGCAGATGACGTCCACAAGCGGCGCGGTCCCGCTGGGCTCGGTCTCGTAAATATAGATGTTTCCGACGCCGATGTCGTGGTCCGGATCCGCCTGCTTCACATATTTGCAGAAGTGGCGGACGACCGCCCAGGTCTTCTCCTGGCGCTCACGGAGCACTTCAAGATCCGGCGGATCCTGATAGTCCTGCATGTACTTTGGCTCTTCGTCGTACCAGGTGACAAAGTTGTCCGTGTAGCCGGGCTCGTTCGCGATGTCCCACCAGAGCAGACCTTCTTCGTCGCGGAGGGCGGCGATGACGTCATCGGCATATTTTTCACCCAGGTACCAGCAGGACGGGTCTTCGATGGACTTTGCAAGAGGCCGGAGGCCGGGCTCACCCTGGAACATGAAGCCGCCCCTCCAGTCTTCCTCGAGGAAACGGAAGCCCATAAAGAGGATCGGATTGGTGGATACGCCGTGCTTCCATGCGGTCCGGACGAAATCCTTCACGTTCTCAAGGAACAGCTCCTTGTTCTGAATGTAGGACGGATAGGCCAGGAATACGCGCGCGCTGTTTAAGTGCAGCCGCTCCGCGTAGCCCATGTCGCGGTCCACCTGGTCGTGGTCGTAATTGAGCCAGCCGTTGAAAAAGTTTTTGTCTCCGTTAGGCTTCACACGGGGGCTGTAGTTGAAGCCGCGGATCTTGCTGTAATCGACGGTTTTTTTCATGAGTTCTCCTTTCAGTGATTTTGAATATATGGTTAGGTGTTCAATAATAATCGGATTCTGTGAGGCAGGGAGGCGGAAGCAGGGACAGTGCGGCCTGCCTTCGGGAAGACCGTTCCGGGGGAACGTCTCATGTACGGGGGTACAGATGCTGCTGCCTGTCATGCCGGCCCGGGGAAGACCGCCTGCTGTGGCATAATCCGGTTCCTGCCACTTACCACTTTAATGATTGTACGGAAAATCTCAAGCGCGTATTCTTAGCAATCATTGGAAGATACTGACAGGGTGCGAAAGCTGACTGATATTTGGTTGTCGGATCTTGATTTCAATGTCGTTACATAAAAACGGATATATATTGCTGTTATACTTGAATGCAAACGAGAGCGGCGGCACCGATACATGAAAAACAGTGGATTTTCAAGTTTTGTATTACACGATAATCGGGATGGAGATGCCATTTACATGACAATTCCGGATTCCTCTATAAAATCTGTAATTTATTTGTTTTTTCAGAGGCGAGCTACTTGATGAGGCCTTCCTGAGCTTTGAGAAAGACTGGAATTTACATAAATAATTCCGAATTTTCCGGTCTTTTATTATTTTCGAAACAGAAGTTCAAAAAAGTTTCAAGGAAAACCGGACTTACTCGAAAAAATTCATGTAAATGAAGAACATGCCTGAAAATGAGGTAATAAAAAAGTGGCTTGTGAGGAGCTTTTTATGTATCCGGTCACGCTATGCAGGCAGCGGGAAGCTTTATATAGCTGATCATGCAATAAAGGCAGCGGGCAGGTAAGAACAAATAAACCGCCCCATATACAGCCTGCCGCAAAAAGGAATAAAGCCCCTGATGCAATAATAATTCAATGAGTTCTCGGAATCGGGACTGTTCTTTTCGGGACTTATTCTTTATACTTAAAATGAGTAGGAATGTCTGTCTCAGGAGAAAGAGACATAGGATAGAATACGAAGCCATACAATTAATCACAGAAAGGAGTCTCATATGAACAGACAGTGGACGCCCGAAGAAGCCTGGAAATGGTACAACAGCCGCCCGTACATCAACGGCTGCAACTTCCTTTCAGGCTTTTTAAAGAGAAACGACCTGTATCTGCCGGACAAGCATGAGGAAGCGATGCGGATCGTCGAAAAAGAAGTCGCTCTCGCGGCGGAGGTGGGCCTCAACAGCTTCCGCATGCACCTGCCGCCCAAAGATCTCTGGGAAGCCGAACCGGAGCGCACGGAAGCGTACTTTGAAGACTTCCTGTCGCTTCTTGCGCGTTACGGCATCGATCTCATGCCGGTCCTCTTCAGCGACTGCCTGCCCTCCTGCTTCAGCGGGGAGGACGTGGTCGGGGAGCTTCCGGAGGACGATCCCAAAAACTGGCCCTCTTCGGAGGCCTATGTGCTTGCCTTTGCGAAGCGCTATAAAGACGATCCCCGGATAATCATGTGGAATATCTGGAACGAGGCCGGGAATTCCAAGAGAAACACGGACATGCTGAGCCTGCCGTTTATCAAACGGCTCTTCGAGCTTCTCCGTGAGACCGACGTTTCCCAGCCGCTGACCTGCGACTGCTGGGGACTTTACAAGCAGGTTGAGGGCCGCTACAACTTTGAAGCCGGGCTGGACCCGATGGAAAAGGAGGTCTGCGACCTCTCCGATGTGATCACTTTCCACTATTACGGCGACCTGCTGCACACCAAGGCCTATTTCAAGTTCCTGATGGAGCAGTACGACCGGCCGCTCATCAATACCGAATGGGGACACCGCCCCTGGGGCAGCTTCATCCCGTCCCACCTGCCGCTGTTCAAGAAATACAATATCGGCAGCTATTTCTTCGGCTTTGTCTACGGACCGGGGCCGGAGTTCGATATCGCGAAGGTGTGGGAATGGATCGCGAATGACGACCGCATCGACACGAAGCTCTGGATGCACGGGATCTTCCACGCCGATTTTACACCGTATGACCAGGATGACATCGACGCGCTGATGGAGATGAAGGAGATCCTCCGGAAAGAGAACGAGGAGAAGTTCGGGAAAAAGGAATAAGCTTCCGGGACGTGTTCCCGATAATAATTCAAACTGGAAAAGGAGAACGAGATGATCTGGAAATGTGATGATAAAGGTGTGTTTATCCTGTACGAAGGAGAGAAGCTCCTGTTCCGGGGATATGCTCTGGCACACCACAAGGACGGCAGGATCCTTGACACCCGGGAGGCGGAATTCGAGGGGGCAGAGGAAACGCCGGACGGCCTGACCCTGAAATACACGCACGAAGGGCTGGTCCTTACGGAGACCCTGTGGACAAAGGACGGCGGGGCGTACGCGAAATGTGCGCTTTCTTCGGCGGACGGAGCGGAGGTCAAGACGGCGCGGCTTGTTCCGCTCATTGCGAACGGCAACGAACCGGACAGCATTCCGCTCTGGAGCAGCCTGTTCGCGAAGATGCTCCTGGTCCCCTATGACAACGACCAGTGGAACCGGTACGAGGCGGTACCCTTACGCGTGGGCCGGAAGAGCTACGACCTCACGGTGCTCATGGACGAGGATACCCGTGAAGGGCTGCTGTTCGGCTTCCTGGACTTTACGGACTGGAAGAACGTGTTCATCGGGTCGCATACCGCAACGCGCTATCTGAACTGTGTTTCGGGTATTGCCGATGAAGGCACTCACGACGTCTGCCCGCACGGGACGCTCATCGGGAAGAGCGTGGAATCCTCGAGACTCGTGGTGCTTTACGGAAGCGACTGGCGCGGCCTTCTTGAGAAATACGGCGTGCTCGTTGCGGCGGATCAGCCGCCCATGCGCTGGACGGAAGGCGTACCCTTCGGGTTCAATTCGTTCGCGGGGCTTGCCCGCAGGATGAGCAACGAGATCTTTGAGTATACGGCAAAGTTTATGCGCGAAGAGCTCCTTCCGAAGGACTTCCAAAACCGCGGAGCAGTGTACACGAACTTAGACGGCGGCTGGCAGCGGCTTCCGGAAGACGAACGTTTCCGGATCAAGGACGAAATGCACGCGGCCGGACAGAAAGCCGGTCTCTACGACGGACCTTTTGTGTACCGCCCGTGGCCCGGTACCGGCATGAGCTTTGAAACGGAGATCCCGGGCTTCCCGGGGCACACCTACGGCGAGATCATGCTGCGGGACGAATTCGGACGGCTGCTGCCTCCGGTGGACGGGCTCTATGCGATCGACGTCACGCATCCTTTATGGTACGAATGGACCCGGCAGAAGTTTGAAAACTATAAAAAGTGGGGATATGACTACTTAAAGATCGACTTCCTTTCGCACGGCGCGATGGAAGGCGTCCACTATGACAAGACTGTCCGGACCGGCCGTCAGGCGGTCACTAAGGCGTACCGGTTCATCCGGGAGCTTGCGGAAGGCATGGGCTATCCATTCTTCATCAGCACGTCCATCGCCCCGCTGTTCCCCTGCGGCTACGGTCACGCCCGCCGGTTCTGCTGCGACACCTTCGGCACGAACGAATATGTGGAGTACTGCCTGAACGCGCAGACCTATGGCTGGTGGGAGAACCACACGCTCTATGAGTACAACGACGCGGACCACCTGGTCCTCTTAAAGAGCTTCAATGTGGACCGGGATACGACCCTCGGAGAAGCGAAGGCGCGGTTCCTTTCCGGCGTGATCTCCGGCGGCGTGATGCTCCTTTCTGACGATTTCTCACGGCCGGAGGCCCGGGAGCGCGCACTTACACTTGCCGGAAATCCGGAGGTCAACCGGATCGCCCGCTCGGAAAAAGCTTTCCGTCCGGTGGATTCGAACGGCACGAGTGCGGCTCATGCGTATACCGCAGTCATTGACGGAAAGCAGTACCTTGCGGTATTCTCATGGCGTACCGCTCCGGAAACCGTCACGGTGGACGCTGCCCGTGCGGGGATCCCCGCCGGCACGTACCGTGAGCTCTATACCGGAGAGAGGTTTGACTTAACAGAAGGGCTCACCTGGAAGACAGAAGGATGCGACGCGCTCATTCTGGAGTATACAGGAGCGTGACAGCTTTAAAAGGAGAGAACAATGGCTTTATTGGAAACTACGGTAAAAAACGGCAAAGTTCAGGGGATCGTATCCGGGAACCCGGAGGTCAGCGCATTCTTAGGGATTCCTTACGCGAAGGCGCCGGCGGGAAAGCTTCGATTCCGGGCGCCTGAGCCCGCAGAACCCTGGGAAGGCACCCGCATCTGCAATGATTTCGGCTATTCCTGCTGGCAGCGGGACAGCGGCAAGAACGAAGCGTTCCGGGAAATGGTGAAGAACCGCCCGGTGCCGTTCCGCTTCCTCCGGATGGACGAAGACTGCCTTTCGTTAAACGTCTGGACGCCGGCGGAAACCCCGGAGGAGAAGCTTCCGGTCATGGTCTGGTTTTACGGCGGAGGGCTTCAGGGCGGTACGTCCGACGATACCACCTTTGACGGCGAAGGCTTATGCGGGCACGGCGTGGTCTTAGTCAGCGCGAACTACCGGACCGGCGTGTTCGGGTATTTCGCGGCGGACGCGCTGGAAGAAGAGAACGAATACCACGCATGCGGGAACTACGGCCTGCTGGACCAGGTCGCGGCGCTCCGGTGGGTGCACGAGAACATCGGCGTGTTCGGGGGAGATCCCGGAAACGTCACGATCTTCGGCTGCTCCGGCGGCGGCAGGTCCTGCCAGGGCCTGTCCTGCACACCGCTTACGAAGGGGCTCGTCCACCACGTCATTATCCACAGCGCGGGCGGGCTGAACCCGAACTACAGCACGCCGCGGGAGAAGCTTAAAGAGCTTGGCGCAAAGTTCATCCGCTTCTGCGGAAAGGAGACGGTTGAGGACCTCCGGGAGCTGCCGGCTGAAGAGCTTCAGGCGTATTACGATGAATTCTCGAAGGATTTTGACAACTGGTTCAACATCACGGACGACGGATACGCGCTGAAATACACGATGGACGAAGTCGTGCGGAGGGGAGAGCAGCAGGACCTCGACTACATCCTGAGTACGACGAAGAACGAGATCGTCCGGCCCGTGCAGAAGCCCGTGACGCTAAAAGAGTTCCCGGAGATCAGGTTCGGCGGCAGGACTGCGATCTTCAAGGAGGTCTGCGATCCGGAGACTGACGAGCAGGCGAACGACTACGTGGTCAACGCGGAGTCCTATGAGATGAAATCGGCGCAGCTCGCGTGGGCGCGCGTCCAGGCAGGGCAGGACAAGAAGCCCGTATGGCTCTGCACGTTCGACCACCCGGCGCCGGGGAACCAGTACGCGCTTCACGGCGCGGACCAGATGTACGCGTTCCACACACTTGACAAGCAGTACTTTGAGGTACCGGAGGAGGACGAGAAGCTGTCTCAGACAGAGATGCTCTACTGGACGAACTTCGCGAAGCACGGAGACCCGAACGGAGAGGGCCTTGTCAGATGGACGCCCTTCACAAAGGAGAGCCCGCTGACGTTTGTGATCGACGTGCCCGAATGCGGGATGCAGCTTCGGGAGGTGCCCGTGATTGAAAAACTCACG
Source organism: Lachnospiraceae bacterium (assembly GCA_017441825.1). GTDB lineage: Bacteria > Bacillota > Clostridia > Lachnospirales > Lachnospiraceae > UBA1267. Next base: position 54,824 of record JAFRVD010000061.1, read on the forward strand.
GAAACGTATATCAACTGGGGACGGTAACGGTCCCGGACTTTCCACCTTCCGATTGACATACAAGCCCCATTTCTGTTATCATATTAAGAAGTGAATGCTTAACGCTTCACATGCAGCTTTTAACGATCCCTTACTATAGAAAACGGGAGGAACAAAACAAATGCAATACACTAAAGAAGTAGAAGAGATGGTTTGTGTTGCAAAAGGCCCGAACCATGGTCCTGCGCCTATCCCTGAGGAGGGCAAGTGGATCCAAGCCAAGGAAATCAAAGACATTTCCGGCTATACTCACGGCATCGGCTGGTGCGCGCCCCAGCAGGGCGGCTGCAAGCTCAGCCTGAACATTAAGGACGGTATTATTGAGGAAGCTCTGGTCGAGACCATCGGCTGCTCCGGCATGACGCATTCCGCGGCTATGGCCAGCGAGATCCTGCCCGGCAAGACCCTTCTGGAAGCTCTGAACACGGACCTTGTCTGCGACGCTATCAATACCGCAATGCGCGAGCTGTTCCTGCAGATCGTGTACGGCCGTACCCAGTCCGCCTTCTCCGATGACGGCCTTCGTATTGGCGCTGGCCTTGAAGACCTCGGCAAGGGCCTGCGCTCCATGGTGGGCACCATGTACGGCACCCGCGCAAAGGGCACACGGTATCTTGAGATGACCGAAGGCTACGTCACCAAGATGGCCCTCGATAAAGACGACCAGGTCTGCGGCTACCAGTTCCTGAGCATCGGCAAGATGATGGACGCCATCAAGAAGGGCGTTCCCGC
>JAFRVD010000062.1 GCA_017441825.1 Lachnospiraceae bacterium
CCAGACCATAAGCCAGCGCGGCTGCGGTCGGCTCGTTGATGATGCGCTTGACGTCAAGGCCTGCGTTACGGCCGGCATCCTTGGTCGCCTGGCGCTGTGCATCGTTGAAATATGCCGGAACCGTGATAACGGCTTCCGTGACCTTTTCGCCAAGGTACGCTTCTGCGTCTGCCTTTAATTTCTGCAGGATCATCGCGGAGATCTCCTGCGGAGTATACTGCTTTCCGTCAATATTCGCCTTGAAGGACGTGCCCATATGGCGCTTGATGGATGAGATGGTGCGGTCCGCGTTCGTGACGGCCTGGCGCTTTGCAGCGTCGCCCACCAGACGCTCACCGCTCTTCGTAAACGCAACTACCGAAGGAGTCGTCCTGCTGCCTTCCGCGTTCGGGATGACTACGGGCTGTCCGCCTTCCATAACTGCTACACATGAATTCGTTGTTCCTAAATCAATACCGATGATCTTTCCCATGATACTTTCTCCTTTACCCACGATTTATTTGACTACGGACACCATCGAGTGCCGGAGGACCGACCCCTTGTAGGTGTACCCTTTTTGCAGCTCCACAGCCACCGTATTCTCCGGCAGCTCTTCACTTTCTGTCTGCATGACTGCATTGTGCAGATTCGGGTCAAATTCTTTGCCTGCGGCGTCGATGGGCTCAACACCCATGTCCGTCATGACTTTGACCAGCTGTTTATAGATCATATCCATGCCGACGTATACGGATGATTCCTTTCCTGCGTCGTCCACGGATGCAAGGCCCCGTTCAAAATTGTCCAGGACCGGAAGGAACTTTTCAAGCGTTGCGGAAGTGCCCATGTCATACATGGCTGCCTTTTCCTTTTCTGTCCGCTTCCTGTAGTTGTCGAACTCCGCCATAAGCCGCTGCAAACGGTCCGTGAGTTCCGCGATCTTTTCGTCCTTCGGATCCTTTTTCTTATCTTTCTTCTTGAAGAACCGTCTTTCAGTCTTTTCCTTTCCGTCGCCCTCAGGCTCTCCCGCCGTTTCTCCGTCCTCAGGCGCCGTATCTTCCGGCGTCTCCGTTCCGGGCTCTTCCGTGGAAGCGTTTACTTCGGCTTCCTCGAAAGAAGCTTCCTTTACGTCTTCAGGCTTTCCTTCTTCGTTCAGTTCTTCCTGTGTCTCTTCCCTGATCTCTTCTTCCTTCAGGTTCTCCGACTCTGCCATACTGGAGTCCCTCCTATTCCTCATCATGATAGATCCGGTCGAGCTCGCTCATGAGTGTTTTCAGCGTGCTGACCACGTGCTCGTAGTCCATCCGTTTCGGACCGATGATGCCGATGGTCCCGCGCATCCCCTTCCCCAGCTCGTAATTCGCGGTAACGATCGAGCAGTCCTGCATGGACCGGATGGGGGCCTCTTTGCCGATATAGACCTGGATCTCATGATCCTTATCTTTACTTTCATTGACCAGACTGATCAGCTGGTCCTTTTCTTCAAATGCCGATATGATCCCGCTGGCGTTCGTATTGTCCGAAAGCTCCGGATACTTGAAAATGTTTGTCGCGCCGCTCGTGTAGATCTCCGGCTTTTCTTCCCGGCTGTTCGTGATGGATTCCGAAATAGCCTCGAGAATGCTCATGACCACCTCTCTGTTATCACCCGCCTGCTCCTTTAAGCTCCGGATGAGCGACAGGCTGATCTCGTCAAGCGTCTTGCCGTCCAGCGCGGAATTCAGAAGGATGTTCAGCCTCAGGATGTCCGCTTCCGTTACCGGGCTTTCCACGGTGATCACGTGATTTCTCACCACGTTTCCTTCCATGACGACCACAGTCACTATGTGGTACGCATCGAGCCGCGACAGCTGGATCAGCCTGATCTCGTTCTCGAGATACCGGGGCGCGGATATCATGGCCGCGTAGTTCGTGTCCCGGGCGAGAAGCCTCGCCATATCCTTCAGCATGGACTCCACATGGTCCATTTTTGTATTAAAAAAGTGCTGCAGGCTGGACATTTCGCGAACCTTTTCATCCATCAGCTCGTCCACATACAGCCGGTAGCCCTGGTCAGTCGGGATCCTGCCTGCCGACGTATGCGGCTGTATGATGAGGCCCATTTCCTCAAGGTCAGCCATCTCGTTCCGGATGGTCGCGGAGCTGACGTTCAGCTCTCCGTACCTTGAGATCGTTCTGGACCCGACAGGCTCTCCCGTCTCCAGATACGTTCGAATGATCGCTTTCAGGATCTTCATTTTCCTGCTGTCCAGATACATACCCTCACCTCCTTCCGGGGTTGTTAGCACTCAATGTGGTTGATTGCTAACATCTGTGTATAAGATACCATTCCCTCCCACGGTTGTCAATAGGAAAAGTGTGAAAAAGTTATGTACGAGAGGATGCCTGTAAACGCGAAGGAGCCCCCGGCCGTGCGGCTGGAGGCTCCATTATATATCATGCGATTATGTTTATTTCTTTTCCCTTATGCTGTTCTTCAGCCTGTATGAAAGGCCCATCAGGCTCTCGGAAAGATGGACGTTTTCCACGATGACGTCGTCCGGCACCGCAAGGTCCGTGTGCGCGAAATTCCAAATGCCGCGCACCCCGCATTTTACGAGACGGTCAGCCACGGGCACCGCCTGCTCCTTCGGGATCGCGATGGCGGCAATGTCAACCTGGTGCGTTCTGATGTACTCCTCCAGTCCGGCAATATCCTGGACCTTCATGTCTCCGTATACGGCCTGCCCGATCTTTTCCGGGTCCTTGTCAAAGACTGCCTCGATGAGGAAGCCGCGCGTCCTGAAGTTTGTGTATTTTGCGAGCGCCTGCCCAAGGTTCCCTGCTCCTATCAGGATCATGTGGCTGGCCATGTCGAGCCCCATGATCTTCGCGATCTCATGGTACAGGTACTCGACCTTGTAGCCGTAGCCCTGCTGCCCGAAGCCGCCGAAATGATTAAGGTCCTGCCGGATCTGGGAGGCGGTGACGTGCATGCGTTCGGAAAGCTCTCCGGAGGAGATCCGTTCCACGCCTTCGTTCATCAGGTCGCCCAGATAACGATAATAGCGCGGAAGGCGCCTGATGACAGCTTTTGAGATCGTAATATCCTCCATGGGTGTCCCTCGTTTCGTTAATAATCGTCAGGAATCTGTCCTGTTTCGTTCAGTCTTCATTATACGGGCAGAAGCATCTCTTGTCAATTTCAATCATTTCATGTAGAATAAGGAACAGCGCACGTCCTTGAGAGACGGCAGGGAACATTTTTGCATCGGTACAGGAAAAGCATATGATCTTATCAGTCAGCCATGTAAAAAAAGCATTCCTTGAGGACGAGGTCCTGAAGGAAGCGAGCTTTCATATAGAAGACCGTGGCCGTGTGGGCCTTGTGGGCGTGAACGGCGCGGGGAAGTCTACCCTTTTCAAGATCATCGCCGGGCTCATGGAGCCGGACAGCGGTCTTGTCACGCTTCAGAAAGACCGTACCATGGGGTATCTCGCGCAGCACGAGGAGCTTTCATCGAATGAGGCGGTCCTCGCCGAGGTGCTTTCGACCCGCCGGGACGTCTTTGAGACCGAGCAGCGCATGCGGGACTTAGAGCACGCTATGAAGGACGCCTCCGGAGAGGCCCTCGAAAACCTGCTCAGACAGCACAGCGCGCTTCAGGAAGCGTTTGAAAAAGAAAACGGATACGCTGTGGAAAGCGAGGCCGTGGGCGTCTTAAAGGGCCTCGGCTTTACCGAGGAAAGCTTCACGCTCCCGATGAACGTCCTGTCCGGCGGTGAAAAGACCCGCGTGGCGCTGGCCCGACTCCTCCTCACAAAGCCGGATCTCCTGCTCCTCGACGAGCCCACGAACCACCTGGACATTCATGCGATGGAATGGCTCGAAACGTACCTTATGAACTACCCCGGCGCGGTCTTCGTGATCTCTCACGACCGGTACTTCCTGGACCGGACGGTACGGGTGATCATCGACCTCACCCAGGGAGTAACTTCAGTATACCAGGGGAACTACTCCGAGTTTATCGTTAAAAAGCGCGCCGTATGGACGGCCCGCATCCGTGAATATGAAAAGCAGCAGCGGGAGATCCGCCATCAGGAGGAAGTGATCGCGAAGCTCCGCTCCTTCAACCGTGAAAAGTCCATCAAAAGGGCTCAGAGCCGCGAGCATCTTCTGGAGCGTATGGAACGGATCGAAAAGCCCACTGAAGAGCGGGACGAAATGATACTCCGCCTTACGCCGAACGTGACCTCGGGGAACGACGTCCTCATGATCGAGGACCTTGCGAAGAGCTTCTCGGGCAGGACGCTTTTTTCGGACGTGAACATCGACGTGAAGCGCGGCGAACACATCGCGCTCATCGGGGACAACGGCACGGGAAAGACCACTCTTCTTCGGATCATCGCAGGGCAGGAACGCGCGGACCGCGGGTCGCTTACGTTCGGGACGAACGTCTTTGTCGCGTACTTTGACCAGGAGCACATGGACCTCCATCCCGAAAAGAGCATCTTTTCCGAGATCCAGGACGAGCATCCCGCGATGAACAACACGGAGATCCGGAACATGCTGGCAGCGTTCCTCTTCACCGGCGATGACGTCTACAAGCGTGTGGGCGAGCTCTCCGGCGGCGAACAGAGCCGGGTCGCGCTCGCGAAGCTGATGCTCTCCGACGCGAACCTCCTCATTCTGGACGAGCCGACCAACCATCTCGATATGACCAGCCGGGAGATCCTTGAAAACGCGGTCATCTCCTACGAAGGCACTGTGATCTGCGTTTCCCACGACCGGTATTTCATCAACCGGACCGCGGACCGGATCCTGGAGCTTTACGGCGGCAGGTTCCTGAACTATATCGGAAATTACGACTATTATACGGAAAAGAACGAGCTGTTCCACACGCTGTTTGCGGAAAAGGAAGAAAAGAAGTCAGGTGTTTCCGAGGGTTCCCTCGACTGGAAGCTGAAAAAGGAGGAGGACGCGCGGAAACGAAAGGCGGAAAATGAACTGAAGCGCGCCGAACAGGCTGTGACGGACCTCGAAGATAAGATCCGGGTGCTTGATGAGACCATGGCGGACCCCGCGAATGCGACGGACGCAGAAAAGCTCATTGCGCTCCAGAAGGAGAAAACTATGGCCGAGGAGGCGCTCACAGAAGCTCTTGCCCTGTGGGAAGAACTCATGCAGAATATGTAGTTTCGAAACTTTCTTTATGGTTTCGTATGTTTTTTACAGTTTTTCAATAAAATTCATGTAAAATTTGTAAAAAGTTTACAATTTGTGCTTGTCATTTCATATGGATTGTGATAGTATTTTACCATATATGATGAGTATCAGGGATAGTTTCATCTGATGACCGGCAGCCTCTTTCTGCCGGGAAAGGGATAGGTGGATGCTGACAGTAGGATTACACGCTGACAATGAAAAAAAGGCTCTGCTCGACAACTTCTGCATCGCGTACAAGTATGTGCTGGGCAAGTATAAGCTGATCGCGACACAGGCTACCGGGGAGCATGTGAGGAACGCTGCGGGACTGGAGGTTTCGGAGCTTCTTGCCGGCGGGCTCGGCGGGGATAAGCAACTGGAGACCGCCATTATGAATGAAGAGATCGACGTGCTCATAACATTCGAGCATGTCTCTTTAGAGACTGTACATGAGCTTTCCGACCAGAACTCTCTGGTCCGCCTCTGTGACTTCTACAATATCCCGGTCGCTACCAACATCGCCACCGCGGAGTGCCTGATCATGAGCCTGGACCGCGGAGATCTGGACTGGCGGAATGAGCTGAAAGCCATTTAAGCAAGTTTTGGCTGAACAAAGAAAAAGGGCCCTCACGGGCCCTTTTTCTTTGTTCAGCTTAATCCGGACGGGTGCTTTCTCAGCACCTGTATATCACTTATCTTCCACCGCCGTATCAATGCTCTTCCCGAACACAAAGTATCGCTGGTACAGGAACTCCGTCACAAAGTTCAGGAGCATGTTGAGCCCGGTGGCCACGTACTCGTTCCAGCCGAGCCGCACCGTATACATGTCCTCGAGCCACGCGGACAGCGGCGTGAAGACCACGTAGAACAGCGCGACCTTGAGCATCGCGATGGGGACGTTCGCCGCGGATTTGAAGGTGAATTTCCGGTTCAGCGTGAAGTTCCACAGGACCGAGAGCGCAAGCGCGATCACGTAGCTCACCCAGTAGTTCAGGTGGAGCGTCTCATTTAAAAGCGCGAACGAACCGATCTCGATCAGCCCGGCGGAGATGGAGAAAAGTGTAAACTTCACCATGCGTGCCAGCTCTTTTTTCCTTCCGCCCGCTTCCTTAGTCTGTTCTTTCTTTCCGGTATTTTCTTCCACTTCTATGCCTTCTTTCTGAGTCCTGGAATATTGATAAGCATGCTCTTTTTGACCCGCTACCGGCTGTACGGGTACTCTTTTTTCGGTATGTTCGGATAGGGAACCACGCGGTGCCTCGGGAGCACCTCTGCCATCCGGGTGATCTCTTCCATGAGATACTTTGTGATCCGCCTGCGTTCTTCCGCTGGCGGGTTTTCCGGGTCGTATACGACCGGGGTGCCCAGGTACGCGCGCTTCAGCGCGGGAGCAATGTAAAACGGCACAAAGGAGACTCGTCTCCCGGTCTTTTTAAAGTAGATCCGCGCAGTCTCCACAAAGCCTTCCTGAAATTCGTACAGGATCGTACCGTACGGCACGTGGTGCTCCGGGAAGATCACGGCGTCCGCGCCTTCTTCGAGTCTCTCCGCAGTCTCACGGAGCGTTGTAAGCACTCTCCTGTCATGGTAGACCGCGATCGTATCCGCGTTCGTAAAAACGATCTCGGATAGCGGCGCGATGAGATGCGACATCGCCTTATAGAACCACCATGTCCATTTCGGCTTTTCCGACCAGAAGTCCTGAAACGCATACGCGGGGACTTCCTTCCGGTCCATCATTTCAGACGCGCACCAGGTATAACGCTTCCTGGGCATGTAGAGCTCCGCGGTGATGGGCCCGTTCATATGGCAGTGGTTTCCGATGATGAGAGCAGGCTTCTCCGGCAGGTTTTCCGCGCCGGAAACGGTTATTTTCGGGTAAAACAGACGGACCAGGCTCTTGACAAAGAGATACCGGTACCAGCCCTTGCGATGGCTTTTCTCAGGGTGTTTCTCAGTCATCTACAGGCTCGCCGAGTCCTTTCTCCAAAAGCTCCGGCTCGTTAAACAGCCTGAGAAGAAGCGCCACAGTCTTCGAGTAGTAATATCCATCGGCGATCCGCTCGTCGATCGTAAGCCCTATGTCCACGCTGTCGCGAAGTTCCTGCGTCCCGTCCTCGTTCGTGAACAGCCGCGGCTTTCGTTCGCCGATGATGACCATGACCGAGGTCGTGCCCCAGTTGCTCAGATGGTGATAGCCCGCGTGCAGCTTGATGGAGCCCAGGTTCGAAAGCACCACGGACGACTGGTAGGGGTCGGTCTCGAGCATGCTCTTCGGCATCATGCCTCGCTTATCGAGAAACCGCGAGACCCTGCCTATGCTCTTCTTCATAAAGAGAGGCAGCCGCTGCAGGGTGTCCATGCTTTCAGTGGACGCGTCCCTGTTGTCCCCGGTCCGGTTGAAGCTGACCTGGCGGTAGATCTCATCGTGGATCGTATTGATGTTATCCTCCGGCTTCGTGTGGATAAACGCAAGGCCTTCCGCACCGTTGTCGGCAAAGATCTTTTTGATGGTAAACGCGGCGGAAACTTCGTTCCGCTCGTACATGTTGAAATTTGTGATGAAATAATTCATCTTCGGGCGCAGCGTAATGGTCTTTAAGACCGCCGTCACGATCACCTGAAACAGGTTGTATTTGTACTCGGGGCCGTCCGCGTTCTTCTTCTCAAGATACGCCGCCACGTTTGTGAGATCTACCGTTTCAGAGATGTACGCCTCGTTATCGCACCGGTTCGGGAAAATAAGAGGCATGATGTAGTGCATGGAGTCAATGTTTCTGAGGAGCTTTCCATCCCTCCTGTCGCCGCGCTTTCTTTTCATTTTTTTCCTTCTTTCATTCTGTCCGTATTATTTCCGCAATTTTCTTTCATTCTGTCCGTATTACTTCCGCATTAATTGATTCAGTCGTCCTGAATTCCAGACAGCTTTTCCGCCTGGTCCGCCGCTGTCAGAGCGTCGTGGAACTCATAAAGGTCCCCGTCCAGGATCGAGTCGATCCTGTAGAGGTTCAGGTTGATCCTGTGGTCCGTTACGCGTCCCTGCGGAAAATTGTAGGTGCGGATCTTTTCCGAACGGTCCCCGCTGCCAATAAGCGACCGCCTCTCCGCTGCTTCCTTTTCCTGCTGCTTCCGAAGCTCCATGTCATAAAGCCTCGCGCGCAGCACCTTGAGTGCCTTGTCCCGGTTCTTGAGCTGGCTCTTTTCATCCTGGCACGAGATCACGATGCCTGTCGGGATGTGTGTGAGCCGGACCGCAGAGTCCGTGGTGTTCACGCTCTGCCCGCCGTTTCCGGAGGACCGGAACACGTCGAACCTGCAGTCGTTCAGGTCGATCTCTACGTCCACGTCTTCCGCTTCCGGCATGACCGCAACGGTACACGTCGATGTATGGATCCTCCCGCCGGATTCCGTCTTCGGGATCCGCTGCACCCTGTGCACGCCGGACTCGTATTTCATGCTCGAATACACGCCGGTCCCGGAGATAAGCACCGTGCCCTTCACGAGTCCGCCGATGCCCGTCTCATTATATTCCGTGGTCTCGAACTTCCACCGCCTTGCCTCCGCGTAGCGCGCGTACATGCGGTAGACGTCCGCGGCAAACAGCGCCGCTTCGTCTCCGCCTGCGCCGGCGCGGATCTCGAGGATCACGTTTTTATCGTCGTTCGGGTCCTTCGGGATCAGGAGGAGCTTAAGCTCCTTCTCGAGTCCCGGAAGCTTTGCGAGAGCCGTATCGATCTCGTCCGAAAGGAGCGCCCGCATCTCCGGGTCCTCCTCCTTTCCGAGAAGCTCCCGTCCCTCTTCGATATCCTGTTTTGTCCGAAGGTACAGCCGGTACGTCTCCACTATGGGCGTAAGCTCCGACCGGGCCTTCATGACCTTCACGTATCTTTCCTGGTCCGAAAGAAGTGCAGGATCTGACATTTCCTGCTCGAGCTCTTCATAATGCCGGACCAGATCCTCCATTTTTTCAAACATAATCAAACCTTCCTGTTATTTCTCTGCAGCGCTTCGGGTTTTTAAGGCTTCTGCTTTCCTGAATCTCCCTGACACGACCCGCGGAAGTCCCGCGAGGTCCTTCGTGACGCGGACCTCCGTAAAGTCCTTTCCTTCAAGAATGGCGCTCACCGCATCCCCCTGCCCCGCGCCGATCTCAAAAAAGATCCGTCCGTTTTCAGTGAGGTGCGAAGGTGCCTCCGAAGCGATCCTCCTGTAGAAGTCGAGACCGTCCGCGCCGCCGTATAATGCGAGACACGGCTCACAGTCCCTCACTTCCGGATCGAGCCTGTTAAATTCATCCGCCGCAATGTACGGCGGATTGGATACGATAACATCAACCTTTCCGGGGATCTCCCGTAAAAGGTCACTGCTTATGAACTGTATTTCCGCGCCTAAGTCCGCCGCGTTCTTTTCAGCCACCCTAAGTGCGGCATCACTGATATCGGAAGCCAGGACTTCCCTGTATCCTCCCTCAAGCTTCAGGGCAGCGGCAATGCAGCCGGAGCCCGTACAAAGATCGAGGACCGTTCTGTCCCGGTCCTTGACCGTATCAAGCACTTCCCGGACCAGGATCTCCGTGTCATACCGCGGGATCAGAACGTCCGGAGTCACTGTGAACCGGTATCCGTAAAACCAGGCCGTCCCGGTGATCTGCTGGACGGGGACGTGCATTAAGCGCTTTATAAGCATCTCGGAAAGCACGGAAAGCTGCCCGTCCGGAAGTACGTCGCCGCGATGGAGAAGGTACTCCGTCCGGTCCCAGCCGGTCACTGAAAGGACCAGCTCGAGTACATCGGCCTCATATTCCGGCACTCCCGCCCCTTTCAGCCTTTCTTCGGCTTCCTTCACAAACTCCCGGTACGTCATTCGGGGAAATTCTCCTTGAGGAACGCCTTCCAGTCAAAGACGCGGTCTACGGCCTCGATGGCCACTTCGACCATGTCCTCGGTCGGCTCCTTGGTCGTGAGCCCCTGGATCCACATGCCCGGGCGGCTGATGATCCTCGTAAACAGGTTGTCATACCGGCCGGTGAACCGGAGCACTTCATAGGAAATGCCGGCAATAACCGGGATCAGCAGGATCCTGGACAGGATCTTTAAGGGCAGATTCGGCACCCGGATCAGCATGAACAAAAGGATGCTGATGGCCATGACAAGGAACAGGAAGCTCGTACCGCAGCGTTTGTGCTCCTTTGAGCTCTTCATAACGTTCTCTACGGTCAGCGGAAGCCCGTGCTCCAGGCAGTTGATGCACTTGTGCTCCGAACCATGGTACATATAGGTCCTCCGGATGTCCTCCATCCGGGAGATGGCCGTTAAGTACAGGAGGAACAGTCCGAGCCTGATAAAACCTTCAATGAGGGCAAGCAGCGTCTCGCTTTCGACCCATTTTTTCAGGAAGTTCACAAGGACGGTCGGGAGGACCATGAAGAGACCCACGGCGATGACCGTCGCGAGGACGAGTGTCAGCGTCATCTCACCCTTCGAGAGTCCGCCGGACGGCTCTTTTTCTCCGTTCTCCCCGGCCTTTTCAGTATCTGCCTTTCCTTTTTTCCCGGCTTTCTCAGCCTTCTTCTCCGCTTTCTTCGCTTCCTTCTCGATCTCCTCCGCGTCGAACTGCGCTGAATACATGAGGCACCGTACGCCTAAGATGAGCGAATCGATAAACGCGAACACGCCGCGGATAAACGGGACCTTCGTCCATTTCTTCCCGGAGAACGCGCCTTTATAGACCCCCTCCTGAAGCTCGATGTTCCCCTCGGGTGTCCTTACCGCAACCGCGTAGTTCTCTCCGTTTTTCATCATGATGCCTTCCAGCACCGCCTGTCCGCCGATCCCTGAGTATTTCATGCCGGATATAGTCCTCCAAAAAGAAACACCGCGGCAGTCCGGTAAGCCCGACCCGCCGCGGCAGAATCATTGATCTTAATTGGTCTGTACGCCGTACTTTTTATTGAATCTTTCAATACGGCCGCGAGCCGCAGCGCTTCTCTGCTGTCCCGTGTAGAACGGATGGCACTTTGCGCAGGTCTCTACGTGGATCTCCGGCTTTGTGGAGCCCGTAACAAACTCATTACCGCAGTTGCAGACGACCTTCGCCTGATAATACTTCGGATGGATACCTTCCTTCATGTTTTTCTCCTCTCTTCCGGCGATGGTTTCCGACCATCGTCTATTCACAACTCAGCCACTATACCATACCCATTCGGAAAAAGCAAGCATTTTCGCTTGAAAATATTCCCGGCTGTTTTTTCCCGGGCAGGCGTGTCAGACCCCGTACCGGTATTCTTTTTCTTCCTTGTCAACAGGCGTAAGTCCGAAGGCTTCGATCACCCTGTCCGCGACCTGCTCCGGCGTAAGGCCGGTATTGTCGATCTTCAGATGGTTTTCAAACCAGTATTCGTCGGGATCGGAGTTCAGCTTATGTTCCTTTGCGTCATGCAGGAGGTTTGACCTGCTCCAGGCCACGTCCCTTTTCGAGGCTTTCCGCTCCATCCGGTGCGGAGTCTCGTTCCGGGCAAGCCTCACGTCAAGGTCGGCGCGGAGTTCTACGAAATAAAATCGGCCGCCGTTTTTCTCAAACAGGTCACGGAGACCGTTCAGATAATCTTTTTCCTCCTGCATCTCGAATGCACAGACGTAAGTGAAGATCAGGTCCACGTTATGCTTTACGGCAAGCTCGAAAGCCTTTTCTCTGAAGAATGCGTTGAATTCCTTCTGTGCGGGAGTGGCAAAGCCAAAGATCTTATCGGACATCTCAATGCTGTCATGATTCATCATCATGTTTATGTGAAGCCTGTCCCGGAGGCTCTCCGCAACCGTCATTTTCCCGACGGCCTGCGGTCCGCATACTACGATCAGATTTGCCATAATACAGTCCTTTCCTCTATTTACCGCAGAATTCAGAATGCGGCCGGGAATGATGGATCGATCCCGCCCGTTACTCGAAGGACAGGTCCCAGGAGACGGATCTCATGATCATGCGGAGCACGCGGCAGACGGAGGCGCGTACGTCGTCCTGATCCGGCTGTTTCCCGACGTAGAGACCGCCCGCCGCAAGGTCGTTTCCGGCGTGATAGCCGTACGGATACGCTTTCCCCGCATTCCAGTCGGTCATGACAACGCCCTTAAAGCCCCATTCGCCGCGGAGGACCTCCGTCAGGAGATCGAAGCGGGAGGACGCCGGCGTTCCGTTGAGAAAGCCGCCTGTCATTACAGCTACAGGATCCGCTTCCCGGACACACATCTCAAAGCCCGCGAGGAAGATCTCCCGGAGCGCACGCTCGGAAACGGCCGCATCCCAGGTCTCCTGGCTGCCTGTGCCAAAATGCCTCGCGGCGGCGCCCACGCCGGAAATCTTCTGTACGCCCTTTGTGAAGGCAGTTCCCATACGGCCCGTGAGATACGGGTCCTCGGAGAAATAATCGACGGCCCGGGTACATAAAGGATCCCGGCGGACGTTCATGCCCGGCCCTGAAACGAGTGACTGATGGTAAAAGGCAAGCTCACGGCCGAGAGCTTCGCCCACGCCTTCTCCGAGTGCCGGGTCAAAGGTCTGCGCGATCAGCACTTCCGAAGGGATACAGGTCGTTTTACAGTAGCTCAGGCGAAGGCCCGAAGGTCCGTCCGTCATCCTGAAATTCGGGATACCTAAGGAATCCGCAAAAAGAGAAGTCAGTTCAGCGGAAGAACCGGGTCCGCTGACCTTCCGGACCGCCCGGTTAAGGCGTTTTTTGGTCTCGTACGGAGTCTCATCCGCGGTGCCGGCTGCAAGCCTTATAAGGACGTCCGGCTCGAGAGACTTCACAAAACTTTCCATGGAGACGCGGCCTTCCTTTACGTCAGGGAGCGTCGCATTCGGCGTATCCGGCGCGTCTTCAAACCGTTTCCGGTTCGCTGCGCGTTCCGTATCTTCCGAAGCCGTGCGTGCGCCTTCTTCCGTTTCACAGTCATAAGCCGAAAGGCTCAGGAAGACCGCCTCCTCCGGCAGCTCTTCATGAGGACGTTTCGGTGCAGTGAGACGGTTTATTTCGTGATTCGGGACCATTTCGTTCCGAAGCTGCACCGTCACAGCCTCCTCGTCGAGCGTCACTGCCGCCACTGGCACCGTATCATTAATGTTCCTTCCGATCCGGACGATATAATCGCCGGCTTCCATGACGTAAGCCGCCTTTGCTTCATCATAGGACGCCAGAGAAAACGTCGGAATTTCGATCGTAAGATTCTCTTCCTCCCCGGGTGCAAGAAGCCGGGTCTTTCCGAATCCGCGGAGCTCCCGGTACGGCTTTGTGAGCCGCCCTTCCGGTGCCGTGACGTAGACCTGTACGACTTCCCTGCCGGGGACTTTGCCTGCGTTCGTCACTGACACCCTGACAGTCAGCTTTTCCCAGTCGACCAGGGTCAGGACGGATTCGATCGTAAATTCCGTATAGGACAGGCCGTAGCCGAAGGGGAAAAGCGGCTCGATCCCGAAGGTATCAAAATACCGGTAACCGATAAAAATATCCTCAGTATGATCTTCACGATGCGGGTCTTCTTCATTTCCGCTTCTCGCGGCATATGAGGGATAATCTGAAGCATGCTTTGCCCAGGTTTCCGTAAGGCGGCCGGCCGGGTTTTTCTCCCCGGTAAGGACGTTCGCAAGCGCGTTTCCGCCTTCCATGCCCGCAATACCCATCAGCACCGCAGCGGTTATCCCCGGGATCTCGAAGAGGAAGTTCGCGTCCATGACGCCGGTGTTCAGCACGACGATGGTCCTTTCAAACGCCTGAGCCACCTTCCGGAGATTCTGCTCCTCCGCTTCACTAAGATAATAATCGTCCCGCTCCGCCTTCCGGGCTCCGTATCCCCCGGCATTCCGGCGGATCACAAAGACCGCAGTGTCCGCCTCCCGCGCTTCCCGGATCTCCCCGTCCGTAATAAGCGGTTCGTCGATCTGCACCGTACGGCCGTAGAAAAAACGGTCGATAAAGGAAAGCATGGTGTCCGCACTGTTCGCAGCCTCGCTTTCCGCAAGAAAGCGGTTTATCCAGGACCCGGACGTGATGGTAAAGCCCGCGTTCACAAGCCCGTCCCGGACGCTCGCCGCGGGGACCGGTACGTAGTCCGGACCGGTCCCTGAGGAAACGGTTTCCGCCGCCCCTGCACCGAAAAGAGCCACTTTTCCCGGAGCAATTGGCAGTGTGTTCTCTTCATTCACGAGAAGCACCATGCCGTCTCCGGCGATCTCGCGTGCTTTTTCGATATGCTCCGGGAAAGGATGCTCTTCCGGAGGGACAAACCCATGAAAGCCCGCGATGATCTGATCCATACTGAATTCCATACCCGTCCTCTGATCCTTTCTGATCTGTCACCCGCTTCTGTCTCCGGCCTAAAAGTCCCACTGCCGCAGCCAGAAGAACACATCCGCCGTGTGAACCGCGGCGGATGTGCATAAATCAATTTATCCGATCACTCCGCGAAGCATTGCAAGCATGCTTTCCATCTGCTCCCTGTCCATCACGCCGAAGCTGATCAAAGACTTCAGGGGCATGTACTGCATCATCGCATTCGACATTGCAGCGTCCTGCTCCGCATCTCCGGAGATGCCGTCGGTGTTGGACTCAAGCGCGCCTCTGTGCGTCATCATCTGCTGCACCACCGCGGCTGTCCTCGGGTCAGCCATAAGCTCGCCGATCGTCGTATCGACGTCCAGATGAAGAGGCAGCAGCTTTTCTGTCGTAAACGTGATCTCACAGCTTGCCGTGAGATGCCGGGATGAATCACCGGCAAGAAGGAGATATTTGCCGGTATGCGCGTACCAGTCGCTTAAGTCTTCGTCAAAGTAGGACAAAGAACGTGTGTCGATCTCAAATTCCACGGTCTTCGTCTCACCGGGCCGGAGCTCTGCCTTCACAAAGCCTTTCAGTTCCTGATGCGGACGATCCACCTTGTCGGTCCTGTCGGCAATATAGAGCTGTACGACTTCCTTGCCGGTGCACGCACCGGTGTTTGTAACGTCAGCGAAGACCTTCAGTGTCTCCCCGTCCTTGAAGCCTTCCTTTTCCGCACGGAGATTTGAGATCTCAAACGTGGTGTAAGACAGGCCGTAACCGAAGGGATAACGCACATCCATGCCCTTCTTGTCGTAATAGCGGTAGCCCACGTAAACGTCCTCCGCGTAATTCACGCGGCGCGCGTTTCCGGGGAAGTTCAGGTAGCTCGGGTTGTCGGAAAGCTTCAGGGGCCAGGTCTCCGCAAGGCGGCCTGACGGATTCACTTCGCCGAAGAGGATACGGTCCGTGGCCTGTCCGACGGCTTCGCCGCCCAGGTACATTTCAAGAAGCGCGACTCCTTTGTCCACCCATGGTACCTCAACTGGCGCACCGTTCGAAAGTACGATCACTACCTTTCCGGGCACCGCCTCAAGGATCGCCTCGATCAGCTTGTTCTGGGACGCGGGCATCTTCATATCCGCCCGGTCGTAGCCTTCGGATTCGATGATGTCGGGAAGGCCCGCAAAGATGACCACGGCGTCATAATCCGCAGCCGTTTCGACTGCCTTCTTCAGGTCTTCCTCAAAGAGGGCGTCCTTGTCCATCGGGAAGCCCTTGATATAGTCTACGTTCCTTCCGGCCGCACGGCTCATTTCAAGTGCGGAATCGATCTTAAAGCTGTTGATATGCGAGGAACCGCCGCCCTGGTAGCGCGGCTTCTCCGCAAACTCGCCGATGTAAAGGTACTTCCCTTCCGGCTTCAGCGGAAGGAGACCGTTGTTCTCGAGAAGAACCGCACTTTCCTCTTCGATCCTTGCCGCGATCTCGTGGTCCTTTTCACGATCAAAGACCTGCTCCTCGCGGTTATCTTCAAAGTCGAAGAAGACCTTGAGGATACGCTCAACGCATTCGTCGACCTTCTCTTCCGGGAGCCTTCCGTCCCGCACCGCCTGTACGACCATCGCGTCGTTTCCCGCGGTATTGCCGGGCATTTCGAGGTCGAGACCTGCAGCAACACCTTTCACACGGTCGTTGACTGCGCCCCAGTCCGTCACTACCAGGCCCTCAAAACCCCAGTCGTCACGGAGGACCTTCGTAAGAAGCCATTCATTTTCAGAGCTGTATACGCCGTTGATCTTATTGTAGGAGCACATGATAGTCTTGGGCTGCGCCTTCCGGACCGCGATCTCAAACGCCGGAAGATAGATCTCCCGGAGCGCGCGCTCTGAAGCCTCAGCACTGATGCTCATACGTGCGGTCTCCTGGTTGTTCGCAGCGTAGTGCTTGATGGACGTGCCCACATGGTGCTTCTGTACACCGTTCACATAAGCCGCCGCCATCTCGCCCGCAAGGTAAGGGTCCTCAGACATGTATTCAAAGGTCCGGCCGCACAGAGGGCTCCTCTTGATGCAGACCGCAGGGCCCAGCACGGTAGACAGGTTCTCCGCCTGGCACTCCCTGCCGATCACGTCGCCCATGTAGTGGATCAGGTCCCGGTCGAACGACGACGTAGTTGCGCAGGCTGCCGGGAAGCAGACCGCCTTGATCGAGTCGTTAATGCCCAGATGATCCGCCTTATCGTCCTGTTTCCTTAAGCCGTGAGGGCCGTCAGACATCATAAAAGGCTTGATGCCGAGCCTCTCCACCGCCTTGGTATGCCAGAAATCCTCGCCGCCTAAAAGCGAGCACTTCTCTTCCAGGGTCATTTCTGAGATGAGTTTTTTGATATCTGCTGCCATAGGTACCTCCAGTCATATTTTTCCTAATACCATTCTATATTAAAAAAGCGGTTCCTGCAAACAGGAATCCGCTTTTTTAAGTACTTTTTTTGTTTCGCCCGTGCGCCGCCCGCCGCTGAACCGGAAGATATACCGGCGCCATGCGGAAAGCCTTACCGGAAGATGCTTCTCAGGTAAATAAACGGCATGAGCGGGCCGCGGGTCCTGCCCGTCAGAGAAATCAGCTTCCTGTTGGACTGCTCCGAATTCCTTACCATTCTGGGCGTCACCTTCGTATCCGCGAAGACCGCGTTTTCGTAATCCGGAAGGAACAGTAAGACGTCGGAAACGGTAGTTTCCGCGGCACTTCCTTTAAGCCGGGCCTTCATCTTTTCGGAGGAGATGAAGTCGGAGACCCGTCCGTAGAATTCCGAAAGCGTCTCTCCCGGCCCGAGCGCAAGGCCGTTCGCGGAAAGGAGCGTCGTATTCCGCCGGAACATGACACGGAGCTTCTTTTCATCGGGAAGCCGCTCGTAATGGATCTTGCGGATCAGGATGACCAGTCCTAAAAGAAGTACGGCTGCAGCAATGCCAACTCCTATAACGATCAGTACCAGGAGAAGTCCGGCACCGGGATTCGTTTCCTCTTCCGGAAGGGTCTCGTTCTCTGTCATTTCCTGAATGAGGTCCTCCGGGAGGACGATGACCTCGTCCGGGATCACCACCTGGTCCGGAGAAGGCGCTCCGCCGGCACCCTCGCCCTGCCCCTCCTTTTCGGAGCTCACGGTCCATGAGGAATCAATGTGGAAGCCCGGCGTCGCTTCATACGTGATCCAGCCAAAGCCCTCAAAGTAGATCTCCGCCCACGAATGAGCCCGGTCGGACCGGATGGTCGTAACGGTATTCTTCTTGACTGTCGTCTGATAACCCTGCACATAGCGTGCGGGATAGCCTTCGGAGCGCGCAAGAAGCACCATGGCCGTTGCGAAATAGTTGCAGTAGCCGCGGGGGTTTTCGAACAGGAAATAGTCGAGATATTCGCCCGGCGAGCCGATCCTGTCAGGGACGCTGCCGGGGTCAGAGTCGTAATCGAAGGACTGGAGGAACGCCTCCAGGCGATTCATCTTCGCGAGCTCCGTATCCGCGCCGTCCATGAGCTTCCGCATGAATTCCGCGGTGCGTTCCGTGAGGACAGGCGCCTCGGTATAATCCGAAAAGACCATGTCCCGGTATCCGAGATACTCTTCATAGCTGAGCCCGTCCGTTATGGTGATCCCGAGTGCCCGGACCGACTCCTCCCATTCTTCGCGGGAAAGCGGCGAGGTATTCTCAAGCATCTCATTATAGAGCGTGCTCTTCCGGTTCATCCGGTAGAAGCTCACGGAGTAATCATCGTCATAGCCGATCTTGTGGTCCGCCACCACATTGCCGCTTACGAATTCCACCTCGAATTCCTGGATAAGCTCGGGGACGGTCTCACTCTTTAAGGGATGGAACATATGGGCGGAATTAAAATACCGGTAGCCGATGTGAAGCGTCCTGGGCTTCAGGTAGTCCGAAATATGCTCAGGGTCGTACCGGAGGACCGAACCGAATGATTCGACGAGATCTATCGTAGATTCGTTGAATTCCGACTCGCTGTCCGCTTCCCAGTATTTACCGTCGAAATCGTTGAAGGCCTTGCCTGCAAGGTAGAGCTGGAGCTTCTGGTTCACGTTGCTCGACACTACCATGACTTCACGCGTAGTCGATTTGACGTTTCCGGAAAGCAGTGCATCGTCGGAAAAGCCCACCGTAGCGCTCTCATACGAGCCGGAGGACCCCTGGAACAGGTTGATCTGGATCTTGTCGACGGCGGTCGCGACGTCCGCATAGATGCGCTTCGCGAAATCCCAGTCGTACGCCTTCTCCGGCGCCTTATAAAGCATGAGCACCGGGAAAAGGAGTACCAGGAAGGGAGAAAGATACACCAGGTATTTCCTTGTCGTTTCGTCCGCGCCGGTCTTCCACAGGCCGTTCCGGTACAGACGGATCAGCTCCGCGGCCGTAAAGAGAAGCAGCGTCATGGTGAGCGCGACCGTAAACACGCGGACCGGCTCTTTTCGGATCATGGAGATCACTAGGAGCGCAAAGAAGGCCGCGGCGAGCATGGCCTTCACCCATGGGAAGCGCGCGGAAAGCTTGACGAACGCAAAGGAAAAAAGAGTGATGAGGAGCACCCAGAAGTAATCCAGGTGCGCGATCAGGTACGGGATCCGCTCCCCCCTCTCCTTGAAGATCAGGAGGAAAACAATGAGCTGCAGCGGCAGTACGAGCACGATGACTGTGCGGATCCAGCCCTTCACGCGGAGAAGTCCCGCAAAGAGCAGAGAGAAAATAAAAGCCGCGAGGAACAGAAGCGGCGAAGGCTCCGCGGCGCCGGTGAACCCGGCCGTATAGATGACAGCCAGAAAAGAGACCGGTACCGTATACATGAGGTCGTAAAGGAAGGCCGCCATCAGAGCACCTCCCGAAGCACCGCTTCTTTAGGGATCCGGACGATGGATGTGCCCGGCAGGTCCTGCCCGGTCACCACGGACTCGGGATCGTCCGAGATCAGGTAGATGACTGCGGAGATGTGGTGGCGGTACAGCATGGAGGCGAGCGTCAGCGCTTCCTCGGAAAGCTCGGACAGCACCATAAACACTGCCTTCTTGAGGTACAGCGTACCGGCGCTTCCCGCACCCTCAAACATCTCCTTTTCGGTATAGCGGTCCGAGAAGGTGACGCTCGACATCTCCTCGTAAAATTCATTGAAATTCTCCGGTCTGTCCACCACGGTACTTCTGAACCGGGTACCGAGGTAATCGACGGATACGGGCGTGTTTTTGGCCGTAAAATGCCATGCCAGGGCCAGCACGAGCTCCAGGATCTTGTTTTCGAGCGGCAGGTACTCCGATGGCTTGTCGCTCTTCCGCTCCGTTGCCATAAGGATCCCCACTCCCTGCTGCTCTTCGCCGGTCCTTTTCCGGACCAGGAGCTCCTGCGCGCGGGCGGACGCTTTCCACTCGATGAAGCGCGTGTCATCGCCGGGCTCATATTTCCTGACCAGGACGTCCGGCTCCTGCGGGTTCGCGGGCGCGTGGATGCTGTTTAACAGCTGGATATCAACACTGTGCAGTTCGTCCATCCGGATAAGGTCGGGCTTCACAGTGACGCGCACCGTCCCCTTGTTTTTATAGCGAAGACGGAACAGGCGGAGGTAGTCCGTGATGACGATGTCTTTAACGCCCACGTCGTACTCGCCTCTGTACCTGCATATGAGAGTCGCGTCGTTCCGGATGCCGCTCTTCGGCAAAAGCTCGTATTCCGCTCCGTCGTCCTGCCCGGAGATCCTCGAAAAGTCGGAAAACAGATTGACCTTCACTCCCGAAAAAGTGAAGAAAAATTCGTTCTGCAAAATGAACAGGAACGGATGGGCATGGTTCACTATGAGGTCCCTGCCCTCCACCTGCTGGTAGACCTTGAACGCAAGGAAGACCGCAAGGAGGTAAAGGATCGAGACCACGGGGACCAGCGTCATGAACATAAAAAAGCCGTAACTGACAACGCCTCCCCAAAACGAGATCCCGGCAAGCGATATCAGCCACAGCAGTAAGTAGATCAAACGGTTTCTTTTCATAAAACAGAACGGTTATTCAAGCGGAAGGATGACCCTGTACAGGAGATCGCGGATCACCTGATCCGTGTCCTCCTTCTGGAGGCGCGCTTCCGGAGTGAGCTGCAGACGATGGTGCAGCGTATTCGCGGAGACTGCCTTGACGTCGTCAGGCTTCACGAAATCACGCCCTTCGAGGTAAGCCTTCGCGCGGGACGTGGACAGGAGGTGCAGGAACGCACGGGGCGAGGCGCCTAAAACGAACCTCTTTTCCTTACGGGTCTCCGCGATGATGCCTCGGACGTACGCAAGGAGCGCGTCGCTCACGTGGACCGCACTTACGGCCTTCCGCATCTCAATGATATCCTCCGCCGTACAGACGCTCACCACCTTGTCCGTGTCGACTCCGTTCAGGTAGTTCCGGGCCATCCGAAGCTCGCCCGCTTCTTCCGGGTAGCCGATGGTGAGCCGCATCATGAAGCGGTCCAGCTGAGCCTCCGGCAGGGGGAACGTGCCTAAAAACTCCACGGGGTTCTGCGTTGCAAGCACGATGAACGGTGAAGGCAGCGGGTAGATCTTTCCGTCTACCGTAACGGTGCCCTCCGCCATGGCTTCCAGAAGACTCGCCTGCGTCTTGGGAGAGGTCCGGTTGATCTCGTCCGCGAGCAGGATCTCATGCATGATGACGCCTTCCCTGTATTCAAATTCCCCGGTCTTCATGTTGTAAACGGAAAGGCCGGTCACGTCCGAGGGCAGCGTGTCCGGCGTAAACTGGATCCTGCCGAACGAGCACGCGATGGACTTTGCAAGCGTTTTCGCAAGAGTGGTCTTTCCGGCGCCGGGGACGTCCTCAAGAAGTACGTGGCCGCCTGCAAGGAGGCACACAAGCACGTTCTCAACGACCTCTTCCTTTCCTACAAAAGTCTGATTGATGTTGTCTCTTAATTTCCGGATCATGGTCTCTCCCTTACATCAGCCTCTTCAGTACGTATGCGTAAATGTTCTGCGAATTCTCTTCCCAGTGCTCCGAAAGGATCCTGGCCTGCTCCTCCGTGGGGACGGTCAGGTTCATTTCAAACAGGATCGACTTCCCTTCCCGCACGAGAAGGTGCACACAGTAGTCGTAGTTTTCAGTCATCTTATAGTCCGCGGTGATGCCGGTCTCATTCCTGAGCTGGTATTTGTTCACGCGGATGTATTCGTCCATCTCTTCCCTGATGGAGTCGGCGATCTCATCGTTGAAATAGAACAGGGCTTCTTCACCTTCCCGCGTGATCTCATAAAGAACACTGTTCCGGATCTCCTCATGGCTCACAAGGTTTGCGTCGAGGAGCTCCGCCACGGTATCCTGGAATGTGAAATAATTCGTGTAGCCCTTCTCCTCGAAGAATGTCCAGAGCTGGGGATTGGTCATCGGAAAATTGACCTTCTTCAGCATGTAGAGGATCATCAGCTTATACAGTGTTTCCGGCTCTTTCATACTGCGCTCCGTCTCCTTTCCCGATCGTCCCGTCTGAACATTCTGCCCCATATTACTTTCAATAAGAGTTTATCATGTTCCATACAGGTTTTCAACTCTTGAATTTGCACCGAAGCATGCTATGATGGAGGAAGAAAGGAGACGAACATGGAGATCGAACGTAAATTCCTCGTAAATAAGCTTCCGGAGGATCTTGAGTCTTATCCGTCCGCCCTGATCGAACAGGGGTACCTTTCCGGAAGTCCTGTGGTCCGCGTCCGGCAGGACGGGGATTCCTATTATCTCACGTATAAAGGCGCGGGCCTCGTTGCCCGCGAAGAGTATAATCTCCCGCTCACGGCAGTGTCGTACGCGCATCTTCTGAAAAAAGCGGACGGCAGGATCATCACAAAGCGCCGTTACCGCATTCCTTATCTCCGCTACGTGATCGAGCTCGACGTATTTTCAGGAGACTTTGACGGCCTTGTTATTGCCGAGGTCGAATTCGAAAGCCTTGAGGATGCCGATGCCTTCACCCCGCCGGACTGGTTCGGCGAAGACGTCTCACGGGACCTCCGGTACCATAATTCGGTGATGGCGCTCGGATCGTAAGCTTACTTAAAGGTCCGGGATCCGTTTCCGCTCTCCCTGAAATATTATGAATTTCAATAAAAAGACTCCCGAAGGTCAGCCATACTGTTTCCTTCGGGAGTTTTTAAATATGAATAAGCTCCTGCGCTCTTATTTGCCGAGCCAGTTGATCTTCCGGGCTTCCTTGAAGTCCTCCGGCATCGGATCCCCTTTCAGCAGATCGGTGAGCAGGTCTGCAAGGAAATAGGAAAGCTCCGCACAGTGGTCGGTAATATAGACCATGTCATGGCATTCTGACACGCAGTAATTGAAAAGGTACCGCATGAACCATTCCGCGGAGATGAGAAGCTCCCCGTTCCGGTGGATCGCTTCCACGCTCATCTGGCGCATGGTCCGGTCGATCAGGCAGCCGATCGAACCGCGCGCGAACTGTAATCTCCGCCCGTCCGGGAGGATCACGTCCGCGTGCAGGGTATCTTCCGAAGGAATGTACTCCGCGCCGACCGCGGCGGAAAGGTCCTTAATAGATACCATCAGGTATTCCCCGCGGACCTTCTCTCCGCCGTTCAGGCCGTGGTACTTCAGCTTCTGCCATTTTACGGGTGCCTGTGTGAGCGGTACGATCTCCTGGCCCATCCAGCCGTGAGAAACGCCCAAAGCATATGCGATGGAGACGGCATCCCCCTTCCTCCGTGTCACGGAGCCTTCATCCGTGATCGTTCCGTCCGGGAGCCGGCGGAGTCCTGACAGGAAATAGTCCCATTGCAGGAACGCCTCGTCCAGCTTCTGTCCGTGGTCCCGGTTCTTTACGTCCATGAAGACGAGCGGCGCTTTTCTGCCGTGATAGAAAGCGAAATTGTCCTCGCCGATGATACTGATCTCCGGCTTTGGACCGCATTCATTGACCTTCAGCCAGTAGATTCGGTTGTAGCGGTCGATATCCGCTTCACGGGGAAAATCGCGCATGCCGAAGCCGTTGTGCTCCGGCCGGGTCTGCCAGATGCCTAAGGGGCCGCCCCGGTTCACGAGATTCCCGTCCTCGTCATAGAGGAGCGAGATGCTGCCCGGGCCGGCGGATCCCGCGGCGCCTGCCAGAAGATTCCCGTAGTACCGCGCAAAGAGCGTGGTCATCATATTGCCCGCGGACATCCCCTGCATGAAGATCCGTTCTTCGTCGATATTGTACTTGCCCTTCAGGTGTTCGAGAAGCGCCAGGACGAAGTTGCAGTCCTTGTGGTCTTCGATCCTTTCTACCGGCGCGGGAACGTCGAATCCCGCGATCTCCTTGTTCTCTTCGCTTTCAAGAGAAGGCATCTGCTCCCAGAACAGTTTGTTGTGGGCGTCGGGATAGACGATGATGATGCCGTCCCTGTCCGCCACATAGGACCAGGACGTGTAGATGCACTGGCCCCACCCGGACATCACGCCGCCATGCATAGAAAAAACGAGCGGCGTCTTCTTTGCCGGGTCATAGCTCTCCGGAACGTACTCGTACCAGCTGTCTTCACCCTGCCCGGGAACCAGTTCCATATGGAATTCCCGGAGTCTTTCCGGATACGGCTGGGAGTTGTTGCCGTTTTCATTGACGACGATATCCGAGTCCTTGATGGACTTCGGAAGATAATCGCGGTTCAGGTCGTCCGGCGTTCCCGGACGGAGATAGAGTTCATTTTCCATATGCATTACAGATCCAGGATATCCTCGATGAGAGCCGCAGTATGCGCCGCAAGCTCAATGTAGTGGTCGCTGATGTAGCAGACGCCCCGGTTCTCGGAAACGAAGCATCCTAAGAGTCTCCGGAAGAACCACTCCACGGGCAGGCAGAGCGCGCCGTCGCGGATCACCGCTTCATTGTCCATCGAAAAGATCTTGTTATCGATGACACAGCCGATGCTGCCCTGGGCAAACTGGACCGTACGGCGGTCCGGAAGGATCAGTTCCGCGGTACGGCCGTCCGCGCTCATATTGCATTCGGCACCGGCCGCCTGGGCCAGGAAAGATACCGGCGCATAGAAGTACTCGCCGCGGACAAGCTCGCCGCCGTCCAGGCCGTGGTATTTCAGTTTCTCATGCAGGAAGGCAGGGATCTGTAGGCGGATGGGCTTCGAATTTACAAGTGCGTTCTGTTTCCCGAGCGCGAGCGCGATGCCGAAGCTGTCTCCCTTTCTGGGAAGCTTCGTACCGCCCTGCACGATGTCGCCGTTTTCATCCCTGCGGATGCCGCTGAAGCAGTAATCCCAGACGAGTTCCGCGTCATCGAGCGTCTGGCCGTGGTCGCGGTTACGGATCACTCTGAGCGTAAAATTGGCCTTTTTCCCGGTGTAGAAGAAATAGTTGTCTTCTCCTTCCAGTTTGATCTCCGGAAGGTCGGTACAGTCGTTTACGGCGGTCCAGTAGGCCACTGCGCTGCGGACGCCTTCGATATCGTCGCGGCTGCGGTCCGGATTCTTGTCGTACCCGTTGAATTCCGGCATACTGATAAAGCCGGAGACAGGGCCGTGTTCGGACGGATCCGCGTTCTTCACGCCGCGGGGTGCGCCGCCGGGCGCGCCTGCTGTCGCGAAGCCGGCAAACTTTTCGCCGAAATAATGGATCATCATGCCGGTCATCATGCCGCCCATCGACATGCCCTGGATGAAGATGCGGCCGGGATCGATATTGAAGCGTGCCTTCACGTTTTCGATGAGGGCAAGCACCTGGCCGCTGTCAGGGCCTTCCTTAAAGGACGGATAGGCTTTCGGAAGCGGCATCCCGCCGGGACCCGTGGTCATCTCGGACCCGTCAGGAAGCTTCCTTGGGCCTTCCCAGACGTTCCAGAATTTGTACTCGTGGGCGTTCGGGAACACGACGATAAAGCCTTCCCGGTCTGCGACGTACGTCCAGGAAGTATAGATGCACTGGCCCCATCCGCTCATAAGACCGCCGTGGCAGCTTACGACTAGCGGGGTCTTTTTTGCGGGATCATAGGTGTCCGGCACATATTCGAACCAGGTGTCCTCTTCATCGCCCCAGAGGATCTCGTGCTTTTCGACAAGGTTCTTCGGGTGCGGCTGAGAGTTGTTGCCGTTTTCATTTACAACGATATCGCTGCCGAAGATCGATTCCGGCAGGTAGTCGCGGTTCGCGTCGTCCGGCGTACCGGGACGAAGAAAGATCTTACCTTCCATAGTGGTCATCTCCTTTTCCATATGTCAGAACAGAATTATTCCCTGAAGAATTTCTGCCGCTCCATGATCTCCTTTTTCGTAGTGTCAAGATCGTACCGGCCGTTCAGGAGGTCTTTTATAAGGTCTGCGGTAAAATAAGAAAGTTCAGCGTGGTGGTCCGTCACATAGAGCGCACCGTTCGAACCGCTTGCGGTCAGGTTCAGCACATAGCGGGCGAACCATTCAGCAGACAGGAGAAGGACTCCGTCCCGTTCGATGCATTCCGCGTACATCTGGCGCATCGTATCGCCGATCATACAGCCGATCACTCCGCGGGCGAACTGGAGCACACGCCCGTCAGGCAGTACGATGGTTCCCGAGAGCCCGTCTTCTGAAGAAGCAAAGCTTCCGCCTGCGGTATTCGCGAGCGCATCTGCAGGCACCATGAGGTATTCGCCCCGCACCTTTGCTCCGCCGTTGAGGCCGTGGTATTTGAGCTTCTGCCAGAACACCGGGGCGTGAGATAGCGGCAGGATCTCCCCGTTTAAAAGCATAGACGGTGCGCCTTCCGCGAAAGCCGCCTGGAACAGATCGCGCTTCAAAGGAAGTCTGGTCTCGCCCTGCTCGACCGTTCCGTCCGCTTTTCTCCGGAGTCCCGAGAAGAAGTAGTCCCAGTACAGGAACGCTTCGTCCAGCTTCTGTCCGTGGTCGCGGTTCCGGATATCGTGGAATACAAGGTTCGCCTTCTTTCCGCGGTAGAATGAGAAATTGTCTTCTCCGATGATGGAGATCTCTGGTACCGGGTCACATTCGTTGATCTTCAGCCAGTACCACCGGCCCATTTTGAAATTCAGGGCTTCCGCTTCATAATCGCCCTCGAACTGATTGTGTTCGGGGCGCGCCTGCCACACCGCGACAGGGCCGGCCGCGTTCCTGATCGTTCCGTCTTTTTCAAACAGCGCGCAGGGCCAGGTCTGGGCGCCGGCGCCGGCAGCGCCTGCCAGGATATTGCCGTAATAGCGCGAGAACTGATGGGTCATCAGGTTGCCCATCGACATGCCCTGCATGAAGATCCGTTCGGGATCGATCGAATACTTCTCCTGCATTTTTTCGATCAGAGCGAGAAGCAGGTTCAGGTCATGGTTGTCCCGGACGTCCTCCGGCGCATGCGCGACGGTCACTCCGTCGATAGACGTCGGCCCGCCGGACTCGTACATCCCTTCCACCAGCCAGAAGCGCATCTCGGAAGCGGTCGGGAAGACCGCGATCAGGCCTTCCCTGTCCGCGACGAGAGGCCATGAATTGTAGCAGCACTGCCCCCAGCCTGTCATGAGGCCTCCGTGAAGAGACACAACAAGCGGGACTTTCTTCGAGGGATCGTAGCTCTCAGGCACATATTCGTACCAGGTGTCTTCCTTCCCGTCTCCGACGATGTCCTCATGGAATTCCAGAAGACGTTCCGGACACGGAATGGAATTATTGCCGTTCTCGTTGACGGTGATATTACTTCTGTAAAGATATTCCGGAAGGTAATGACGGTTATCGTCGTCCGGCACTCCCGGGCGGATCACAGGCATATTGCGCATATTGCCCTTCTTTCTCCAATTCATGGCAAAAATATCAAGGATCAGAAAAACATCGAGTTCTTGCCGCTCTCCTGAACAAGCTTAGTCAGTTCTTCGTCATGCGCTTCGCGGAGCTCGCTTTCCCGGTCGATGACCATCGTGTAATGATGCTCGTTCGTGATCGGCTTCCACTCCGGAAGATAGTTGTTGTTCGGATCTCCGGTCCTGATATAATTCAGGAACATCGTGCTGAAGATCTGAGACATCTTCTGTCCGTAAACGGCTTCATTGAGGACGTAGACGCGGTCCTCGTTCATAAAGGCGTAGCCCACGTCTCCGCCGTGCCACATCGGGATCCAGCCGTCCTCAGGACAGTTATAGGAACAGAGGTAGATCCAGGTGTTTTCCGGAGACAGTTCAGCCTTCATAAGAGCGGTTTCCCTGGTCGGGATACGGAAAGTGATGTCGGTGTACGCAAGGTCCAGGATGTCGTGCTTCGGATATGCCTTGCGGAACAGTCCGATCATCTCATCCGCCTTCTCACCGTAACGCTCCCGGAGGTACTGAAGCCTGTCCTCTTCCGTCATCGCTTCCTTCTGCTCTTCCGTCAGGTCTACGCGCGGGAATTCGCCGAGCGTCGTGCCGAACAGAAGCGGCTTGTCCTTGGAATACGGCGCGAATCCGGCTTCGCTCGGAAGACCGGCGTACCATTCGTTCCGGGAAGGCGCGAACATGAACGCCGGGTTTGGGAGACCGATGTTCTTCGATGCACGGAAGGCAGCGTCGCACAGGTCCCTGAACGGAACGTCGCAGACTTTGTCGACTTCTTCCGCGGAGATGCCGAGTTCCTTCAGCGTTTCTGCAGCGAATCTGCTGCTTGCGCCATGATCCGCTTCCTGCTTCGGGGCCACACCGCTCATGCAGATCGCCCGCTGGAAGTAATCCTTGCACTCCTCGATCTGGAACATGGAAAGCACCTTCGCTCCGCCGCCGGAATGGCCGCAGATCGTGACGTTCTCCGGGTCGCCGCCAAAGTTTGCGATGTTTTCATGTACCCAGCGAAGCGCGAGGACCAGGTCCGCAATGCCGCAGTTGACAGAATTGTGGTATTCCTCACCGTACTCCTCCAGATTGAAATGTCCGAGGATGTTCAGGCGGTGGTTGATCGAGACGAATACTATATCGCCGTAATGGGCCAGATTGAAGCCGTCAAAGGAATACTCTTCAAAGGCGTTGCCGGCAAAGAATCCGCCGCCGTGCATCCACACGAACACCGGCTTTTTCGCGCCGTTCAGGGTCCTGGGCGCCCAGATGTTCAGGTTCTGGCAGTCCTCGCGCTCTGTCTGCAGAAGATGAAGGCCGCGGTAGATCGCGAAGGGATTGTGGACATTCATAAGCGGTGCGACCGGGCCGTGAAGGTACGCGTTTTTCACACCTTCCCATTTTTCCGGCTCTTCCGGCTGGTGAAAACGGCGGGCCGTCGCGTACTGCACGCCAAAGAACATATTCACGTCGCCGTAGGTAACGCCTCTCAGTTTTCCGAACTTCGTTTCGACGACCGGTTTTACCGGTTCAAAAACATATGGGTTCACTTGTTCTCCTTTCAGCATTTCTTTAAGTGTAACCGTCCGGCGGAGATCTGCCGGCGCGTAAATGATTTTCCGATCAAAGACCCGGGGATCAGGCTTCGTCTCCCAGCAGGAAACGGATGCAGGATTCAAAATGATCTCTCCAGGCAGTAAAATCATGAGGACCGCTGACCTCGTGATATTCGACAGGCGCTTCCTGCTCTCGAAGGAACCGGACAAAAGCCCTGTCGCCTTCCAGAAGAAAATCCCTGCCTCCGCAGATCATATATAACGGTGTGATCCGCTCTCCCTTTCGTTTCAGCTCTTTCAGGAGGAATTCCGGGTTGTTCACGCTCGTATCGATCTTTTCGGGATCCCCGAAGGTCTCCCGATAGTAATGGTAATCCGCTCCTCCTGTACGGCTGTCCGGCTTCATGTTCTTCAGTCCGGACGTCAGCATCGCCGGGGACATGGCGAAAGCTCTTTCAAATTTTTCAGGATAATAGTAGGCTGCCCGGATCGCTCCGAAGCCGCCCATGGAACATCCGCCCACATAATTGTGTTCGCGCTCCAGCGGGATGCCGATGGACTTATTGAGGTATTCCGGAAGCTCTTCGAATATATAGCTCGCGTACTTCTGGCCGGTACCCTCTCCGTCCAGGTAAAAACTGAGGTCGCCGTATGGCATGACCATCGCAATGTTGTACCTCTGGGAAAAATCCCTGACGTAAGTCATATGCGCCCATTCGGAATTGTCATTGGAATAGCCGTGCAGAAGATAAAGCACTTTCATCGGCCGTTCGTAATGGCGGATCCCGGCGCGCTGCTTTTCATATTCGTTCGTGTCGTTCGGCAGCTCTACCTTCACGTTGGAGACACGTGCGTTCACTTCCGAACGGAACGTAATATCGTAGTATGCCATTTCATGCCTTCCTTAAAAGCGGGAAACGCTGAGCTTTTCAGCGTTTCCCGGGAAAGAATCACTCTTTACGCGTATTACTTGTTCGCAAGCCACTCATCAAGCTGTCTCTGCTTCTCGGCAACGATCTGGTCTACGCCTGCATCGCGAAGCGCCTGCTGGAATTCAGGAAGGACTTCGTCGATGTCGACTTCGCCGTTCATGAGCGGGTTGTAGTACTGGGCAATGACGTTGACGCATGCGGAGTACTGGTCAGCCACCGGGCTCAGGTCGCAGGTGAAGCCAAGCGCCAGGGACGGAAGTGCCTTAGCGTTGTCTTCGACCATCAGGTCGTTTGCTTCCTTCAGCTGGTAATCCCAGGTCGGGCACAGGAAGTCGTTCGGGTTGACGTATGCGTAGCCGACAGACCAGCCTGCGGAGTTCGCGTCGGTAGCGCCGTTGATATAGCAGAGCTGACCATTGTCGTCAACACCGTAAGTCAGGCCTTCCACGCCGTTGGAGAAGACGTTCGCAACTTCCGAATCCGTGTACAGGCAGTTCAGAACACGCATAGCGGCTTCCTTATCCTTGCAGAAGGACGTCACATGCCACAGATAGGTGTTGATGTTGCCGGTGGTCAGAAGTCTGTCGCCGATCTCGCAGCCGGTGATGTCCGCGCCGTACTGCTGGGACTTGTTCGCTTCATAGATGAAGTTGACCATGTTGTAGCCGTAGCCGGGCGTACCGTAGGAGATCCTGTTCTGGAAGGACAGGAGCGTCGGGTTCGGGTTCGACATGGAGTCGGGGGAGATGATCCCTTTCTCTTTCCAGATTTTCACGTTATCCAGGAAATTGATGAAATAATCCGATTCGTAATAGTTCTCAACAGTCGTGCTGTTGCAGGGATCCATGAGGCAGCCAAGGTAGTTGGTGTCGCCGAGGTAGTCGATTCCCTTCGGGACCCAGTAGGGCTCGGTTGCGCCCGGGATAAAGTATTTGTCCGGGTTGTGCTCTTTCATCGTGACAAGGGCCGCAGTCAGATCATCAACAGTATTGATCGTGGAGAAATCAACACCTTCCGCTACTGCTTCCTCGCAGATGTAGATGTTCGGAGAAGACCATGCGGTGAACGACGGGATGCCGTAAAGCGTGCCGTTGATCCTGCCGCAGTCCAGAACGTACTGGAAATCGCTGTAGAGTTC
Organism: Lachnospiraceae bacterium; assembly: GCA_017441825.1. Lineage (GTDB taxonomy): Bacteria > Bacillota > Clostridia > Lachnospirales > Lachnospiraceae > UBA1267. The sequence goes on from JAFRVD010000062.1 coordinate 30,916, forward strand.
CTTGATGCCCTGGCCGGAAGACTCCAGAAGGTCATCAAGAGGAGCTACCTGGCCGTTTGAGACCAGTTCGCCGAGAGAGGTGTACCAGAAGGAGCTCAGGATGTCGATGGAATCATCGCCGCCCGTGAGAAGCAGGTTCAGCTGCGTCTTCATGTCGGAGAAGCCGATCCATACGAATTCCACTTCTGCCTGTGCTTTCACGCGGAGCAGCTCGTTCAGCGCATCCTGCACTTCCTTTGCATAGGTGGGCGCTTCACCGGTGAAGCTCGTCAGGTTTATTCTGAGCTTCGGAAAGCCGGAATCTTCCGTCGCTTCCTGTTCACCCTCTTCTGCTGCTTCGTTTTCAGAAGCCTGGGTGTCTGCTTCTGCTTCCTGCGTCTTCTCGCCGGTGTCTGCCGGTGCGGTCCCGCCGCATGCCGCAAGCGAAAGGACCATGACCATTGCAAGCAATAAAGCCAACAATTTCTTCATTTTTTTTCCTCCTCATATGGAATGTATTGCTTTATCATTAAAGGGGCTTTAACCCTTTACTGATCCTAAGGTAACGCCTTTTACAAAGGACTTCTGGAAGAACGGATAGATGATGAGGACCGGCAGGACGCCGACCACGGCGAGCGCCATCCGGATACCTACCGTCGGGATCTGGGAAGCGTCCACGTTGATGCCCTTTGCCACCTGCTGCTGAAGGACAGAAATACTGTCCAGAACGTTCTTCATGTAATTCTGGATGCCGAGCAGGTCGGTTCTGGCCTGAATATAGTAAACACCGTTGGTCCAGTTGTTCCAGTAGGCAATGAAAGTCATGAGCGCCAGCGTTCCGAGGATCGGCTTACTGAGCGGTATTACGATCCGAAGCAGGCACTTGATCTCGCCCGCGCCGTCGATCTTCGCGGCTTCGATGGTCTCGTCGGGGATGTTGGACGTGATATAGGTCCTCATCATGATGACGTAGAACGCGTTCATCAGCATACCTGGAACGATCATGCCCGCAAGGGTGTCCTTGATATGCAGAAGTCTTGTATAGACCATGTAGGTCGGGACAAGGCCGCCGTTGAAAAGCATCGTGAAGAACAGGAAGAACGAGATAATGTTTCTTCCGGGCAGATCCCTTCTGGACAGCGGATAGGCGTAAAACGTCGTCATTATGATGCTTGAAGTGACGCCGATCGCGGAGATGACGACACTCATGAGATACGCGCGGAGCACGCCGCCCGAAACCGCGGCAAGATACTCGTAGGTCTCAAATGTGATCTCCCTCGGAAGCAGCGAATAGCCGTGCAGCACGAGCTCCGACTCCGGAGTGAAGGAACTGACGATCAGAAGCCAGAACGGAACGAGGCACACAAGGACCAGAATGATGACGATGACATACTGAATTATAATAAAAGGTTTGTTTTTCGTAATCATGCTCTTCTCCTCCTTAGAACAGTGCGCTTTCTTTGTCAAGCTTCGATACGATCGTATTCGCGGTCAGCACCAGGATAAAACCGAGCACAGACTGGAAAAGGCCGGCTGCGGAAGAACGTCCGATGTTGTTCTGCTCAAGAAGGGCACGGAATACGAAGGTATCGATCGTCTGAGTCGTCTTGTAGAGAAGACCGGAATGCATCGGGATCTGGTAGAAAAGGCCGAAATCGGAATAGCAGATACGGCCGACTGCCAGGATCAGAAGGATGATAATGGTCCCCTTCATGCAGGGCAGAGTCACGTTGCGGATCTGTCTCCAGGTTCCGGCTCCGTCCACTACTGCTGCTTCATACAGGGTCTTATCGATGCCGATCAGTGTTGAATAATACAGGATGGACGTATAGCCGAAGGACATCCACAGGTAGACGATCGTCAGGATCACCGGCCAGGGCTTCGGCACGTTGTACCAGTTCACGGGATCTGCGCCGAGAGGCTTCAGGATCGAGTTGTTGACAAAGCCATTGGAAGGATTCAGGAAGGCGTATACGATGTAAGTAACGATGATGATGGACAGAAGATACGGGATCAGGATCACGACCTGGCTGAAATTCTTAAAGAACTTGTTTTTGATGGTATCCATGGCTATTGCCGTAACAAGGCCGAGCAGGTTTCCGAGGATAATGAACACGATGTTGTATAAGATCGTATTCCGGAACATGATGTAGGCGTCGTTCGTCGCGAACAGATACGTAAAGTTTGAAAATCCGGTCCACGGACTCTTCAGGATGCCGACCGAGTAGTCAACCTTCTTAAAAGCGATCAGAAGACCGAACATCGGAATGTAGTTATTGATGATCAGATAGATGGTTCCCGGGACCAGCATCAGGTACAGCGGCCAGTATCTCCGGAGTTTTGCGACCCATTTTTTCTTTTTCTGCATCTTATTTGCCCCTCTCTTCTTTCACACCGCTGCAATCATATAAACAGGTATGGCAGATAGTTCCAGACGTGATGATACACCTCTTCATATGCGTGCACAGCGTCCTCTTTTACTTCAAAGTGGAGATTCCCCTCCTTCGGGTCCTCAGAGAAATCGAAAACCTCCGGATACTTTTCTTTCATTGCGTCAAGCTGAGGCGTCAGGTTGTCACAGCCGGCATCTTTGGAGCCGGTTCCGACAAAGATCCGGAAATCGTCCTTCGTAAACCCGAGGGAACGGACTTTTTCGTAAAGAGCTTCCGCAGTTCTGTCCGGCGCAAGCCGTCCGCCCATCGGCTGGATCTCCCAGCAGTCTCCGGACAGCGGCATAAAGACCGAAACGATATCCAGATGGGCCAGGAAATTGTACCAGGTGGTCGCTCCGCCCATCGAGAATCCACCGAAAGCCCGGTGCTTCCGGGAGTTCTGGAGACTTTCGTGAGAAAGGTCCTTCTCCGCATATGTGTGGAAACGGCCTTCAATGGCCGGGATCAGGTCTTCCGTAAATTCCTTCTGGAAATGCCGGACCTGACTGTCTTCCCAGGAAGCGTCGATGCCTTCCCGTCTGTTTTCGGACGGGATCAGGCTGTAGAAGGTCGGGAACACCGTGATGAACGGCTCCGCTCTCTTCTCAAGGAATCCCCGGTCCATCACGTTCTTGATCTGGGAGCAGTCCAGCCAGGCGTCGGGATTTCCGCCGCCGCCGTGCATCAGATACAGAATGTTGTACGGCTTTGCATCGTCGTACCCGTAGGGCAGGTAAACGTTCGCATATTTCTTCCAGGGATCGCCCTGAAGGTCCCGGGTCTCATAATCCACGCGGATCACGGTTCCCCGGTAGTCCGCGTCTCTCCAAACATGAAGATCCATACGCGCTCCTTTCAGCTGTTCTTTCTTTTCGTAAACATCCGGTCGAGGATCCCGTATTCGTTGTGACAGACCGGGATCCGCCTTACCTTTTTCCGAATCTCAATTCTATTCCTTGCCCCTTTTCACACAGGAGCCGATAAACGAATAGTCATCCGGCAGAACGCTTCCGTTCAGGATATCCTTGATGAGATCTGCCATGAAGCAGGACAGTTCGGCAAAGTGATCGGTGACGTACGTTACGCCGTTGCACCGGGAAACATGCAGGTTGAAGAAATACCGGCAGAACCATTCCGCGGAAACAAGAAGCTCCCCGTTCCTGTGCAGGGCTTCACAGTACATCTGGCGCATCGTATCATCAACGGCACAGACGATGGAGCCTCTCGCAAACTGCAGTTCACGGCCGTCTCTGAGGATCACCTCCGCTGTCAGAGTATCCGCCGATGGACGGTATTCAGCCCCGAACATTTCCGCGAGGAACTGAAGCGGCACCATGAGGTATTCGCCGCGTACGATCGTTCCCCCGTTCAGTCCGTGGTATTTGCATTTCTGCCAGAGGACCGGAGGCTGGGAAAGTCCGGTCACCCGGTTATGAAACCAGGCTTTTCCGTTTCCTTCAGTGAAGGCCGCGGCAAAAGCGTCCCCTTTTCTCGGGATCCTGCCTTCTCCCGAGATCACCCGGCCTTCCGGCGTTTTCCGGACGCCCGAGAAAAGGTAATCCCAGTACAGGAACGCCTCATCCAGGGTCTGGCCGTGATCGCGGTTCTTAATGTCAAGGTAAACAAGATCCGCCTTTCTGCCCCTGAAGAACGCGAAGTTATCTTCTCCGACGATGCTGATCTCCGGGATCTCCCCGCACTCGTTCACGCGCATCCAGTAGGTGCGCGACATCTTGTTCACCGTAAATTCATCGTAGATCTTAGCCGGCGGCAGGCCGTTGACTTCCGGGCGGGACTGCCAGATGGCCATGGGACCGCCGTAATTCAGAATTCCGCCCTCTTCCGTGAACATCATGTCAGGCTGCGTGGGCCCTCCGGAGCCGGCAGCGCCGGCCAGCATGTCCCCGTAATACTTGCAGAACTGCTGGGTCATGACGTTGCCCATCGACATTCCCTGCATGAAGATCCTGCCGGGATCGATGCGGTAATCCTGCTGCATCTTTTCGATAAGCGCCCTGACCATATTGAGGTCGTGGTTTTCCCGGTAGTCCTTCGGGGCCAGTGCGATCGGCAGCCCGTCCAGGTCTTCCTCGGAAAGACCGTCAAAAACGCCTTCCACGGTCCACATCCGTTCCGTGTGGGCATCGGGGAATACACAGATCAGGCCTTCACGGTCAGCAACATAGCACCAGGAAGTATAGATGCTGTGGCCCCACCCGGTCATCAGGCCGCCGTGCAGCCCTACGACAAGCGGGACTGCTGAACTTCCGTCGTATTTTTCAGGCACATAGACATACCAGCGGTCGTTAAGACCGTCCGCAAGCACGCCGGTGCACTCTATAAGGCGCTCCGGATACGGCCGCGAATTGTTGCCGTTTTCATTTACGACAATATCGCTCCCTTTGATCGATTCCGGGAGATAGTCGCGGTTCAGGTCGTCCGGTGTGCCTGGAAGAAGCTTCAGTCTGCTCATACATGCCCTCCGGGATCAGAGGTACAGCGTCTCGCCGGGCTGTACCGTATAGTTCTTCCGGTATCTTGCGAAAGTGACGGGAATTGCAGTGGGGTTATAGATCATGTTTCCGTCCGCACTGTATTCCAGTGAACGGTATGCGTTCACATAGTCCACGATCTCGATGTTCGAGGCAAACCAGATCCCCTCCCGGTGCTCATCCATGAATTTCAGGAAGGCCTCGATCTTGTCCCAGGTTCCGTCTCCCTCAAATTCATAGGAGTGTCCCCAGACGTAGAACAGTTTTTTCCGGAAACCGAAGAAATCGTTCCTGCAGAACTCTTCCGCAAGCTCCATGAGCTTCGGGTCGTTGTGATGGGCTGTCCCCCGCCATTCCAGGAAATCCTGCGGAATGTCGAATTTGCCGGTCGTGTCCACGACGCGGGCGTAATGATATCCGGCAAGCTTCAGGATCTTTTTCACATCCTCGTTGAACGCGCCGAAGGGATATGCGTAGCCGCGCACCATCTTTCCCGTGACTTCCTCAAGCTTTTCCTTGTCTTCGATCGTTTCAAACATGAATGCCGGCGTCCCGACGTCCGTCGGACTTGCGTGGACGGAACCGTGCCCGGCGATCTCATGCCCTTCGTAAAGGGTCCTCACTTCCTCTTCTTGAATGACGCTGATGTCCAGGTCCGTATTGGGACCGACCCCTTTTCTCTGCAGGCCAAAGATCCCCGAGTTCAGGTTGAAGGTTCCTTTGATACGGTATCTGTTCAGGAGCTCCACGAACCGGCGGTCATGGACCGTGCCGTCGTCATAACTCATCGTGAAGGCTTTCGTATAGCCCCCCGGAAATACGATCATATCGATCAGTGCCTGTGTCCGTTTCATTTTTACTCTCCTCTTCCCGTTTTCTGTCAGGCCTCAAGCCCTTCGTAGACCAGGTCCCTGACAGCCGGATGGATCTCCGAATACGCCTTCATCATCCCCAGGATCTGCTGGGCATAGTATACCGAAACGTGATTGACGGGGTCGATGAGCGCATAGGCTCCTGCCGCGCCGTCCCATCCGAATTCACCCACAGGGCTCTTCGCATAGCCTTCCTCCATGAGGACACGGACGCCCAGGCCGTAGCCGTAGCCGAGGCGCATTCCCATCTGGAATTCCTTAACCTGGTCCGGGTTCAGCCGGTTCGTGCCGATGGCCTTCACGGACTCTTCCCTGAGGATCCGGTTCCCCGTCGCGCCTGTACCGCCGCAGGCCAGGGCATCCAGCAGCTTGCTGTATTCATCGACGGTCGTCAGAATGCCTGCACCGCCGCTCTCGTATTTTTCGGAAAGCCGGAAGGTGTTGCCCTCCTGCCGTTTCATTTCCCCGGTCCTGAAGTCCATCGCGTACTGCGCTACGATACGGCCGGCTTCGTTCTCCGGGACCTGGTACCAGATCTCTTTCATATCGAGCGGATCGAAGATATTCTTCCGCATATATTCCCCGAAAGTGATGCCGCTCACCACTTCGACGACCGCCGCGAGCACGTCGTGGGCAAGGGAGTAGGCGTAATGGGTCCCCGGGTTATAGAGAAGCGGATTCTCGGCAATGGCGCGTACCAGTTCGCGGGTGCTCGCCTCACTTCCGACCTCTTCCCGGACTTTCCTGATGGAAGGCGACATCGTATCATAGGAAAGCCCTGCCGTCATGGACATGAGGTTCCAGATCAGCATCGGACGGTCCGCGCGGCAGGTCGCCGTTTCGCGGGTGGGCATCTTGATCGGGAACCCGAACTTGAAACCGGGATCGTAATACATCTCGGAAAACTCGGGCAGATACTTCGTGACCGGGTCGTCAAGACCGATCTTCCCCTGCTCGACGAGCTGCATGACAGCAGTCATGGTCGCGATCTTGGATGCCGAATAAATATCGTAAAGGTCTTTGTCCGATACCGGGACGGTCCCTTCATAGTCGCTGAAGCCGGTCATGTGGCGGTAGAGGGTCTTATGGTCCTTCACCACCTTGATGTCCGTTCCGGGAACGCCGTACTGCTCCTTCAAGGAGTCCAGATACGCAGTCAGTTTATCAAAATTCATTTTAATCTCCTGTCAGTTATTTTCGATCATCCTTTGACGCCGCCGATCACGATGCCGCGGACGAATGCTTTCTGAATAAACGGATAGATGATCAGGATCGGGATCAGCGCGACACAGGCGATGGCCATGCGGATACCCGAACTCGGAACTTCCATCTCGAGAACGATGCCGGTCTGCGCGGCCTCCGATTTCAGGAATTCGGCGTTTTTCAGCATCGTATTGAGAACGGTCTGGATCGTGAAGAGATCCGTACGCCGGACAAGGTAATAGAGGCCGTTGGTCCAGTTGTTCCAGTAAGCGAGACCCGACATCAGACCGATGGTCGCGATGATCGGCTTCGAAAGCGGGACGACCACGAACAGCAGCGTCTTCATCTCGTGCGCGCCGTCGATCCTCGCGGATTCGATGATCTCTTCCGGAACGTTTGTCGTTATGAAGGTCCTCGTCAGGATGACGTTGAACGGGCTCAGGAGAAGTCCCGGAACGATGAGCGCCCAGATCGTGTCCCGGATGTGGAACGTCTGCGTCCACATGATATAGGTCGGGACCAGTCCGCCGTTGAAGATCATCGTAAAGAACAGATAGAACGCCAGCACGTTCCTGCCCCACATCTGCTTGCGTGAAAGCGCGTACGCAAACATGACCGTGATGACCAGGTTGGTGACTGTTCCCACCGAGGTGACGATGATGGTCATGAGGTAGGAATGAAGCACCGTGTTGCCGGACCTGAAGATATAGGTGTATGCGTCAAAGCTGATCTTTCTCGGGATCAGGCCGTAGCCGTACTGGATCAGGGTCTTCTCTTCCGTGATGGAGGACATGAGGAGGATCAGAAGCGGAATGACGCACATGGCACTTAAGAGGATCAGTACCAGGTTCATAATGACTTTTGCAGCTTTATTATTCGAAACCATATATACCTCCTCAGAACAGTGCCAGATCTTTCTCGAGCCTTCTGGTCAGGGCATTTGCCGAAAGGACCATGATAAAGCCGAGGATGGACTGGAGGAAACCTGCGGCTGAAGATCTGCCCGGGTCGAACAGCTCCACGAGTCCGCGGTACACGTAAGTGTCGATGGTATTAGTCACGTCCTGCAACAGGCCGCTGTTCATCGGTACCTGGTAGAAAAGGCCGAAGTCTGAATGGAACATGCCGCCGATCGCAAGGAGCGACAGCGTGATAATAGTCGGTTTCAGGCACGGCAGCGTGATATGCCGGATCTGTTTCCAGCCGGTGGCACCGTCCACGGCAGCCGCTTCGTAAAGGCTCTTGTCGATGCCCATGATGGTCGCGAAATAGACGATCGAGGTATATCCGAAGCCTTTCCAGGTATTGACAAGGACCAGGATGAACGGCCAGTATTTGGGCGTCGAATACCAGGAGATCTTATTGAGCCCGATGCTCTCACGGAATTTGTTCAGGATACCGGATTCGGTTCCGAGGAACGCGAAGACCAGGTAGCTGACCATGACGATCGAAAGAAGGTACGGGATCAGGATACAGGTCTGATATGTCTGCTGAAGGAATTTCTGTGTGATCTCGCTGAGAAGGATCGCCACCGTTACCGATACTATAAGGCCGACGGTGATAAAGATGATATTATATCCGACGGTGTTTCTGACGATCAGCCACGCATCCCTGGTTTTAAAGAGATAGGAGAAATTGTTCAGACCGTTCCACGGACTTTTCAGGATCCCGAGACTGTAGTCGATCTTTTTGAAGGCGATCACGAGTCCGAACATCGGCAGATAGTTGTTGATAAAGAGATACACTACCGCCGGAAGAGACATGAGATAAAACGGAATGCTTTTCTTGATCTTTCGTTTGATTTGGCTTTTTTTATTCATACCCTTTCCCTTAAGATCAGTAGTTAGATAAACACAGCCCGAAAGGCTCTTTTCGGGCGAAGCCGCCGTAAACGGAGCCTTCCGGGCCATTATTAGACTGTATCAGCAGCCGTCTGCATTACTGCAGAGCCAGCCACTCTTCGAACTGCTTCTTGCACTCTTCGACGATCTTGTCGACGCCGGCAGCCGTCAGCTCGTTCCGGAACTGTTCGATAGTTGCCGGATAATCCGTCACTGCACCGACATAGAACGGTACAAGGTACTTGTTGCAGACGTTGTCGCATGCGGAGATCTCATCCGCTACCGGTTCCGGATCAAAGACGAAACCGAACGCCTTGGAGGGCTTTGCAGCCTTGTTGGCAGCTACGAAGTAGTCCCAGTATCCGGGTTCAGACGGATAGCAAAGGGTCAGGTTCATGTTTGCCCAGGACATTCCGGACCAGCCGCTTTCAGCTCTGGATGCAACACCTTCCGGAAGAGCGGTCGTGCCTTCTTCGGTCAGGACGTAGTTGACGCCTTCGATACCGTTGATAAGAAGATTCTCGATATCGGAGTTGGATGCCATAAGACCGATGTACTGAAGCGAAAGCTCCGGATACTTGGTCGTGCTGCTGACTGCGAAGTAGTTGACCGGGTTCTCCAGCGGTCCGCCCGGCATGTTGATACCGATGGACTTACGGCCCATGTTGGTGTAGACGTTTGCGTCAAGCGCTGCGTCGATGTTCTGGTTGAACATGCCGTACGCCTTGTTCGCAAGGTAGTAGTCCGCCTTGGACTCGGAGTTCGAAAGCGCATCTGGCATGTAAGCGTTCAGCTCGTGAGACCAGATGTCGAACAGGCCCATCAGGTGCTCGAACTGCTCGGAGAAGTAGTAGCTGACCACTTCATCGGACTGGCCGTAATCCATGAGGCAGGCATAGCCGCAGCCGTCGATCGGGACGTTCTCGCGGGTGACCATGTTGGAGGATGCGTTGTAGGTGTTCTGCGTAGCGATGAGCGGGGTATCCGGATCCACTTCACGGATCTTTCTGAAGATCTCGGTCAGGCCGTCCAGGTCTGTGCTGTAGCCGTCTTCCACGCCGATCTTCTCAGCGATCTCAGCATCCATATCGAACACGGGGGTCGTAGCAAAGCCGAGGAACAGCGGAATACCGTACTGCTTGCCGTTGACCTTGCCTGCGCTGACATAATCCCAGATGATCGTGTCCTTAAGCGCAGCGCCGTACTCTTCCATGTAATCATCAAGGCAGAGCGCCTGGCCGTTCTTGACGACACCCGTCAGAGTGGACCACATGACGATGGGGTAAACGTCGAGAGAATCCTCGCCGCCGGAAAGCAGCAGGTTCATCTTATCGTACATGTTGCCCATTTCAACAGGGACAAGCTCGATGTTGCAGCCGAGCTCTTTTCTTGTGATCTCGCTGATCTTTTCTTCAACAAGCGCAAGGTCTCTCGGGGTGGAGCCGCAGAGATGAGCGCATTTCAGTGTGGGAAGATCTGCTTCAGCGGTATCCGAAGGAGCAGCTTCTTCCGTCTTGCCGGTGTCGCCGCCCTGCGGGGTAGACGCAGGAACCGTACAGCCGGCCAGTGTTCCAAGCAGCATGACCATTGCTGCCAGAATTGCCAATAGTTTTTTCATACTCACTCTCCTTTTCGGGATTTATAGATGGTATCATTATAACAAAAGGACGGAAAAACCACTTTCGTTTTTCCGTCCTGTAGTTTAGATTTTATACGGTCTCTGTTCAATCTGATCCGGATACTTCCGCGGTCACTGCGGGTCGTACACCGACTTCCTCACGTGATCGCGGATGTAGTCGTAGATCCGCTGGTCCGTTGGGCCGTCATAGTGTACGTTGTCTATGTACGTAGGCGAGCTGTCATAGAGGTATTCCCCGAGCTCGAGGTATGTGGCCATGCACTGCGTCCGCATCGTGTAGTTGAAGATATCGATGTACAGCTGCAGGTCATCCTTGGAGATGTTCCCGTATTTGGACGGGTAGATCCCTCTGATGGGTCCGATGGAGGCATAATAAAAGCCTGTGGTCGGGTACCTGATATAAAGTTCGTTGATGAGATCAACATAATCCGGTGTGAAGTAATCAGTCCAGCCCTTGATGTTGTTCGCGCAGTCATTGATACCCATGTTGATGATCACGTCATAGTTCGGGTTCATGTCAAGGATATTCTTAAGCTGCGGAACGGCTGTGTTGCGGAACCACGTGAAGGACTCTCCTCCCTTCGCGATCAGGATATCCCCGGTCTCTAACGCGATCTGCATGCCAAGGTAAGCGAACCGGGAGTCTCCTATGAGGATCCTCCCTGAAGACAGGTTCTTCGCTTCAGCCGCTTTGGCTTCTTCCGGGTCCAGCTCTATGGGGACAGACGTTATAAGCTCCTCGGTCTCGATCTCCGCAACAGAGATCGTCTGCTTCTCAGGCTCTCTTTCCGTCTCCGTGGGAGTCGTCTCCGTCGGCCTGGTCTCAGCGTCTGCGACACTGCTGTCCGTCACGGTGCTCGCCGCCTTTCCGGCTTCCTGCTGCCCGAGGTAGATCGTCCGCGCGATCAGGAACAGAAACACCATGATGAGGTTCATCATGATCAGGATCAGCAAACGGATCAGCCGTGCGGTGGTAAACCCGCCCTTATTCTTTTTTTCAGGCTTCTTTCTCTGTTTCTCCATTGAAGATCGTGCTCGCAGGATCAGCGGTCCTTTGCTTCAAAAGTATTCAGCGCATACAGATCGTAAAGCTCGTTCACTGCATCCTCTGACAGTTCATTCCGGCTGTAATAAGCTTCCTTGGCGTTTGCCTGGACTTTTTTCAGCGTCTCCGGATCCACTCCGGGGTACATTTCCATGAGCTTCCCGGGAGGATCGTCGATGACGAACCGAAGCCCCTTCCGGGCCGCCCGCCTCTGGATCTCCCTGTAAATATTCAGATACGTTTTAGACTGAGAGCCGTCCTTAAGCTTTTCAAACGGCCTGATCCTGAGCCAGAGGTACAGGGCTACGATCACGCCGGATATGAGAATCGCGCCTAAAAGGATCGCGAGGATGATCCGTCCGTAATTCCTTTTCGGCCTGGTCTGGTCCGAAGGCTCTCCGTTTTCTCCGGCTTCATACGAGGTCTCGACTTCCGTCGCGTTCGAGGGCTCTATGGTAATATCGGCCTCATCGTCTGCCTCCTGTGTCTCAGGCTCCTCGGGCTTCACGGGATCCGTCTCCGGCTCCTCTGTCTCCCGCTCGTCCTGTCCTTCGGACGGCGTCATTTCGACGGGATACCAGCCGTAGCCCGGAATGAACACTTCCGTCCAGGCGTGCGCGTTGTAGTCCGTCACCTCCTGCACTTCGCCCGCCGAACACGGCGGAAGCAGGAAGCCCTCCACATAGCGTGCAGGAACGCCTAAATACCGCAGCAGAATGGTCCCTGCAGTCGCGAAATGGACGCAGTAGCCTTTCTTCTTCTCAAAGAGGAACTCCTCTATGAAATCCGTATCGTTCCCGATCGCGCCGGGATTCTTATAGAACCTGCACTGCTGTGACAGGTAGTTCTGGACTGCCAGGATCGCCTTCACATATTCGCAGGCACCTGTGTCGATGCCGTACTGCTCCGCGAGGGCTTCCGCAGTCTCGCGAAGACGCGCGGAATCCGGCAGCTGCAGATCGTGTTCGAATACGTAATCCTCATAGGAAACGAGTTCAGGCTCCTTCAGCCTGTAATGGAGCTTCTGCCCGGTCTCCGTCTTCACGATATACTCACTGTAGTTCGAAGACAGGAGCTCTTCCGGCGTCATGTTCGTGCCGTACTCCTTAAGAAGTGCGGACAGCGCCTCGGCGTCCAGATAACAGATGACGGGATCTCCGTCCGGCTCCAAAAGCCCTTCAGAAAACTCCCTGCCCTTCAGAAGATCCAGGACGTCCACGATCGTTCCCGGAGTATACACGGGATACGTCGCTTCCTTCCCGCTCCCGACCGCGTACTGGTCCGAAATGATCCGGAACGATACGGACGAGCCTCCGGCGCTGATCTTGCCGGACACTGCATACGGCAGGTAGAAATAGTCTCCGCCGCCCGACCGGTTCGTAATATACAGCGTATTTTCACGGTCTGCGGTACGGTAGATCCCCTGTAGGCAGTTCGCCTGGTAGTATAAAAGCGGGTTCCGGTACGCGTCGATGGCCGTGCTCACGTTCGGCGTATACACGGACGGATACGTGACCGAATCCGGGATCACGGACTCGGGAAGCTTATTCTCCGCTGCAGTCCAGCGGCTCCCGGTGTAGGTATCGCCGGCAAAATTCCGAAGATACGTTGCCCGCGGGTTGTCTTTTTCAAACGTAAACAGAAACGCCTGCTCTCCGGTCTGCACCACGTTCCCGGTCCGCTGCAGCTCACCTTCGGAAAGGCCGGTCTTCGAAATATCCAGCGGGTTCCCCGGAATGTCCGCAAGGAGGTCCCGGAAGAAATGGCTGGTATAGACCGAGCTCGCGTTCATAAACGATTCCCTGATATTCGGGAAGATCACGCGCGACGCTATGGCGATGAGAACCGCCGAAACAACTACCGCAAGAGAGATCAGGATGAACCGGATCCTCTTCCGCACCCGCTCCGTCATATCGTGATCCGTGTTGATGCTCTCCGTCATGCACGTGAAGTACAGCGCAAGGATGCAGAAAGCCATGACCGCGACCGGTATGAGCGACGGATTCTGGCCGCCCGTTATGCATAAGAACAGCGGGAGCAAGAGGAAAATCGTAAGAAGCGACGGGTATGTGTGCTTCCCGTAGGAATAGCTGACCTGCCAGATTGGCAGGAAAGCGAAGCACGACATGACGTATGTCACGTTATAGGACGTCTCTACATCAAGACCGACTTCGGCGGCGTAGCCGTAATACGCGGTAAAGGCCTCCACCACGCTCACGTAAAGGCCTGCGCATTCGGCAATGACCCGCTCTCTTTTTATGAACAGGATCACGCCTGCAAACACTAGGAACGCAATGAGAAGCACGATGCCGATCTTCTGTCCGCGCACCAGAAACAGCATGATGATGCTGATGAGGAGCGAAATAAGGATAAACGGAAGCTCGGAGATCGTAAGGCCGAACGCGGTCGTAAAAATGTGGACGAACGCCCACGCAGACAGCACGGAAAGCACTGTCTGGAGAATGATATTCAGAAACTGCAGGGTCTCCTGGGAAAAGATCTTATTCCTGCTCTCTTCCCGGATCTTAACGGTCCCTTCAAATACGCCGGTATGGTTATTCCTCATCCTCAGACCACCTCCCCTGCAGTACGTCAAGAGATTCATCCGTGATGATAAACTGCTTGATAAAAGAGCTGCCCGGCGTCTTTTCGAGGAACTCCTCGAGGATCACCTCTCCGGAGACCGGCGAAAGCGCCGTCCGTTCGGAAAGAGTGGCCTTGTCGAACTTGGACACGTCAAACGAGTGGCTGATCATGAGCAGCACGTTTTCAAGGTCGTCTTCGCTGTTCACGAAGCCGTCCCAGACACTGCCCTCGTCGTCAGCCCAGAGGACCATGTGGTTCGTCTCCTCCGAAAGGAGCTGGAACGCGAGCGAATAATAATTGGTCAGGACCTTGTGGAAGCACTCCTGGGTATTTTTCGTAAACGAGAGGACAAACAGATACTGCGAATCGCTTTCCTTCGCGAAATCGCGCGTCATCAGGATGTCGCGCTTCGCGGTAAGCTTCCAGTGCGTCCTGGAGATCTGGTCGCCCGGGTGGTATTCGCGGACCTGGAAGGTCTCGCTCGGGTCGTCGCCAATATGGTTGACCGTGATCGCGCGGTCTGAAATGGTTCCCGTGAGCCGGTTCGACTGTACGTAGATCTTCGCTTCCTCAAGCGCCGGCGTGACGTCTACCTCGGCTCGGATCTCCCTGAGCTTTCTCACGGGGATCCCGTAAAAGCTTAAGGGATCGCATACCGAGCACTTCTTCATTTTAAACGCGCCCGAGCCTGAATACGGCAGGATACAGTCAAAATCGATGAGCGTCCTTCCCGGAGGAACAGAAAAACTCGTCCGCTGGACTGACGTCTCACCGGACTGGTCATAGATAAAATGGATCACGGCGTTCAGCTTCGCGATGGGCAGGAACCCTTTCTTCTCAATGAGAAGCGTCACCTCTTCGCCGCTCTGGTAGAGCTCTGCCTTTACGAGGAACCGCTGTACGATACAGAGTCCCAGAAAGCACACTGCAATGAGGAGCATGAATACTGCAATGACCGCGAGCGTTTCCGACGCCGTAAGCAGTGCGCTGTGGATCAGAAAAATGCAGAGGCTCAGATAAATCGCAAGATGCATTCGGATGCTCCCTATGCCTTCTTCTGTGTCGGTTTATGCTCCTTTTCCAGGATGGACGACAGGATGGCGGTCTCGGAGATCTTCTCCGTCCGCGCTTTCCGGCTCTTCAGGATACGGTGGTTCAGGACGGGAAGGAACACCTGCTCCACGTCCTCCGGAAGCACGTAATTCCGGCCGGAAAGGTACGCGAGCGCCATGCTCATGTGCATGAGCGAAAGAGTCGCACGCGGGCTTCCGCCCAGCTCGATGAGCGGGCTGTTCCTGGTCTGGTTCACAAGGCGCGCAAGATAATCATAGATCGCGTCGTGCACGAAGACCTCGCGGACCTCCTGCATCATTGTGAGAATGACCTGCTTATCCGCAACCTGCTCCACACGGCCCGTAAACTGGTTCTTCCTCCGGAGGATCTCAGTCTCCTCCGAAACAGACGGGTAGCCCATGGATACGCAGATCATGAAACGGTCCATCTCGGACTCCGGCAGCTTCTGCGTTCCGGTCGAGCCGACCGGTTTCTGCGTCGCAATTACAAAGAACGGAGTGTCCAGGGGACGGGTCACGCCGTCCACAGTCACCTGCCGCTCTTCCATGGCTTCAAGGAGCGCGGACTGCGTCTTGGGAGAAGTCCTGTTGATCTCATCGGCAAGGAACATGTTGCAGAAAATGGCGCCCTGCTGGAAAAGCATGCGCTGGCTGCTCTTGTCAAAGGTGTTGAAGCCTAAAATATCCGCGGGCAGGACGTCCGGCGTAAACTGCATGCGGCGTCCCTGGAGGCCCATGGCATTTTCAAAGGCGACGGCCATGGTCGTCTTGCCGACGCCGGGGATATCGTCTATGAGAACGTGCCCTTCTGAAAGAAAGGCGCACAGGATGAGCTTCAGCACGTCGTCCTTGCCGACGACCTGCTTCTTCACCTCGTTCAGAATCTTTTCTGCATACTGGTAATGACTCATATCAACCTCATTTTTTCTTGGATCCGAACCGGTTTTCCGTCCCTGAGAGAAGACGCTTCACATTTTCCCTGTGAGCGAAGATCAGGAGGAATTCCACCACGGAAAGAACGATAATGAATTCGGCAAGTCCCGTCCCGGGGACCGGGATCCGCCCGGTCACGCCGCACACGATGAACGAACCTGTCGCAAACAGTGTGGCGACGATGGACGCGAGCGACACGTAGCGCGTGAGGAACGCGAGCCCGAAAAACAGCACCATTGAAACGGCCCAGATGAACGGGTTCATCGCAACGCCCCAGCCGGACGTTGCCGCAACGCCCTTGCCGCCCTTGAACTTAAGATAAAACGGGAAATCGTTCCCGAGGATCACACCCAGGACGGTGTAGGCCATATAGACGTACCGGAAGCTGTCAGCCTTAAATACCTGCCCGATGATGAACACCGGCAGGAACGCCTTGAGCGCGTCCAGGAAAAAGATGAGGAGCGCGTGTTTAAGGCCGAGCGACCGGAGGGCGTTTGTGGCGCCCACGTTTCCGCTCCCCATCTTCGTGAGATCGAAGCGGAAGAGCTTCCCCATGAAATGTCCCGCGAGGAACATTCCGAAAGCATACCCAAGAAGGACGGAAAGAATTCTGATTACGATCGGGTTCATGCCTGGTCTTTTTCCTTCCTTTCACGGATCAGGAACCGAAGCGGCGTCCCGCGGAAGCCGAATGCCTCCCGGATCTTGTTTTCCAGATAGCGCGTATAGGAAAAATGCATCAGTTCCCTGTCATTTACAAATACCACGAATGTGGGCGGCTTGACGCTCACCTGTGTCACGTAGAAGATCTTCAGGCGGCGTCCCTTGTCGGACGGCGGCTGCTGCATGACAACGGCCTCCGTGATGATCTCGTTGAGGACGCCCGTGGAGACCCGCTGCGACTGGTTCGCGAGCACCATGTCGATGAGCTCGAAGAGCCGCGGGATCCGCTGGCCCGTAAGCGCGGAAATAAACACGATCTCCGCGTAGCTCATGTACGAGAGCTTCTCCCGGACCGTCTCCGTGAACCGGTAGATGGTCTTGTCGTCCTTTTCAACGGCGTCCCATTTGTTGACGACGATGATCACGCCCTTACCGCGCTCGTGCGCGATGCCGGCCACGTGCGCATCCTGCTCCGTGACGCCTTCCGCCGCGTCTATCATCATGAGGACGATGTCCGCCCGCTCCACCGCGGCCACTGCGCGGATGATGCTGAAGCGTTCGATCTCCTCTTTGATCTTATTCTTTCTCCGAAGGCCCGCCGTGTCGATCAGCATGTAGTCCCGGCCGTCATAGCGGACCATGGTGTCTACCGCATCCCGGGTCGTCCCCGCGATCTCGGATACGATCACGCGGTTCTCTCCCGCGATTTTGTTGACAAGTGAGGATTTCCCGACGTTCGGCTTCCCGATGATGGCGATCTTCGGGGTCTCGTCCTCTTCGTTTTCCGGAGATTCCTTCGGGAAGAAAGACACGATCTTATCGAGCATGTCGCCGAAACCTGTCTTCGAAACAGCAGAAACAGGGATCGGATCTCCGATCCCGAGGTTGTAGAATTCATAGACGTCCGGCATCTGGTTCTTCAGGCTGTCCACCTTGTTGACCACAAGGACCACGGGCTTCTGCGATTTCCGGAGCATGTCCGCGACCTGCGTATCAGCGTCCTGAAGTCCCTGGCGGACGTCTACAAGAAAGACGATGACGTCTGCGGTCTCTATGGCGATCTCCGCCTGGTCCCTCATCTGAGAAAGGATCACGTCCTTCGAATCCGGTTCGATGCCGCCGGTATCAACAAGCGTAAACGTATAATTGAGCCAGGTCCCGGTCGCGTAGATGCGGTCTCTTGTGACCCCCGGCGTATTTTCGACAATGGCCTTCGTTTCGCCCGAGATCGCGTTGAAAAGCGTTGATTTTCCGACGTTCGGCCGGCCGACGATGGCTACGACTGGTTTCATTCTTCTCCTCTTTCCGTATCGGGCTCCCAGGAGGCGCCGGGTTCGTATTCCCCGTGCCTTGTGTCGATGTCTTCGTCCGTGAGATTCCCGGAAAGCGCGTGCAGAAAAGTACGCGCGTCATTCTTCATGATCATGGTCCGGACGCCGAGCTCCCTCTCCACGTCCGCACGCGTCATATCGTCAAGAAACACCTCTTCCCCGCTCCTGAACATGCAGTTCGGGAGGAGCAGAAGGTCTCCCAGATCCTTCCCCTTGAGCTGCGCGACAAGGTCCTGCCCGGTCACGAGCCCGGAGACCGTGATGGTGTCCCCGAAAAAGTCGTTTCTTACGGCATACAGGAGGTTGTCCTCCGGATGGCCGGTTTCTTTATGAAGGCGCTCCTTAACATTTAAGAGCATGGGGTACGGCAGCATGCCGGATGCATAGGACGTCCGGTGGCGCCGGTAATTATGTAAAGCCTCGGGAAGCGCTTCTTCGGCCTCCGTAAGGAAGAGCCTTAACATCCCTACACCGTTTTCAAGCTGCAGGTAGCCGTCGTACCGTTCCTCCTCCGGGAACGGAAGCCCTGCCGTGATGTAGAGTTCATCACTGGCATGGACAAAATGGAGCCAGTGCTCCTCGTATGCTTTTTCCTGCCATTCTTCCACGAGGCGGATCACTTCCCGTGCATCCTCCGGGCCGGGCGTCTCAAGATGCGGCAACCCATCCCTGTGCCGGGTGATCCCGACGGGAACGATCGATACACTCTCTAAGACAGGAAAAAAGGCGTAGAGGTCACGAAGCGTTTTTTCAAGCGCCGGGCCGTCGTTCACTCCCTTACAGAGGACGATCTGCATGTTCATGCGGAGGCCGGCTTCATAAAACGCCTGAATATAGGACAGGACTTCGCCCGCGTGACGGTTTTTCAGCATTTTCACGCGGAGCTCCGGGTCCGTGGTGTGGACCGATATGTTCATGGGCTCCAGGCGGTAGCGGATGATCCGCTCAACGTCCCGGGGCTTCATATTCGTCAGTGTGATATAGTTTCCCTGCAGAAAGGACAGGCGGGAATCGTCGTCCTTAAAGTACAGGGTCTTCCGCATTCCCTTGGGCATCTGGTCGATGAAGCAGAAGATGCAGCGGTTCCGGCAGCTCTTCATCTCGCTCATGAGGCCGCTCCCGAATACGATCCCGAGATCCTCGTACGGATCCTTTTCGATCTCGAGCTCCCACTCTTCCCCGTCCGGCTTCCGGATCAGGAGGACGACCTCTTCATTCTGTATGAGAAAACGGTAGTCGAACACGTCCTCCACGTCCTCTCCGTTCACGGAAAGGAGCGTATCGCCGGGCTCGATGCCAAGCTCAAAGCCAATGGACTCTTCTTCTACCTGTGTGATCCTGTGCTCCATGCGACCTTTGAACCCCGAAAAGAGAAAAGGACCCGCGTATCCCGCCAGGTCCTTCGTCAATATTATGCCATCGCATTCACTGCTTTAGATAAGCGGCTGATCTTCCGGGAAACCGTATTCTTATGGTAAACACCCTTGGACGAAGCCTTTGTCAGCTCAATGGACGCTGCCCTAAGCGCTTCCTTTGCAAGTTCCTTGTCTCCGGCTGCCACAGCAGCGTCTACCTTCTTCACGAAAGTCTTCACTCTGGACTTGATCGCTTTGTTTCTCTCTGTCTTGGCCTCAGCCACCAGGATCCTTTTCTTCGCAGATTTAATGTTTGCCATCAGGCACCTCCGTATATTTTTTTGAGGCTTTGGAGTAGAGGGTGTCCGCCGTCTCACTCACGTCCGGCCGAGACACGTTGGCTCAGGACGCAAACATACCCATACATCATAACACAATCCATGGGATTGTCAAGCATTTTCTGAATTCCGCTATAAAAACCGCGCCGTTCCGGGAGGCTTCTTTTTAAAGCCCGAACCAGTCCCGCTCGGAAACCTCAAAGCCGTCCTCAAAGAAGACTCGGGGGACACGCTTCGAGATATCGCAGACCAGCTCGTAATTAAACCTTCCGGAAAGATTCCCGAGCTCTTCCGCAGTGATCCGCTCCTGTCCGGACTTTCCGAGGAGGACGACCTCCTCTCCTGCCCGGATGTCATCCTTTTCGGGATGGTCGGTGATGTCCACCATCATCTGGTCCATGCAGACGCGTCCGGCTACAGGGCACCGCACGCCGCGGATCAGGACGTCCGCACGGTTCGAAAGCGTACGCGGATATCCGTCGGCATACCCGCAGGCGAGCGTCAGGATACGGCTCTCCCGGGCGGCAGTGAACGTCCCGCCGTAGCCGATGGGGGTGCCCGCAGGCACCGTCTTCACGAAGCAGGCTTCGGAGACGAGCCGCATGACAGGCTTCACGGGGACACGTGAAAAGTCCGCGTCCTCTGACGGCAGGAGGCCGTACATGGAGACCCCCAGGCGGACCATGTCCGAGTCTGAGGTGTCAAAGAGGATGGACGCCGCGCTGTTCGCGTAGTGGACGACGGGGAATCGGAAACCGCGGGCGCGGAGGTCAGAGACAAACGACATGAAGGCACGGACCTGAGCATGCGCTGCGGAAGGGTCTCTGGCATCGGCGGTCGCGAGGTGAGTAAAGATGCCCTCAAAAAAGAGAGGCAGCTTCTGTGCTTCCATGAGTTCCCGGACGGTCTCTTCTCCTAAGGGGAACCCGATCCGGCCCATGCCCGTGTCGATCTTCACGTGGACAAACGCGGGAACACAGATCCGTTCCGACGCCTTCACGATCTCTGTGAGCTCCCCGTATGACGCCGCGGGAATGCGGATGTAGTTATGTATCAGCTCTTCGTAGCGGTCCTTCCCGGCAAGTCCCAAAAGGAGGACGGGCTTCCCGACGCCGGCCTTCCGGAGGTTTAACGCTTCCTCGGGGGTCGCCACCGCAAACATGTCCGCATCGTCCTTCAGTGCCTTCGCGGCCTCCGCCGCGCCGTGTCCGTATGCGTCCGCCTTGATGACGGCGCACGCTTTCATGTCCGGCTTCAGGTTGCTCTTAAGCGCCCTGAAATTCGCACGGAGGATATCGAGGTCGATCTCCGCCCGGATCCTGTAACAGCCTTTATTCATCCTTTTTCCTTCTTCTGTCTTTCGCGCTCTGCCCGTGAGAAGGCACAGCCGCAGTAATCCTGCCTGTAGAGCCCGAATTCGCGTGATAATTCGATCGAACGCCGGTACCCGTCCCTTTTCTTGAAGTCGGAGGGAAGGAACCGTACGCCCGCTTTTTCGGCCTCCTCTTCGCCGATCGTATTGAGGAGCTCCGCGTTCTTTAAGGGGCTTATGGTGAGCGTAGTGGTCACATAATCAAAGCCGCCCTGCGCCGCAGCCTGACAGGCTTCGGAAAGCCGGAGCCTGAAGCATCTCTCGCAGCGCTCCCCGCCCTCCGGGACATTTTCGAGCCCGCGGCTCGCTTCATAGAACCTCTCCGGGTCATAGTTTCCGGAGAGGAAGCTTACCGTGTGGATAAAGTCCATCTCCGTGATGAGGCGCTTAAGCTCCTCTTCCCGCTTCCGGTACTCTGTTTCCGGGGAGATGTTCGGGTTATAGAAAAAGACGGTGACCCTGAAAAACTGCGAAAGTTCTTCAAGCACCGCGCTCGAGCACGGCGCGCAGCACGAGTGCAGTAAAAGGGTTGGGACGCTTTCGCCCAACCCTCTCTCCACTGTATCCGTCTCTTTCCGGTAATTGCGTTTTTCCATACTATTACTGCAGGAAGTCCCGGATCCTCTTGCTTCTCACAGGGTTCCGGAGCTTTCTCAGGGCCTTCGCCTCGATCTGGCGGATCCTTTCACGGGTCACGTCGAACTCCTTGCCGACCTCCTCGAGGGTCCTCGGATGGCCGTCCTCCAGGCCGAACCTTAAAATGATCACCTGGCGCTCGCGTTCCTTGAGGTCTCCGAGCAGTGTGTCGATCTCTTCGCGGAGCATGACGTTCTCAACGTTCGTCTCAGGCGTTACCGTATTCGTGTCCGCCACAAAGTCTCCTAAGTTCGAGTCGTCCTCTTCGCCGATGGGCGTCTCGAGAGATGCAGGCTCGCGCGCGATCTGCATGATCTCCATGACCTTGGACTCGGGAATGTCCAGTGCTTCGGACAGCTCCGCAACAGAGGGCTCGTAGCCGAGCTCGAGCGTCAGCTTTCTCTGCATCTTGGACATCTTGTTGATGGTCTCCACCATGTGCACAGGCACACGGATGGTGCGCGCCTGGTCCGCAAGTGCCCTTGTGACCGACTGGCGGATCCACCAGGTCGCGTAAGTGGACAGCTTGTAGCCCTTGGTGTAGTCGAACTTTTCCACGCCCTTAATGAGGCCTAAGTTCCCTTCCTGTACAAGGTCAAGGAAGCTCATGCCCCGCCCCGTATAGCGCTTCGCAATGCTCACCACAAGACGCAGGTTCGCTTCGATGAGGCGCTTTTTGGCAGCCTCGTCGCCCTCCGCCTTCTGGCGCGCAAGGCGCATTTCCTCATCCGCGGAAAGAAGCGGCACCATGCCGATCTCCTTTAAATACATCCTGACCGGGTCTTCCGTGCCGATCCCTTCCGGGAGGTCGCTGATGTCAAGGTCGATCTCTTCTTCGTCCTCGTCAGAGATATCCACGTCGTCGTCCAGAAGGACGTCGTCGAGGATCGGGTCGTCGTTCATGATCCGGAGGACGTCTATCTTCCTGGATTCCATGTAGCTGATGATCCGTTCGATCTGGTCCGCGGACAGCGTCACGTCCTTGAAGAAGCTGTTGATGTCGTCCACTTCCAGCGTGTTATTGTGGCTCTTGCCGAATTCGGCAAGCTTTTCAAGCTGTTCCGCAGTCACAGGGTCCCCCGAACGCGGCTCCTCGGGCTTTGCGGGCTCCTCAGTGTAGGAATCCTTCACAAGCTCTTCACTATCCGCGATTTCCGGAAGAACGATGTTTTCTTCGGGCTTTTCAGCTTTCTTTTTGGTCATCTGCATCCTTTCTGTCCCGAAAATTGCCGGGACTTACGGCTTCACAACAATGTTGACGATCCTTCCGGGAACGTAGATCTCCTTTACAATTGTCCCCGTGAGCTTCCCGGAAAGCGCTTCCTTTCCGGCACTGACAGCTTCCTCCTGGGACGCGCTTCTTGCGATGGTCACCGTAGCGCGGACCTTTCCGTTGATCTGGACCGCGATCTCTACCGTATCCTCACGGACCGCCTCCGGATCGTATTCCGGCCACGGCTCGTGCGCAAGGCTTTCCGTATGGCCCAGCATGCTCCAAAGCTCCTCGCCCAAATGCGGGCAGACGCAGGAGAACATCTTCACAAAGCCCTCCGCGTATTCCTTCGGGCAGCTGCCGGCCTTATACAGCGCGTTGATAAAGATCATGAACTGCGAGATGGCTGTGTTGAAGGCGATCTTTTCAAAGTCCTCACTGACTTTCTTTACCGTCTGGTGGTAGACCTTCCGAAGCTCATCCTTCGCAGAATCATTGATGTTTTCTTCGTTTGAAAGGAACGTGAACACGCGGTTCAGGAACTTCCTCGCGCCGGTCACGCCTTCATTGCTCCAGGGCTTACTGACTTCCAGAGGCCCCATGAACATTTCATAGAGACGGAGCGTATCCGCGCCGTACTCATTCACTATATCGCTCGGATTTACGACGTATTCCGGATACCGCTTGCCCATCTTGATGCCGTTCGAGCCGAGGATCATGCCCTGATGCACGAGCTTCTTAAACGGCTCCTTGACAGGAGAAAGGCCGTTGTCATAGAGGAAACGGTTCCAGATCCTGGAATACATGAGGTGTCCGACCGCGTGCTCCGGGCCGCCCACATAGAGATCTACGGGGAGCCAGTGCTTAAGAAGCTCGGGGTCTGCGAAGACCTTGTCGTTATGCGGGTCGATGTAGCGATAATAATACCAGCTGGAGCCTGCCGAACCGGGCATCGTGGAGGTCTCGCGGATCCCCTTCTTCCCGTCCTTTTCATAGTGCTTCCACTCTTCCGCGTTTTCGAGCGGCGCCTTGCCGTTCTTCCCTTTGTAATCCTCGAGCTCAGGAAGAATAAGCGGAAGCTCGGAGTCGTCGAGCGCGCGTATGGTGCCGTCCTCCATGTGGACTACGGGCACCGGCTCGCCCCAGTAGCGCTGGCGGGCGAAGATCCATTCGCGGAAATGGTAGTTCACCGTCTCCCGGGCCACGCCCATTCCGACAAGCTTTGCCGTGATGGCGACCTTCGCTTCTTCAACGGTGAGGCCTGTGAATTCCGCGGAATTCATGAGCTTACAGCCCTTCCCGAGGTAGTCGCCTTTTTCAAAGGCGTGCTCGGAAACGTCCGCGCCGTCTATGACCTGGAGCATCGGAAGTCCGTGCACCGTGGCGTATTCAAAGTCACGCTGGTCGTGGCTCGGGACCGCCATGACGGCGCCTGTTCCGTAGCTTGCAAGGACAAAGTCGCCTAAGAAGAGCGGCACTTCGCGGCCGTTCACCGGGTTGATGCAGGTCACACCCTTCACGAGGCAGCCGGACTTCGTTTTGTTGAGCTCCGTCCGGTCCATGTCGTTCTTTTTCAGGGTCTCGGCAATGTACGCTTCGACCTCCTCTTTATTTTCGATCCGCGGCATGAGCTCCTTCACGATGTCCCCGTCCGGGGCGAGCACCATGAAGGTGATGCCGTAGATAGTCTCGATACAGGTGGTGAAGATGGAGAACTTTCCGCCGCCCACGATCTCAAAATCCACCTCGACGCCCGTGGACCTGCCGATCCAGTGGCGCTGGATGTCCTTCGTGGACTCCGGCCAGTCGATTTCCTCAAGTCCCTCAAGAAGCTTCTCCGCGAACGCAGGCTGGTCGATGACCCACTGCTTCATGTTCTTCCTGACGACCGGGTAGCCGCCACGCTCAGACTTTCCGTCGATGACTTCGTCGTTCGAAAGCACCGTGCCGAGCTCCTCGCACCAGTTGACCGGCATATCGATATACTTCGCGTAGCCCGCCTCAAAGAGCTTTTTGAAGATCCACTGCGTCCATTTATAGAACTCAGGGTCAGAGGTCGCGACCATCTTCGACCAGTCGTAGTCAAAGCCGAGCTCCTTGAGCTGCTTTGAGAACACCTTGATGTTTTCTTCGGTGAAGCGGCTCGGGTGGTTCCCCGTGGTCACTGCATACTGCTCCGCGGGCAGGCCGAACGAATCGTACCCCATGGGATGGAGGACGTTATAGCCTTGCATCCTTTTCATGCGGGACATGATATCCGTTGCGGTGTAGCCTTCCGGATGGCCGGCGTGCAGGCCGACTCCCGAAGGATAGGGGAACATGTCCAGGACGTAATACTTGGGCTTTGAAAAGTCCCATACGTCCGTTTTGAACGTCTCATGCTCCTCCCAGTATTTCTGCCATTTTTTCTCGATTTTTGCAGGCTCGTATCTGTGCTCCACTTTGAACCTCCGGATAATATCTTTACAGCTTCAGCGCAGATCATTCGAAATGCGCTTATATTTACGGAAAAATGTGTTTTTTACATGCAAACATCGGCTGCAGACTGCAGCCGTGAAAAGCGAAAAAAGGACCCGGAATGCCGTGATCCTGCCTTTTTGACCCCTAGCCTCAGCCAGGTGGGTTACCTCGGCATGCGCTTCTGCCTTCCACTCAAAGGAGGCCTGGCATCCACCATGCAATGCTGGAATCCCGTATGTCATAATGTAGGCTCAAATAATGCAGAACCCTCGAACACCCCAGGCAGCTTTATTATAACAAAGCATTCTGCTTTTAGCAATCCTTTCTTAACGTGTCGAGAATCTTTTTAAAATAGTCCGGGAGGCCGCTCGTAAACTCCATGTACTCCCCGGCGGACGGATGGATAAAGCCTAAAACGTACGCGTGCAGGCACTGTCCTTCCGTATGGAACGGGGACTTCCCGGAGCCGTACTGCAGGTCGCCAAGAAGCGGGTGGCCGATAGAGCTCATATGAACGCGGATCTGGTGCGTCCTCCCCGTTTCCAGCCGGCACTCGATGAACGTATACTGTCCGAAGCGCTCAAGCACGCGATAGTGCGTCACGGCTTCCTTTCCGGACGGGTCCACAGCCATCTTCTTCCGGTCCGTGCGGTTCCTTCCGATGGGCGCGTCAACCGTGCCTTCATCATCGCGGAAATTTCCGTGGACCAGCGCGTAGTACCTGCGGGTCACCGTATGCGCCGCAAGCTGCTCCGAAAGAGAGATGTGGGCCTTGTCGTTCTTACAGGCGATCACGATGCCCGTGGTATCCTTGTCGATCCTGTGCACGATCCCGGGACGGAGCACGCCGTTGATGCCGGAAAGGTCCGTACAGTGGTAAAGCAGCGCATTCACAAGGGTTCCGGACGTATGGCCGGGCGCAGGATGGACCACCATTCCCTTCGGCTTGTCCACGAGGATCACGTCCTGATCTTCATAGACGATGGAAAGAGGTATGTCCTCAGGAAGGACTTCCGGCTCCTCGGGCTCGCTGAACTCCGCGTCGACCGTGTCTCCGGGCTTTAAGGAGACTCCCGGGCGTGTCTTAAGTCCGTTCAGAAGGACGTTCCCCGCCTTGATCTCTTTCTGGAGATATGACCTGGTATGCTCCGGGTACATCTCGAGAAGGAACATGTCCAGACGGGCCTTCCGCTCCTTTTCCGTGATCTCAAACCGCTCCATCGTTCTTCTTCCTGAAGCTGTAGAAGGACAGCTCCTCGTCCTTATAGACAAAAATGAACCAGATCATCAGCAGGATGCAGCCCACCGTGACAAAGCAGTCCGCCACGTTGAAGACCGGGAAATCGATGGCGCTTACGTACAGGAAATCCACAACGTACTGGTTCAATGCCCGGTCGATCAGGTTGCCGATGGCCCCTCCCGCGATCATCGTATAGAAAAGAAGGAGCGGCAGATACCTCTTTTCAGGCGGCGTCTTCACGAAGAACCAGCAGACGGCTGCCAGGATGACGGCCGTCATGATATAGAAAAACAGCTGCTGGTTTTTGAGAAGCCCGAAGGCCATTCCGGTATTTTCCAGATAGTGGAAGCTGAAGACTCCCTTTATGACCTCGATATCCGCGTTTCCCTGAAGTGTGCGGACCGCCCACCCCTTCGTAAGCTGGTCCAGCACCACAAAGATCACGAGCAGCAGGATGCAGCCCGCGTATTTTTTTGCCTGCCTGTTCAATGCGTCCTCCCAATAAAGAACTGAAAGGGAGTGGGCCTTCCGCCCACTCCCTGAGACTCCTCATTGATCCGTTCCGGCTTTGTGATCATCTCATGATATTCACATTGTTCAGCCCGACCGCTTCTTTGATGATGCTGCCCATCTCGCTCGAAAGGTTCGCGTTCTTCGGAGTGACGATGAACGCCTTTTTCGCGATCTTCTGAAGGTTTCCGTCCACGGAATAGCATGCGCCTGACACGAAGTCCACGATCCGCTGCGCTGCGGCCATGTCGACTTCTTCCAGGTTCATCACTACGATCTTCTCCGAAACCAGCTCGTCAGCGATCGCATTCGCGTCTTCGATGGTCTTCGGGTGGAAAATACGGACGTTCACGTCAGAGGCATTGCCGGAAGCCTTGGCCTTGCTTCCGCCCTTCGGGGCGCTCCCTGAAGAAGCATTTACAGCCTTTGCGACTGCCTGCTGGGATCTGCCCGGTGCGGAATAATAGCTTCCGCCGGCTTCTTCTTCATCATCCTCGTAATCTTCATCACGGTCGTCATATTTACCGGAGCTCCGGCCGAATCTTCCGGGCTTCACACTCTTCTTCGGTGCGGGCTCGTCCTCTTCTTCGAACTCCTCATCATCTTCATAATCATCGTAGTCGTCGTCGTAACGGTCGTCATCCTTTCCGGGAATCAGCTTGACCGATCTCAGAAAACCATCCATACTCAGCTTTGCCATGATCTACTCCTTTGGATATGCCCTTGCGCCGAACAGTGCCGTACCGATCCGGACCATTGTCGCACCTTCCTCAATGGCCACGCGGAAATCATGCGTCATGCCCATTGAGAGTTCATACATATCTATATTATCGTTGTTTTCTTTGCGTATGTCAACAGCTATTTGTGCTATTTTTCTGAACACGGGCCGGACGTCCTCAGGATCGGGCAGGTTCGGTGCCACCGTCATGAGTCCTTTTATGTGCACTCCGGGGAGCATCGCGATCTCAAGCGCCTTCTCCTTTGTCTCCTCCGGGGTAAAGCCGTACTTGCTTTCCTCGCCTCCCGCGTTGACTTCAAGAAGGATGTCGGTCACGGTTCCGGCCTTTACGGATTCCTTCGAGATCTCTTCTGCAAGGCGCACGGAATCCACGGAATGGATGAGGGAAACGCGTCCTATCACGCTTTTCACCTTGTTCCTTTGAAGATGCCCGATCATGTGGAATTCGTATTCCGGATGAGCAGTCTTCTTTTCGACGATCTCCTGAACGTGGTTTTCACCAAAGACACGCTGGCCAATACTCCACGCTTCCTCAAGCATTTCGACCGGCTTTGTCTTACTGACCGCGATCAGCCTGACTGACCCCGGCTCCCGTCCTGCCGCAAGCTCCGCTTCCCGTATTTTTTCCGTGATCTCCTTAAAGTTTTCCTGAAGTCCCATACTTTCCGCACTCCGTAAGATTTGTTTACTGATAGATCAATTCGTATTCGGACACGTTCTCCGCGTTCAGCACGATCCTGTCGAAATCCGAAATTCCGTTCCGGATCCCGGGAGAAACGATCACATATGAAGTTTCGAGAGACGATGAGAGCCGCGCGACCGGTCTGAACACACAGTACCCGCTGTTGATCTGGTACACGCCTTCAATGACCGCCTGTACGCCGAGGGCCGTCTTCCGCTCCGTGGTTTCCAGAGGTGAATCCCCGGTCTCCGGCGCCACAAGAACAGTCCCGGCTTCAAGGCAGTCTCCCGCAATGTAGGCCGTATTGCTCCCGATAATGAAGTCGTTCGTGCTGTCGCTGTCCGAATCGCTCATATACACGGTGACTTCGCGGAACGTGACCTTGCCGTCCTCTTCTATGAGGACGCCCCGCGCGCCGGAGCCGCCGCCCTCCGTAATGAAGCTCCTGTCAACTGTAAAGAAGCTCTTTTTGACGATGGCCGACTCAGGGATCTTATAGCCTGTCACGGACGTATCCAGGAGGAAAAAGCTTACGCGGCGTGCGTTCAGTAAATTGGCGCCGTATTTCTGGAAATAAAGGACGCCTAAAGCGGTTCCGTCCTGGCCGGTGGCCTCAGAGAACTTTCCCGTGATCTCAAGGCCGCCGTCCAGGCGGACCGTAAGCGTCTTCCTGCCGGAAAAGCGCACGGCTTCCTGCTCCGAAAGAGGGAACACCAGACTGAACTGGTTCCCCGGAACGATCTTATAGAGGAACTGCCCGGCAAGCACCTGGTCTCCGGTGTTCACGGTCTCGGCAGCCGGTTTTTCCCCTGTGAAATCGGAAAGTGAAAGCCCTGACGGGACCGTGTATTCATAGCCGTCCAGTGAAAACAGGACGAATCCGCTCTCATCGGTCACTACAGGCGTACAGGAGCTGTAGAGCGCCGTCTTTGCCGTACTGTCTGCGTCCTTTATAAGACCGTTGAAGACTGCCGCGCGGATGGCCGTGCCGATATCCTCCGCCGTCCCGAAATCGAGCCGTGAATAGCCGTACATGCTGTCCCGCACCGTATCCCGGATCCGCACCTTGCTGTCCTCGGACAGCATCTGCTCCCCGAAATACATGCTCCGGAGCGCCGTTTCCAGAAGCCCTGTCTCATCCAGCGTACAGACTGTGCTCCCGGAGCTTAAGCGTTCTCCGTTCACTGAAAAGCAGCTCACGTACCCGCCCTCCGGCGCCACGGAAACATGCTCTTCACGGAGGACGATCCCCGTATAGCTCCCGGAAACATTGTCGCTGACCGGCGTGCCCACCTCGTAGGCCTGGATCCGGTCCCGGGTCGCGAGCAGGATGGTCTGCACCACAAGATACACCAGGATCAGCGCGAAAACCACCGTCATGAAGGTGATCGGCGGCCGCAGCCTGGCGTTTCCGATGATCTTATTCTGCTCTTTCAGTCTTTCGTCCTCTTCCATCTCTTAATAAACTCAGTCCTGTCCGATGATCGCGAGCAGGGCATTCGTCTCAAGATACAGCTCGTCGTACGTCTTTGCGCCGGCGGAAACGGCAATGTACGTGTTCTTTTTCGTATCCTCAAAAACGCTGATGATGCACCTTCCCGCCTGCTCCGTATACCCGGTCTTGCTGTAAAGATAGCGGACTCCTTCGGGCGGGATCGTGAAGCCGCGCGCGTAGGAATTCGTGCTTTTAAAGGACAGCGTTGTCTGTGAGCCGTCCGGAAGATTCCCGGTGATGCTCCCTTCGGAAAGTCCGGCGGCTTCCCGGAACGCCTGTTTTTCCATGCAGGCGCGCATAAGGAGATACAGGTCGTACGCGGTCGTATAGTGGTTCGCGTCGTGCAGCCCGTTCGGGTTTGCGAAACGCGTGTTGATCATGCCGAGCTCTTTGGCGCGTGCATTCATGAGTGCGACAAATTCCGTGACGCTCCCGGAAACGGCTGCGGCAAGGACGTTCGCGGCATCGTTTCCTGAAGGAAGCAGAAGCGCCGTCAAGAGGTCCTTTACGGTAAACGTCATCCCCGGCGTGATCCCGGCAAGCGACGAACTGTCCGAGATACCTTCATAAACTTCGTCGCCGGCGGTTACAGGGGTATCGAGGTCCCCGAAATATTCGATCGCAAGAAGCGCCGTCATGCACTTCGTCATGCTGGCGGGATAGATCTTATTGAGCGCGCCCTTTGAATACAGGACGTCATGCGTATTCTCCCGGATGAGGAGGGACGTCGGAACGGCCACATAATCCGGGTCATAAATGTCCTCGGACAGGATAACGGCAAGCCCTTCGGACACCGGCGCGATCCGGCCGTTCACTCCCACGCCGGACGTCATGGGCCCGATCACGTCTTCGCGATAGAACTCCGTCCCGGCGATCTCCTCTTTTTTTCCGCATGCGGAAAGAAGGAGTATTCCTGAAAGTATGATGAAAAGCACTGTTCTCTTCACGAGAAAGATCCTCTCTTACTTTTTCTTCCCCACAGACTCACGCTGAGCACCATGCCGATCAGCAGGAACGAGCTTAAAAGCGAGCTCATGCCGGCGCTCACAAACGGCAGGGGTATGCCGGTATTCGGGAGCAGCAGAAGCGCTACACCCATGTTGATAAAGCTCTGCAAGGCGAACATGGCGCCAACGGTCCCCGCGATGATCTTTCCGGTCGTATCGTTGCAGCGCGCCGCCGTGTGGAAGCACTCGAACACGATGAGCGCGACCAGCAGGATGATCACACAGCTGCCGAAGAAGCCGAGCTCCTCTCCTATGACCGCGAAGATGAAGTCCGAGGATTCCTCGGAAAGGAAATTTCCGTTCTTCACGGATTCCAGAGAAGACGTATTAAGCCCCTTGCCGAAGAGCCCGCCTGAACCGATGGCCATGACAGACGTGCTCTGCTGGTAGACCTTCTCCGGGAACTGCTCCGGGAAAAAGTACGCATTGATGCGCTCCACCTGGTGAGGCTCCAGGACCTTATTCAATAACGTCTGCTCCGGCTGGTATACCATGATGACCGCAAAGATGCATACCGGGATCATGATCAGGATGAACGCGACGATCCACTTGTAGCTTACGCCTGCAATAAACAGTGCGCACACCGTGATCAGCAGCAGCATGATGGTGGTCGAAAGGTCCGGCTCCTTAATGACAAGGAACACTAACGGCATGGCGGACAGGAAAAACAGAAGGATCCCCCAGACCGCGCTGATCTTCTCCTTCAGCCTGCTTGCCACAAAGGCGAGGAAAAAGATCAGTGCCGGCTTCGCGAACTCCGAAGGCTGTATGGTCCCGAGAAGCGGGAAATAGTACCAGCGCTTCGCGCCGTAGATCTCCCGGCCGAAAAGAAGCAGGTACACGAGGAGCAGGATCGCGAATACGTACGGTATCCATGCATGGCGGAGCATTTTCTTGTAGTCCAGGATCGAAACGGCGATCATCAGAATGATCCCCGCGCCTACACCCATGATCTGTTTGACGTAGGTGCTGACCAGGGACGTGCTCTTTTCATTGATGGTCGCGGAATAGACGACCAGGATCCCGATCATGCTGAGTACGATCACATAAATGATCAGCCTGAAGTTCAGGTCTCTCAGCCGGAACCGCTCTTCATTGATCGTTCCAAGCATTCGTTACGGTTTTCCTTTCAGGACCACGGGGATATCCTCTCCCTCAAGCCTTCTGGCTGAGTTCAGGAACTCCCTGCAGCCGACAGATTTCACATTGACAACATGGACGCCCTTCTGCACAGACGCGAGGATCTCATCATCATAAAGAATGGCCCCAAGAAGCGGCAGCCCGCTGTCCTGGATCACCTTTTCCGGCATGGGCATGACCCCGGATTTCACGAGATCGATGCGGATCTGGTTCAGGATCAGGCTGGTCGTGTCCGGCTTGATGTCCCGGAGCCTCCGGAGCGCTTTTCCGGAACTCCGTACGCACAGTGCGTCAGGCGTCATTACAAAAACGATGCGGTAGCTCATCATGAGGATCTCCTCGGAAAGCGCTCCCGGGCAGTTTCCCGCATCCACTATCACCGCATCAAATTTATCCCGGAACAGCCTGAGAAGCTTTGCGATGCGGTCCTTGATAAGGGCGGATTCCACCCTCACCTGCGAGCCCGGGAGAAGCAGAAACGTATCTCCCTCTCCCACACGCACCAAAGCCTTCATGATGGTGCAGCTGCCCTCCAGGACGTCCAGGATACTGTAGACCACACGGTCCCTGACGCCCAGGATCTGGTCCGCGGCGGCGTTTCCCGCGTCCGCGTCCACCAGGATCACCCGTTTGCCGAGTGTATGCATGGCCGCGGCCAGATTGGCCGCGATCACGGATTTTCCGACACCGCCCTTGCCTGCGGTGACCGAAATGATCTCTCCCATATCGTCCTCCAAAAGATTTAGTCAAGAATATCGTTAACACTGCCGCTGGACGCGGAGTTCTCGAGGATCTCCGCCAGCGTGATATCGCCCTCCAGGTACTCGTAGACGCCCTTCGCAATGAGGGCGGCGTTGCCGGAGGAATAGCCGTTCGGGATCTGTACTGCCATGGCGTATTGGATCTCGTCATACGGACCGTAGGTCACATACCAGCCGTGCTCGGCGCGGAGCCGGTTCTCCTGTGCGGAGCCGGACTTCGCGGCGTAATCGTACCGGAGCCCGGAGAAGTCCCCGTTCCGGGAGCCGCCGTCGTGCACCACCGTATACATGCCCTCGTGCAGGATGTCCCAGGTCTCATTGCTGAAATTCAGCTTGTTCTGGATCACCGGCTCGTGGGAAAGGACCGTCACTCCTTCCCTGTCCGCGATCCTCTGAAGCAGCTTCATTTCATAGACGTTGCCCGACGATGCCAGCGCCGTAATATAGCGTGCCAGCGAGATGGTAGTGAACGCGAAGGTACCCTGGCCGATGGCGGACGTAACGGGAAGCTCCGTCGTAAGGACGCTCACGTTCTCCGCGCATTCGATCCCGGTCTTCGTGCCGAAGCCGTACATCTCCGCGTACTTGTTGATGACGCCTACGCCTAAGGACGGGCTGTACTGCCCGTTCGCGTTCGTACTGAAGCGGTAGCCGCATTCATAGAAGAAGCAGTTGCAGGACTGTCCCAGTGCGTGCACCATGTTGAGGAAGCCGTGCTCGCCGCCTTCCAGACGGTAGATCCAGCATCTGGGATGGTCCAGCTTGTCGTAAATACCTTCGCAGTGCAGCTCCTCGAGCTGCCCCACATAGCCGCCCTCCAGAGCGGCCGTGGCCGTCACCATCTTGAAGGTGGAGCCCGGAGCGAGCCGAGACTGCGTCGCGCGGCTGTACAGGGGGCTGGACAGGTCGTTCAGGAGGCTGCTGTAGTAGGCGGAATTGTTGATCTGGTTCGAATCATAGCCGGGGTAAGAGACCACGGCCAGAAGCTCGCCCGTGTTCGGATCTGTCAGGACAAGTCCCGCGGAGCACGGGTCGAGTGCGATCTGCGAAGGAGAAAGCTCCATCGACGTGATCTTGGACTTAAAGAAATTGTACGCGTCCTCGTTTGTGCCGCCGGAAAGAAGCGCAACGTCGTCACGGCTGCTCTCGAGCACGCCCTGGTCAAGGAGCGCAAGGCCGATCTCACAGCCCGAGATCACGTCCGTGTGGATCAGTTCATCGTAGACCAGCTTGTCAAAGTCGCCAAACTGCTTCGAGATCTCGGAAAGCAGGATCTCCGTGACGTATTCGTAGCAGGTATCCACCGTGTTGTACCGGGACTCGTCCCCGATCTTCGACATGTCGACCCAGCCGTTCTTCAGTGCGTACAGAAGAAGCGTCGGGAACGAAGTCTCTCCCGCCTTCCACGACGCGTACATTTCATCGCCGTATTCGATGTTCGAAGAGACCAGGTACCCGCTGCCGAGGAGATAACTATAGAGATACGACGTGTAGGCCTGCTCGTACTCGTCCATGTCGTTTAAGATCCTGGTCCCCCGGTTTTCGAGCATTGCCCGGAGACTCGAAACGACCTCCGCCTTCCGCGCTTCCATCCTCGCGGAGATCCTTTTCTCCACGGTACTTGCGGTTTCCGCCTCCATGTGCTTCATGGAAAGGATGTTGTTGTTGATCATCTGGAAGTACACGTCGCGGATGGGGATCAGGTATTCACTGTTTTCATACGCGATCTCCGGGTCATAGTCCGTGCCGATGTACAGGTGGTTCACTATGATGCCGGCCAGCTGCTGCTCCATCACGTTGTACGTCGCGATGGTCATGTTCGCGTCCACGGACAGGTAGACGTCCTGTCCCTGGGTGGGCTCCGTGAGGACCTCCTCGTACATGATGATGCCCTTGTTGTTCACATAGATCAGCTTGCTGCCCTTGGTGCCCTGGAGATAGCTCTCATAGGCGCTTTCGATGCCCTCCTTGCCGACCAGGTCGCCGGCGATGTAATCGCCGCCCCCGGCGTTCAGCTCGTCGATCTCCTCTATGGTCGCGGAGCCTACGTAGCCTAAAATGCTCGAGAAGCACTCGCTGTTGTAATAGACCCGCTCATAGGTCTCTTCCACGCTGACGCCCACAAGGTCGTTCTTGCTCTCAAGGACTGCCGCCATGAGCTCCTCTGAAATATCCGAGACGATGGCGGTCGTAATGTAGCGCGTAAAGGCAGTGGCCGCAAGCGCGTACCGGATGTTGCAGATCCGGAGCGCGT
The DNA here is from genome assembly GCA_017441825.1 of Lachnospiraceae bacterium. Taxonomy (GTDB): domain Bacteria; phylum Bacillota; class Clostridia; order Lachnospirales; family Lachnospiraceae; genus UBA1267. The sequence goes on from JAFRVD010000062.1 coordinate 66,207, forward strand.
CTTCCTTCGAAACGTTCTCCGCATTGGGCCAGGAGCTCGTGAAATTATAAAGGCCCTTCATGAGGTAGGCCATGACCGTTTCCGCGTCGTCCTCGTAGGGGTCCTCCCCCTGCTCCCGCCGGTTTTCGATCCTTTGAGTGCCGTAAACGTCGCGGATGAATCTCCGGATCCGGCTCTCCGAGCCGCTGAAGACGAATTCCCCGGAGTCCGAAATGACTGCGGGAATGGTGGTGACAGGCTCTGCCCCGTACCTCTCCAGGATCCGGATCAGCCGGAGCAGCATCTCGTTGTACGACCCGTCCTTTTTGCTGTAGTATTCCTCATCCGTAAGCGTCACGCTGTACACGACGCGGTTTCCGGCAAGCAGCACGCCGTTCCGGTCATAGATATTGCCACGGAGCGCCGGGATGCTGACCTCTTTGCGGGTCGTGTTGACGTAGTTTTCATAGTATTCGCTTCCGCGGACGATCTGGAGCTGGAAAAGGCGGATGACCAGCACCGCAATCAGGGGCATGAGAAAAAACCCCAGAACCACGATGCGGTTTCCGAAGAATTTGGAAAAGATCTTTTTGACAGATTCCAGAAAACTGTTATACAACCTTGACTTCTCCCTTATTCACCTTCAGGTCCCACTTCCTGGCCGCAAGGATCAGGAGACCGTATAACGGCAGGAAAAAGACCATGGTCAGAAGGATCTCCGGAACAAAGACCTGCGTCACGTACGGCAGGAATGAGAAGGATTTCCGGATGAGGAACGAGAATACGTATACATAGGCGTGGCAGCACACCTCATTTACAAGAAGGAGCACGTAAAGCACCGGGATCAGCTCGGACTCCATGTGCTCGGAAAGGACGCCGTCCCCGTAGCCGAGCAGCGAAAAGATCAGCGTATAGAAGCCCGGTACGCCGCTTCCGGGAATATCCAGAAGAAGCCCGCAGACCACACCTGTAAATAACCCCCGGACCTTGCCGAACAGGAACCCTGTAGTGAGCACCACCGCGAGAAGGAGGTTGGGCACCGCGATCAGGTTCGGGATCTTCGGAAGGACGATGCACTGTAAAAGAAACGCAAAGGCGACCGAGACCGCGATCACAAGAAAACGCTTAAGTCCGCTCATTTTCCGCCCTCCGTCTCCTTAAGCTCTTCACGAAGCGTCGTGATGACCAGCACCTCGCTGAGCCTTGTAAAATCCACCGCGGTAGTGACCGTACCGCTCTTTGTGAGCCCGCCTGCATTCACCGTGACGTCCCCGGCATAGCCGATGAGGAGCCCCGGCAGGAACTTGTCCGAAATAAACGACGTCACAAGCGCGCCGTCCTTCGTAAGGTCCACGTCGCTCCGCGCATTCGTAAGAAGGAGCGTCCCGGTGCCGCTGTGCGAAAGGTCCCCGGTCACGATACAGTTGTCGTGTCCGGTCCGGGTCATGGCGGAAACGTTCATGCCGTCCTCTATGATGGACGTCACTACCGCATAATTGAGCCCTGTATAGGTGACGATTCCGATAAGCCCGTCCTTGTTGATCACGTTCATGTCGGTCCGGATCCCGTCCGCCGTCCCCTTGTTGATGGTAAAGCGCTCAAAGCTGTTCACACCGTCGTTGCCGATAATAAGCGCCGCCTCCATCTCAAATTCCGGGAACTGCTCCGTGGCCTTTAAAAGCCCGCGGAGCTCCGTGTTTTCGAGCGCGGTCTGGTTCATGTTTTCAAGCTTCTTCAGAAGCTCAAGGTTCTCCTGCTCGAGCGCGCTGATCCGTTCCTTCGCTTCCGAAAGGGACAGCCTGTCCTGCTCGCTTTTAAAGAGCACGGAACCGACCTTGTTCACTCCCTCCTGGAACGGGATCACAACAACACCCGCTATGGAAAGGGGAGACACAGCGTCCTCTCTCCTGAAATACTGGAGCATGAGCAGGATCACGCAGACCGAAACCACGGCGATGAGAGCCATCTTGGGTGTGAGATGGCTCAGGATCCGCTTTTTGATAAATTCTCCGATACTCGCAAATAAGCTCAAGTGATATAACCCTTCTCCCTGAAGCTCAGATACTGAAGGTCTCCTATGATGATGTGGTCCAGGAGGGGGATGTTCATCAGCTTCCCCGCCAGGATCAGCCTTTCCGTTGCTTCAAAATCCGCCTCCGAGGGCTCGGGATCCCCGCTCGGATGGTTGTGGAGGAGCACCATGTTTACCGCGTCCTTCGAAAGCGCTTCCGAGAGGATCTCCCGGACGGGCACCGGCGCGGCATTCACTCCGCCGAGCGACAGGACCTTTTCCGCAATGAGCCTGCTCTTTCCGTTCAGGAACAGGACGCGGACCTGCTCGCGGTCTTCGTGGCGCATTTCCTCCATAAAGCATTCCGCGATCTTTCCAGGGCTCGACATGTCCGGAAACGCCGCGTAGGCCGACCGCGCGGCCCTTACCGATACCGCCATCACGCATTTCAGCGTGATGGCCTTGACCTTCCCGATCCCGGGGATGGCCGTGAGCTCCTTTTCAGTGAGCCGGTTGAGTCCCGCAAGCGTTCCGCCGCATGCGTTAAGCACTTTCCGTGCGAGTTCAACCACGTTTTCGTCCTTAGTGCCTGAACGCAGGATGACCGCAAGGAGCTCCGCGTCATCCAGTGCCTCTTCTCCGTACCGCATGAATTTTTCATACGGGCGGATGCTTTCAGGCAGCTCCTTCATTGAATTACCCAAGTTCGCCTCCGATCCTGCCACAGGACCGGAACCATTCTAACAGTTTATCATATCCCATGGAGTTTTACAACTCCCGCTCTCTTAAGTTCTTCCACGGAGCGCATGATCCCGTACTTCCCGTGGAACCACGTAAGGCCGCCCTGGAAGTAGACGTTGTAGGGCGGGCGCAGGGGCCCGTCCGCGGAAAGCTCAATAGATGAGCCTGAGACAAAGGTGCCGGCTGCCATGATGACCGGATCGTCATAGCCGGGCATGTCCCAGGGCTCCGGGGTGACGAAGGAATCGACGGGCGCCGCCAGCTGGATCCCTGAGCAGAACGCCTTCAGGGCTTCCGGGCTTCCAAGCGTGACCGCCTGGATGATGTCGAATCTTTCCGCATCGCCCGAAGGGAAGCACGGGAACCCGAGCTCTTCGTACATATTTGCCGCAAAAACGGCTGTTTTAAGGGCCGAAGCCGTAACAGTGGGCGCCAGGAAGAGTCCTTCCATAAGACTCGGAAGAAGGCCTAAATTCGCGCCGACCTCCTGTCCGAGGCCCGGAGCGGACAGCCGGTACGCGCAGGCATTGACGCATTCCTCCGTACCGCAGATATATCCGCCGATGGGCGCCAGCCCCCCGCCGGGGTTCTTGATAAGAGACCCGACCACCATGTCCGCGCCGTAATCAGACGGCTCGTCCCGCGTCACGAATTCCCCGTAGCAGTTGTCCACCATAATAAGGACGTCCGGCTTGATCCCCTTCACGAAGCGGATGAGCTCCCCGATCTTTTCCGGAGAAAACGTCGGCCTTGTGAGATAGCCCTTGGACCGCTGGATCTCCACAAGCTTCGTATGCGGATTGACCGCTTCCCGGATCGCGTCATAGTCAAAGCCGCCGTCCGGAAGGAGCGCGCACTCCCTGTAGGAAACGCCCCACTCCTTTAAGGACCCGATGCTCTCCCGGATCCCGATCACCTCCTGCAGCGTGTCATAGACGGGCCCTACGGGAGAGAGGATCTCATCGCCGGGACGGACGCATGCAAAAAGCGCCGTGGCAAGAGCATGGGTGCCGCAGGTGATCTGCGGCCTGACAAGCGCCTTCTCCGTGTGGAAAACGTCCGCGTAGATCTTCTCCAGGGTCTCCCGGCCCGCGTCGTTGTAGCCGTAGCCCGTGGTGGCCGCAAAATGCGACTCCTGCAGGCGGTTCTTCTGCATCGCGTGAAGGACCTTCAGCTGGTTGTATTCCGCGGTCCGGTCGATCGTTTCAAATCTCTCCGCGAGCTTCCGCTCCACCTTTTCAGAAAGCCTGACGACCTCAGGTGAAATGCCAAGCGTTGTATACATCTAAAAGACTCTCCTTCTCAGTGTCGACCCAGATGGCGTCGGGCTCCCGCCGGAACCACGTCAGCTGCCTTTTTGCGAAATGCCTTGTCTCCTGCTTTATGGCTGAAACGGCTTCATCCAGCGTCGTCTCTCCTTCAAGGTACGCAAGGAGCTGCTTATATCCGAGCCCCTGCATGGACACGGCGGACCGGGGGATCCCCGAATTCCGGAGAGCCGTGACTTCGGAAAGAAGCCCGTCCTCCATCATTTTGTCCACTCTGGCGTCGATCCGCGCGTAAAGCTTCGCACGGTCCATCGTCATCACAAAATACCGGAAATCGTACGGGCTCGGCTTTTTCCGCTCCTCTTCGTTGTGCGCTGAAATAGGCGTTCCCGTATCGTGGTAAAACTCCAGCGCGCGGATCACGCGCTTCATGTTGTTTTCATGGATCGCATCCGCGGACGCGGGGTCCAGTTCCCTTAGCATCCCGTGCAGGTACGCGGCGCCCTTTTCCTTCCCGAGCGCCATGAGTTCATTCCGGTAGGTCTTGTCCGTGTCGTTCTCCGTAAACGCGGTATCATAGAGCAGCGCGCGGATATAGAAGCCGGTGCCGCCGGCAACTATCGGGATGTGCCCGTTCGCGCAGATCTCTTCCATTGCCCGGAGCGCGAGCTCCTTGAACACAGTGACGTTGAACTCTTCCGCAGGGTCCAGTACGTCTATCAGGTGATGCGGGATCCCCTGCATCTCCTCTTCACGGATCTTCGCGGAGCCTACGTCCATGCCGCGGTACACCTGCATGGAATCAGCGGAGATGATCTCCCCGCCGATTTCCCTTGCCAGTGCAACTGCCGCGCCGGATTTCCCGACCGCTGTGGGCCCGGCAACGATCACTAATTTTTTCTTACTGCTCTCCGTCACTTCCGACAAGCTCCTCCGTCACGCGGTGGATCCCGGTATAATGGGATGCCTTCACATATACGATATCGCCGGGCTTAAGCTCCATACGGAGCGCCGCAATAAGCGGCGTGAGGTCCGGGAAAACACGGATCTCCGTCCCGGGAGCGCGCTCAAGGATCGCCCTTTTCGCGTTCAGGATGTCCGTCCCGCGCATCATGAAGAGATCGATCCCGAGGCCGGCGGCGTACGCGCCTACTTCATAGTGGTAATCAGGTGAGCCGTCCCCGAGCTCCAGCATGTCTCCGAGCACTGCAATGCGCCGTCCGCCCGTTTCCTTCGGGAGGTCGTGAAGGACGCGGAGCCCCGCCTTCATGCTGTCAGGGGATGCGTTATACGTGTCGTCGATGAGCAGCCACCCGTCCTTTTCGTGCGGCTCAAGGCGGGACTTAAAGCCCTTGTAGGACGCGAGCGCCTCCGCTGCCCTCTGAAGGTCCACTCCGTAGTGGTCCGCCGCTGCAAGCGCTGCCACGGCGTTCATCACGTTGTGTACGCCCAGAACGGACAGGGTCACGGGGATCCTGAGATCCTCATGGCAGAAATCGAAGACGTACTTCCCGCCCTCCATCCGGACGTTCTCATACCGGTACGCGCAGTCCGCTGCGCTTCCGTAAAAGACGTAAGGATAGCCCGTAAGGCCGCAGTATTTCCGGAGATAAGGGTCGTCGCCGTTTAAGATCATGAGCTTTTCCCGCGGGTTGTCCTCGCGGAAGCCACGCGTGATGGTGAACTTCTCGCGCGTGAGCTCGTCCCGCGTCCCGTAGAACTCAAGGTGCGCGGTGCCTATGTTCGTGATGACCGCCGTATCGATATTCGACAGCGAGGAAATGAGCCCGAGCTCACCCCGGACATTGAGGCCAAGTTCCAGGACTGCTATATCATAGTCGTCCGAAAGCTCCAGAAGAGTAAGCGGCACACCCAGCCAGTTGTTGTAGTTCTTCCCGGTACGGTAGACCTTTTTCTCAGCGGAAAGCGCGCAGGCGATCATTTCACGCGTGGTCGTCTTTCCGACAGACCCCGTGACGCCCACTGCGGGAAGCTTCAGCTTAAGCCGCGCCATTTTGGCGGTCTTCTGGATGGCGTCCGTGGTATCGTTTACAAGGATCACCGCGGTGTCTTTGTCACCGGGGTGCGCCTCATGCCAGGCATCGTAAACGCCACGGTCCGAGATCATGGCCGCTTTCGCGCCGTGCTCTACGGCCGATCCCATGAAGCGGTTCCCGTCCATGGTTTCGCCAACGATCCCTACGAAGAGCGCGTCCTCCGGGACCTCGCGCGAATCCGTTGTGACCGCATGGAGCGAAAGCTCCGGGTCACCCTGAAGAAGCGTCCCCGAGGAAGCCTCAAGTATGTCTCTGATTCTGATATCGTTCATGCAGATTCCTTAATGCTGTTGAAAAAATTCCGGGTAACACCGGACTACCGGATCAGCCTGAGCTCTGTGACCGACTTCACGGTGAGCCAGACCTTCCCTATAAGAAGCTCCCGGTCGATGGCGCCGATGGTGCTCGAACGGCTGTCCTCACTGTTCGCAGGCGTGTCTCCCAGGACAAAATACTCGTTTTCCCCAAGCAGGAGCCCGTCGCCCGCGATCCCGTCAGAGGTGATCTCGGAGGTGTATCTGGACACGTCCAATTTATGGCCGTTGATGTACACGACCCCTTTCGAGATCCTGACTTCCTCTCCCGGCAGGCCGATCACCCGGCGGATCAGCACGTCCCGTTCGAGGGACGTCCCGCTTCGCGAGAAAGCGACCACGTCAAAGCGCTCCGGCGCCTTCATGCTGTAGACGATCCGGTCAATGAATACGGTCGACTCCGGCTCGATGGTTGGCTCCATGGATTTGCTCACTGTGGATGCGGACAGGAACAGGTACTGGGCCAAAAACAGCCCGAGCGCCGCCACCACCATCACTTCCGTAAGCGTCTCCAGGATCCTGGAGAAGACCCCGCGGTCTTCGTATAGATAGATCTTATTCTTCATAACGTCAGCCCTGAAGAGAAAAAAGCACTACATTGCTGCAGTGCTTTCTCATCTCTTAACGAACCAGTTCCTTGACCTTGGCAGCTTTTCCTGTTCTTTCTCTCAGGTAGTAAAGCTTAGCGCGGCGGACCTTGCCGTAGCGGACGACCTCGATGCGCTCCACGCTGGGTGAATGCAGGGGCCATGATTTTTCAACGCCTACGCCGCCGGAGATCTTTCTCACGGTGAACGTCTCACGCACGCCGCCGTTCTGTCTCTTCGTTACCGTTCCTTCAAAGATCTGGATACGCTCGCGGTTGCCTTCCTTGATCTTTGCGTGAACACGCACCGTGTCACCCACGGAGAACTTGTCGACAGAAGCCTTTAACTGTTCCTCTTCGATCTTTCTGATGATCTCGTTCATTCGAGTCCTCCTCATTTCAGACATTCTTACTACTTTCGCGGGGCAGTCTTCCGCGTGAGCTCCCCGTTTACAGTACAGCGGAACATCCACTTATTCAAACCATGGAAGTATAGCACAGTCCGAAAACAATTGCAAGCAGATTTTATCTTCTGCTCATTTCGATCAGCTTGCCCTTCAGCTCGTCCTCCATGCGGCGCAGCTCCTGCTCCGCGTTCTGGCGTGCGGCACGGCCTTCCTTCTGGATCTTCATGACGTCGTCGAGCGTATTGATGAGCTGCTGGTTCGTGTGCTTCAGGGTCTCCAGGTCCACAATACCGCGCTCATTCGCCTTGGCTGCGGTGACGCTGGCCTGATGCAGGTTCTCCGCATTCTTCTTTAAGAGCTCGTTGGTCGCGTTGGTCACGGCGTTCTCCGCTTCAATCGCTTCCGTGGAGTGCGCGATGCCGAGGGCGATGACCATCTGGTTCTTCCAGAGCGGGATGGTGTTCACGATAACGGACTGGATCTTCTCAGCCATCTGCGTGTCCGTATTCTGGAGAAGACGGATCTGCGGCGCGGTCTGAAGGGAGATGGTCCTCGTGAGGTCCAGGTCATAGAGCTTCTTTTCAAAACGGTTGCACTGCTCCGCAAGGTCCTGCGCCGCCTGCGCGTCCTCGGTCTTGCCGCTTGCCTGTGCCTTCTCCTGAAGCTCCCTGAGCTCGCCGTTTCTCACTTCTTCGAGCTTCTTGGAGCCCGCCAGGATGTACATCGTGATCTCCTTGAACGAAGCCATGTTAAGGTCGTACATCTTATCGAGCGTCGCAACGTCCTTTAAAAGGGTGATCTGGTGGCCTTCCAGGCTGTCGCAGATCTTCGTGATGTTGGCCTCGGTCTTGTCATAGCTGGCCTTCATGCTTTCGACCTTGTTCTTGCCCTTCTTGAAAAGGCCTAAGATGCCCTTCTGCTCCGTGCTGTCGTCAAAGCCCTTGACTTCCGCGACCACGCTGGTCAGAAGCGAGCCGATCTCCCCGAGGTCCTTCGTGCGGACCTGGTCCAGGGTCTCCTGGGAGAAATCAGCCATCTTTTTCTGGACGCCGGCGCCGTATTCCAGGATGCCCTGGGTGTTGCGCAGATCGATGGAGGAGGTGAACTGCTCAACGGCTTTCTTCTCTTCCTCCGTCAGCACAGAATCATCAAGATTGATCTGGAGCGTTGATTCTTCCTTCTGCGGCTCGGCTGCGGCCTCGGCAGGCTTTGCTTCCGCGAGAGCATCGCCGAATGTCAGTGTGGGAATGCTGGCATTCAATTCCTTCAGTTCCTCATTCATTACTGGACCTCCTCTTTTACTTGATTGATATTGAATGCGGTATCCTTGATACCGTCCTGCGCGAGCATCGTGTTCAGCACCGAAATGTCTGAGGACACGTCCCACGCTTTATTTCTGAAAAGCTGCTCAAGCAGGTTTTCAAACGCGTTGTTGATGGTGTCGATGGTCTCTTCGATCTCCAGCCTGGTCTTCTGCATCTGCTCCGTGACTACCACCTGGTCGTCGATCTCCTTATATGTCTCGAGAAGCTTCCAGATGGTCGGGAGATAATAGTTCATGAGCTTCCGGAGATCCGTTGCGGACCCCGGCTGCTTCCTGACTTCATAAAGGATACTCCGGATCACACTCTCCAGGCGCTGCAGCTTCTCCGTGATCTCGACTCCGGGAAGCTCCGCGTTCATCTGCTGGATCTTTTTTAAATACTCCTCGCCCTGGCGAACGATGGCCGCGCCTTCCGAAGTAAAGCCCTCGAGCCCTTCCGCCTTCATCTGCTGCTCCTGCTGGGCCATGAGCTCAGGCTGCCTCTCGAGAAGCATAAGGTAGTTCTTATACGTGTCGTCCGAAGTAATGAGCTCCTTGCCCTCGTTGTCCATGTGGCCCTGCGTGAACCAGCGGAGACGGATCATCTCCCGGAGATCCTCCAGCACTTCGCTTTCGGAATAGCCGGTCTGCTTTGCGAGCTCTTTTACGGATATCACCGTCTTGTTTCCGATGATCAGCACGTACTCCTTAAACCGCTGCGCCAGCTTCTTTTTCTTCCGGCCCTTGAAAAAGTTGTAAAGGCCGCCCGCAAGGAGAAGCCCTGCCAGGAAGCCGGTGCCTATCAGAGAGAACGCCGAAACGCCGGACACGATCATGCCGATGGTGCTGATGCTGAAGATCCCGCCCGCCGCGGTAAGGCCGGCGCCCAGGATCGTCCTGACAGTACCCGAATTCTCTTCAGAGGTCACGTCCCTGTAAAGCTTCGGAACGACCCTCCGCGGGTTGTCCTTCAGGTAGGTTTCCGGCTTCTTCGTCCGTGCCTGTGACCCCGCGGTCCCTGTTTTCGCGATCTTGATCCCGGAAGCGGACAGGCTGTTCAGGACGCGCTCCAGCCCGTCCACTGAATTTTTGATGGTCGCTTCGATTTTATCGAAATCCAGTTCTGCCATTAAAGTGCACTTAGCCTTTCTTCCACCTGCCGGAGCATCACTTCATACCCGGCGCGCTTGTCCTGCTCTTCTTTGATCTTGGCTTCGGGAGCCTTTGCCAGGAACTTTTCGTTCGTGAGCATCGCGTCCGAACGGCGGAGCTCGTTCATGAGCCGCTCCTTCTCCTTCGTGAGGCGCTCACGCTCCTTTTCAACGTCCACAAGGTCTGACAGCGGGATGTAAAGCGTGACGTCCGCGGTCACGGCGGACACGGCCTTTGAGTCGATGCCTTCCCTGTCCTCACGGATGAACACCTCGGAGGCGTAGGAAAGCGTCGCGAAGAAGTTTTTGCCGTGCTCGAAGATCCTGCGGATGTCCGGGTCTCCGGATACCACATAGACTGCCGCCTTCCGGGACGGCGCAACGTTCATGTCCGTCCTGAGGGCACGGACCTTCCGGACCGCTTCCTTCAGGATCTCAACGTCGCGTTCGTCTTCCGCAAAGTGAAGCTCTTCCGAATACACCGGCCATGAAGAGATCATGATGCTCTCTTCACCGCTTAAGTTCGTGTAGATCTCCTCTGTTACGAACGGAATGAACGGATGGAGGAGCTTCAATACGTTCTTAAGCACCGTCTGAAGCGTCCAGAGCGCCGCCGACTTGGTCTCGTCCGTATCATTATACAGGCGCGGCTTCACCATTTCAATATACCAGTCGCAGAACTCGTCCCAGGCGAAGTCGTACGTCTTTCCGAGTGCGATGCCGAGCTCGAACTTGTCCATGTTCTCGGTCACGTCCCTGACAAGCGTATTCATGCGGGACAGGATCCAGCGGTCCGCCTGGGTGAGGTTCTCCGGCATCGCTTCGGGGATCTCCGCCTTCTCAATGTTCATCATGATGAACCTTGCGGCGTTCCAGATCTTGTTCGCGAAGTTCCGGCAGGATTCCACGCGCTCATAGTAGAAGCGCATGTCGTTGCCGGGCGCGTTGCCGGTGAGCAGCATCATGCGGAGCGCGTCCGCTCCGTACTGGTCGATCACTTCCAGAGGATCGATGCCGTTTCCGAGGGACTTGGACATCTTCCGTCCCTGCGAATCCCGCACGAGGCCGTGGATATAAACCGTATCAAAGGGGATATCGCCGGTATAGGCGAGTCCCGAGAAGATCATGCGGCTCACCCAGAAGCCGATGATGTCATAGCCCGTCACGAGCGTGTTCGTGGGATAGAAGTATCTGAGGTCTTCCGTTTCTTCGGGCCATCCTAAAGTGGAGAACGGCCAGAGGGCGCTGGAGAACCAGGTGTCAAGCGTATCCGGGTCCTGAGTGAGGTGCGTGCTGCCGCACTTCGGGCAGACAGCCGGCGCTTCCTTCGCGACGATGGTCTCGCCGCAGTCCTCGCAGTACCATGCCGGGATCTGGTGGCCCCACCACAGCTGTCTCGAAATACACCAGTCGCGCGTATTGTTCATCCAGTTCAGGTACGTCTTGGTGAAGCGGTCCGGCACAAATCTGATCCTGCCGTCCGTGACAGCCTTGATTGCCGGCTCCGCAAGCGGCTTCATCCGGACGAACCACTGCTTGCTGATCATCGGCTCGATGGTGCTGTGGCAGCGGTAGCAGGTGCCCACTTCATGCTTCAGGGGCTCGACCTTCTTTAAGTATCCTCCTGCTTCAAGGTCCTTTAGGATCTCCGCCCGTGCGTCAAGTGCGGTCATCCCCGCGTACTTTCCGCAGTCGAGCACTTCCACTTCGCCTTCCACGGACTCCTCAACGTTTTCCGCACCGGTCATATGGCCGTCGTACGTCATCACGCGCACTCTCGGAAGATCGTGCCGCATGCCCACCTCGAAGTCGTTCGGGTCGTGCGCCGGAGTGATCTTCACGACGCCGGTGCCCTTTTCCTTATCCGCGTGTTCATCGAGGACGATCGGGATCTCCTTGTTGAGGAGCGGCAGGATCACGTGGCAGCCGTGGAGGTGCATGTAGCGTTCATCGTCGGGATTGATGGCAACCGCAGTGTCGCCCAGCATCGTTTCGGGACGCGTGGTCGCAAGCTCCAGCATTTCTCCGGTCTCCTTGACCGGATACAGAAGATGATAGAAGAAGCTGTCCTGCTCCTCGTATTCCACTTCAGCGTCAGAGATGGAGGTCCGGCACGTCGGGCACCAGTTGACCATGCGGGAACCGCGGTAGATCAGGTCTTTGTTATAAAGGCGCACGAAGACTTCCTTCACGGCGTCCGAACAGCCCTCGTCCATGGTGAAGCGTTCCCGTTCCCAGTCGCAGCTCGAGCCAAGCTTCTTTAACTGGGAAACGATGGTCGATCCGTACTTTTCGCGCCACGCCCACGCACGTTCAAGGAAACCTTCGCGGCCGATCATCTCTTTCGTGATGCCTTCTTTCCGCATGGTCTCCACTACCCTCGCCTCGGTCGCGATGGACGCGTGGTCCGTACCGGGCTGCCACAGCGCTTCATAGCCCTGCATCCTTTTCCAGCGGATCAGGATGTCCTGCAGCGTGTTGTCTATTGCATGGCCCATATGCAGCTGTCCCGTGATGTTCGGCGGCGGCATGACGATGGTATACGGGGTCTTTTCCGGGTTCACGTGAGCGCGGAAATATCCTTTCTCTTCCCAGCGCTTGTACAGCTTTTCTTCGATTTCCTTCGGTTCGTAGGTTTTCTGCAGTTCCTTCATCTCAATTTCACTCCAGCATGCTTCTGTATTCTTCTTTTTTTGTTTCTGTGTATTTCTTAAAGGCTTCCCGGGCCTCCGGCCCGTCCTTTTCAAACATCCCGAGTACGGGGTCTTCAGAAATAAGCTCTGATATGGCAGCCTTCCGGTCGTCAAAGTCCTGCGCCCATGAGGAAAACCTGTCCGCGAATTTCGCGAACCGCTCCTCCGGGAACGGATCCCCGGCAAGCCGGCACGTGTCGTAGAGCTTATGGAGCACCCGCTCCGAGCCGTTTTCCTGGAAGAGCTCAGTGAGGATCTTTTCCGCGTTCCCGAACTCGCTCATCTGTCCGCAGGCATTCGCGAGAGACTCCTTCGCGGCTTCATAAAAGCCCTCCGGCATCCTTCCGTCCGCGCTTCCCGAAAGAAGCTCGCGGTACGCGCGTACGGCCGTGTGGTAACGTCCCCGGTCGAACAGGATGTCCGCCTTTTCCTTAAGCCGCTCTTCCGCCGATTTCCGCTTCCTCCACTCAAGCCGTTCCTTAAACTGGTTCAGCTCGGCCTCCGTGTGGTAGCCTGTAGCCGAAAGGATCAGGAAAAGCGCCGCGTCCTGTTCGTCCGGAAGCTTAAGCTCCTTCAGCTTGTCCGAGAGCTCCGTAAGCTCGAGTTCTTCCCGTATAAACAGGAGCAGCCGGCTGTCCATGAAGTCCTCGTCAATAAGAGACAGGTTGTCATAGATGAAGCAGGCGAGCTCCTCGGCCGAATAAAGCCTGAGGTCCATCTCCTCCACTTCATACGGAAGCGCCGCTTCCTTTCCGCATAATAAAAAGCGTCCCATTATTCCTCCGTCTTCACGTCTCAGGCTTCCCCGTCCATGCTGCGTACGGCCGTGTCGATCCTGTATTCGTGCTTTGTGACGATGTCCGTTGCCCGCCGGAACTCGCCGAAGCCCTTGTCCTTCAGTGTGACCTCAAAGGTGTTTTCGGACGTGAACTGCACCGTTACGCCGATCCTGGTCTTCCGGTTCTCAAACCCGGAGAACGCCGTAAGCGGCACTTCCACGTTCTGGGGAGACCTTTCACCGGCCTTCCGTACCTTCAGGATGAGCGCCGGCTCGTTGTCCGGAATGATGTCGAATTCCTCCTTGGACTCGTACCAGCTGCTTCCGCTCTCCGAAAGCCGGAGCGTCTTTACGGCGCCGCCCTGCCAGAGGTCCATCGTGATGACCACACCGATCCTCCCTTCACAGAGGATCATATACGGATACATCGTCTTCTCCCGGAGGAGATCCGCAGCTTCATACACGGCGCCCTTCGCGAACAGGTTCTCGATAAAGAACACGCGCCGCCTGTAGCAGAGCTTCTTTAAGAATTCCACTCCCCACCGCTGGCAGTTGTCCATGCCTCTTCCTGACAGGAAAACGCTTGAGATCTGCTTTTTCGAAAGCATCCGTTCGACGCACTGCGTCATGATGTTGTCCGCCATCCGCCGCCCGGCTTCCGTTTCGATGATGTTCGGCTTGAAGCCCTCCTTTAAGGACGCCCGGTACGCACGTACGGCGTTCGGCTGCTGCCCCCGCTGGACGTTCATTTCGTAATAGCTCAGGCATTCGTCTGAAAGATCGAACAGGACGGAAATATTGGTCCAGAGGTCCCTCGGCCGGCTCATGACGTAGAACAGGAAGCTTTCCGTGTGGCTTATGATCCGCACCTTTTTCCGGTCGATCCCAAGCCTTTTCACACACCGGATCACGGCGTCCATGACTGACGTGTTGAGCTCCTGCATCGTGAATACGAGCATGGCGACCTCGCTGGTCCCCCGGTCCTCGTAAAGGATCTTAAGCGTCTCATCAAGGAAGTGGAAAAGCAGCTCCTCGGCGGTATAGCTCACACCTTCAAACGTGGCGCTCCCGCCCATTGAAACAAGCCTTAAGAGCTTATCGACGATCTGGCCGCTTCCGAGGAGCGCCGTTTCATAGGCCTCCTCTCCCACGAGCCACGTATCGCCGCCCTTTTTCTTGCATATGGAATTGTGGATAAGGTACGGATTCTCCTCGTCTGAAAAAGCGAGGTCCGCGGGTTCACCGTGCTGGTCCACATAATAGCTGATCCGGCAATGGTCGTCGCACAGATCGTACCCGATCACAAGACCCTGGTCCATAGTTTACCTCGTTACTGTCTGAAAATATCTCTGATCATCTCGTCCTTTAAGAGGAGCGACTTCACAAATTCCGCGCTGCTCTTAAGATCCGTGCTTTCCGCACCGGCAGTGAGCCCGGAGACGTCCGAAAGGCGGCTGTTTCTCGTGAAGCCTGACGCGTTCAGCGTAACGGCCGGGCCCTCCAGCTCTTCCGTGGTCCCGTCCTCATAGCGGACCGAGTAATAGTAATTGATCCATTCACCGGGATACAGGACCACGCTCTTTGCGAAGATGGGCCCGTACACCCGTGTCAGCGTTCTCTGGAAGAACTTCCTGTCAGGCAGGATGGTTCCCACCATGGTGACCGATTCCACGTTTTCCCCGCGGAATTCAAAGAACGCGCGGCCCTCAAGCTCCTCGGGAAGCCCGAAGCGCTTTGAAAGCCCGGAAAAGCAGCTGAGAACGATATCCTCCTCCGCCGCCCATGTGAGAAGCATGTCAACGATCTCACGGTCTTCGTCCGTCATGTCTCTCTTCGTCTTTGCGTACCACGTGAGGAGCGCAAGGACGGACACCGTGGAAAGCTCCTTCGCATGCGTCCTGAGCGCCTCCGATTCGGTATCCGTAAGCGGATGCCTGTTTAAGAGGTATCCGTGGCTCCTGAATACGAGATACGCCCGGAAAAGCTGGTCATCCCAGCGGGCCTCGCTCATGAACCACTCAAAGCAGTCCTCGATCCCGCGGGTCTCCCCGGTGTAAAGCATCTGGGTCATGGTCCGGATGACCATGTCGCCTGTCGGTATGTGCTTCTCGCGAAGTGCCTTTAAGACCGAAAGCAGGTCCTTCGTCCCTGAATTCAGGCAGCTCCCGAGGTATTCCATCACGCGGTTGTCCGCCTTTCCCCTGCTGTAGAGAAGCTGGCAGAGGTACAGGAGGTCGTCGTCCTCCGTATCGCCCTGCTTATTCAGGATGGGACGGAGAAGCTTTAAGAGATCCGTATCCGAGAGGACCTCGAAGCCCGTCTCCTTTCCGCGCTTGAACGCTGAATCCACAAATCCGGTGCCTATGAGCGTCTGAAGGACGTCCGCGCGTTCCCTGCTGTTCATCTCGGACAGGTCCGCGTCCAGCAGGAATGTGGAAAAGTCCTCGCTGTTCCTGTCCGCGAGAAGCGCGTAGGAAGCAAGCTCCGCATAGAGGAACGCCCGGTAGCGCTCATCCAGGTTCTGTTCCCGGATAACGGAGCGCGCAAGCGTCTCTTGATAGTCGTCCGTAATACCGGAGTCCAGCACGTCGTCAAGGCGTGAAAGCGTTGTAAAGAGCGAATTCTTTACGTAAAACATGCACTTGGTCCGAAGCTCCGGGTCGTCAAAAAGCTGTACCGACCGAAGGCCACTGTCCGACCGCCGGAAACCTGCAATATCCTCGACCGCATACACGACTTTTTCGCTGAAGACCGGGATCAGCACCGAGCTCCCCTTCATGATGTAGACGGCTTCCTGGCGAAGCTGCGGATAGTGGACTATAAGCTTCCTCGGGGACGGCACCGTTGTGGTGATCCGCCGGAGATACAGCATCTGGAGCATGGGCGCCGCCGTATCCGGGTTCAGGTTCTTTTCTTCAAGGACCGACCGGTAGATGGGCACCAGCTGCTCGGAGTAGTCTTCTCCCCGCATCTTCGTAAGCGCGTACAGGCGGATCCTGCTGCTGTAAAGATCCCAGACCTCCTGGTCTCCGCTGTAGAAGGTGATCACGTTCATGTAGAGCGTGTCGCAGGGCATGTGCTCCGGCATCCGGCCGTAGCCGAAATAGAGCACGATGCTCCGCGGGATGGGTGCGTCGTAATCCTTCGGGACGGACTGGAGGTAGAGCTCGTTCATGCCCTTCACTACCATGCCCGCTGCCGCCGCGCGGCGGTACCACGGGAAGTATTTGGGCCCGAACGCGCTTTCATTCACATAAATGGTCACTACCGCCTGCAGCAGCTCCGGGTTCTGGAAACGCTTGTAGCCGCACTTTAAGACCAGAAGGTAGAGGCTTAAGAGATCCCTGTCCGTGATCTCGCACGACAGGAGGTCAAAGAGCGTCTGCTGGTCGATGAGGCCGTGGCGGAGTCCGAAGAGCATCGAACGGATCTCGAGATCGTTCAGCTTGCCCACATAGGCCGTGTTCTTCTGGAACAGGAAGCACGTCTCCTCGAGGAAGGCCGTGCTCCGGACCTTGCGGCGGGAAAGGCTCTGGAGGAACTGGTAGCAGTCCGCAATGGGCGCCTTGTCCGCAAGGTTCATGCGGTATTCAAGGTACGCGTAAAACGCGGACCCGACGTTTTCAAAGTACAGCCGGTGTGCCTGTTCGCACGCGGTCTTCATGTATTCCGCGTCATTCCGGATGAGGCCGGTGAGATACGTGAACAGCACGTAATTCCCGCGCTTTTCGTTCTTCTCCCGCTTTACCTGGTCCTGGATGACCACAAGCATTTCTATGGCCCGCTTTTCGTTGCCGGAGCTTAAGAAATAATACGCGGCGCCGAGCCGCATGAGCGTATTGTCACGGTTGTTTTCAATGAGGCGCGTGAATTCCGCGTCAAAATCGGGGGACTCTGAAGACGGGGCGTTCCCGCGGGAGATCCGGTCGTAAGTGAGGACAAGATCCAGAAGCCTCAGGACGTCCTGGGAAGTACCTTCGGGACGTACACGCCGCTTGGGAGAAGCCTTTGCCGCGGCAAGCTCGTGGACGCTCCTGAATTCCGGGACCGGCTTCCCGAGCGCGGTAAGGTACGCGGAAAGGCCGGAGTCATCGGCGGAAGCACTCTTGAACGTCTGGTAGACGGCCCGTGCGGAAATATCCGAAAGGAAGGGCATGCGGATGAAGTCCCGCCGCCCGAACATGTCTGCGGCCTTGTCCGGCTCCCTGAGCGCGAATTCCGCGAACGCGTCCACATTTTTAAAGTCATAAACAGTCCCGTTGAAGACCATCGCGATGGAGATCTCATAGGGAACGGTGATCTCCCCGCCGTTATAGACGATGTCGATCTTCCCCGAAAGCACGTCCCCGGCCGAGAGGCCGATCGTGCTGATCTCGAGCCCGACGTGGATCTCCTTTCCGGAGGTCTGCTGCCTCACCACCTTCACGCGCGGATTCAGCGAGTGGAAAAACAGGTGGAGCGAGGACAGCCTTTCCGAGCTCAGCCTGAGCTCAAAGCTGAAGACCTTGCCCGGCAGGATATTCTCCCGGATCTCCGAAGGCTCCACAATAAGCTCCGGAGCGTCATATTCTACGATTCCCTTTGCAAGCTGATCAAGACGGCTTCTCATACATTATCCCTTCAGCGCCTCAAACGCGCCGAGCCCTGTGATGAACAGTGCGATGAGTCCGAGGATCACGATGATGCTGATCACGATGCCCCGTTTTTCCATATAGTGACGGATCTTCTTCCTGTTGCGGAGCCCGAGGACGCCGAACAGGAGGGAAAGCACGGCAAAGAGGAGCGCAAGGATCATGAGGATCCCGAGCTCGTAGCCGCCGGCGCCTTCCATCCGGTAGCTCCTGTAGATCCCGAAAAAGACCATGAAAAGAGCGCCCAGGGAAAGGAGGAGCGAAACGAGGCCCTGGACCGTACTGTTTTTGAAATCATTGATCAGTGTGTCGCGTCTTGAGATCGTAATGTGCCGCGTCTTCCCGATATGGCCGTACGATTTCTCTTCTTCAATGATATCCAAAGCGTTTCTCCCGTCTTCCCGGATTTCCCGTTATTTTTTGTAATACGGAAGGACCTTCCGGAACCTTCCCGAAATGAGTTCGGGCCGTTCGATCCCCTTGACCGTCCGGATCCTCCGCTCGACAAAGCCGCGGAGCTTTTCCATGTACTCGTCTTCAGTGATCTTCCCTTCGGAGACGTAGGACAGCCCTTTTTCCCAGCTGGCCGTAAGCTCCGGGGAAAGAAGCTGCGCCATGGACGCGTCCACAACGTCAAAAATGAGCTCACCGAGGAGTTCCGGAGACACGGCCTGTGTCTTCCTGTTGATCTGTATATAGCGGTTATTTTCGAGCTTTTTGAGGATCTCCGCACGTGTTGCTGAGGTGCCGATCCCGCTGCCCTTGATCTGGGCGCGGAGCTCCTCGTCCTCTATAAGCTGTCCCGCGTTCTCCATCGCGAGGATCAGGCTGCCGGACGTGTACCGTTTCGGCGGCGATGTCTCGCCCTCCCGGACGTCAAACGACTTTACCGGAAGGAGCATTCCTTTCTTAAGCGCCTTCAGCGCCTCCTGGACGTTCGCGTCCGCGATGCTCTCTTCACCCGGAGCCTCGTCTCCCGCGCTGCCTTTTCCCGCGCTGCTCCCCGCCTTCTCCGCATTGGGAGCCGCAACTGTAAGCCAGCCCGGATCCTTTAACACGCGGAACGATGCGAAGAAATGCTCGGTCTTCCTTTTGACCTCTGCCTGATACCTCTCATAGACGGCCGCCGGGTAGAAAATGGAAAGGAACCTCCGGACGATCACGTCGTAGACCTGCTTCTTTACGGGCTCGAGCCTTCCGAGTGCGGAAAGCCCCTGCCCCGTCGGGATGATCGCGTAATGGTCCGTGATCTTTTTATCGTCCGTGTAGCGGGACTTTTCGATCCCGCGATGCTTTCCCTGTTCCAGGATCCCTGCGGCTTCCTTAGCGAGCGGCTCATAGCCCATGAGGCCTTTAAGATTCACGCCGATCTCCCTGGCTGCCGCGGTAGATAATACGCGGGCGTCGGTCCGGGGATACGTCACGAGCTTCTTTTCATAAAGCTCCTGGACGATCGCGAGCGTTTCGTCCGGCGTCTTCTTAAACCGCCGAGAGCACTCGTTCTGAAGCTCCGCGAGGTTAAAGAGGAGCGGCGGGTTCTT
This sequence comes from Lachnospiraceae bacterium, assembly GCA_017441825.1. Classification (GTDB taxonomy): domain Bacteria; phylum Bacillota; class Clostridia; order Lachnospirales; family Lachnospiraceae; genus UBA1267. The sequence goes on from JAFRVD010000062.1 coordinate 85,667, forward strand.
TTTCTCGGTCTTCTTCTCGTTCGAAACGACCTCGGCCATAACCGGCGGGTCCGTGAGGAGGTACCGGATGAGCTCCTCAGCCTTTTCTCGGGTCAGAAAGCCTGAGTCCCGGTAGAGTTTCGGGTCACCGAAGTACTTCGAATCCTCCGTGACGCGCCACTCCATGGTGAGCGGCGTATTTCCGGCCATGAAGGTCCCGGCCACCTTGAAGAACTCTGTCTTCACAAAGTCCCGGATCTCCCGCTCGCGTCTCACGATCATGCCGAGCACGCAGGTCATCACGCGGCCTATCGCAAGGACCGCCCTGTCCGACTTCAGCGTGCTTTTGATGACCGGTCCGAACTTTAACGTTAACGCGCGGGAGAAGTTGATCCCCATGAGGTAGTCCTCCCGGGCGCGGCAGTAGGCGGCGTCCGAAAGCGCGTCGTACGCGGTCTCGTCCTTGGCTTCCCGGATCCCCCGGAGGATCTCCTCTTTCGTCTGGGAATCGATCCACACGCGCTTTTCCTGCTTTCCGCGGACTCCCGCCATTTCCCGGACGAGCCTGTAGATGTACTCGCCCTCGCGTCCCGAGTCCGTGCAGACGTAGATCGTGTCCACGTCCTTCCGCGTGAGGATCCCCTTCACCGTATTGAACTGTTTTTTCACGCCGTCGATCACCTCGTACCGGAATTTCTCCGGCAGGAACGGGAGCGTATCCATGCTCCAGCGCTTCAGAGAAGGATCATAGGCGTCCGGATAGCTCATCGTCACAAGATGCCCGACGCACCAGGTGATAATGCAGTCCTCCGATTCGATATAGCCGTCGCGCCGCGCGCCGGACACACCCAGCACCCGGGCAAATTCCTGCGCAACACTCGGCTTTTCTGCAATATAAACGGTCTTACCCATTATGGATGGTTATTTCTCCTTTGTATAAAAGCGGTAGACCGTGAGGGAAGTCCGCTCTTCGCCGGCTCTTACGACCGGCTGCGCGAAATTCGGATGGTGGATGGCGTCCGGGGCGTACTGCGTCTCAAAGCAGACGGCCTGGTGGTTTCCGTAATGCGCGCCGTCCGTGCCGTGCGGGAAATCCATCCCGTTCGAGGTGTACATCTGCATGCCCGGAAGGTCCGTGTAGACCTCCATGACGATGCCGCTCTTCTCGCCTTCGCAGACGGCAACTAACTCCGCGTCTTCCTGGACTTCTCCGCCGTTCACCACAAAGTTGTGGTCGTAGCCGTTGCCGAACTTAAGCGCTTCATCGTCCTGCCCGATATCCTGCCCGATGGTCTTCGGATTCCGGAAATCGAACGGCGTACCGGTCACGTCCATGAGCTCGCCGGTCGGGATCAGGCGGTCGTCGGTCTTCGTGATGGCATCGGAATGGATGGTTACGATATGGCCGAGAATGTCCCCGGACGCGTCCCCGTTCAGGTTGAAGTACGAATGGTTCGTCATATTGAAGATGGTATCCTGGTCCGAAAGACCGTAGTACTGGATCAGGAGCTCGTTGTCATCGGTCAGCGTATAGGTCACTTCGATGTCGATGTTTCCGGGATAGCCCTGGTCTCCGTCCGGCGACGTCATGAAGAACATGACGCTCTCTCCGTCGTCCCCGGCCTCCGCTTCCGCGTTCCATTTGCGGGTGAGATACCCGTTCGGGGCACTGTGAAGATTCACGTTGCCCGGGCCCGGCGTCAGATGATATGTGTTCCCGTTGATCTCAAACTCCGCCTTGTCGATGCGGTTTCCGGAGCGGCCGATGGTCGCGCCGAAGTAGCTCGGGTTCTTCGTGTACAGCTCGAACGAGTCGTAGCCAAGCACTACGTTCCGCTTCTTTCCGTCCTTGTCCGGGACCTTCAGGGTCACGAGGACGGCGCCGAGGTCAGTGACCGCGGCTTCCATGCCGTTTTTGTTCTTCAGCGTATAAAGGGTGATCTCCTCACCGTTTTCCAGCGTGCCGAATCTTCTCTTTTCCATGCCGACCTCCTCACGGTTCTTTTCGTTATCTGTTCCTCTTATTTCTCCGGAGCCGGACGTGCCGTCCGGCCTCGCTTCAATTAATGATCCGCGGGTCCCGCGTCTTTTCCGGCCGCCTCTCGCAAACGACCGGCGAGGGAACATCTCCCCCATAAAGATGACAGAATCCCACCTTTAGCTTTAACGATTTATTTTACCTTATTCATTGAGAAAAGTCAACATGACAGGGAGAGGCTTTGCCCTCGGAAAAGCGTCCGGGCGGACGACTTGTTTTTTGTTCGCAAAATACAAATTACCTCTTGACAAACCCCTGCCCTTATTGTATTATTCTCATTGTTCTGCTGACATGGCACAGGTGGTAGCGCACCTCATTGGTAGTGAGGAGGTCCCGGGTCCGAGTCCCGGTGTCAGCTTAAATGCCCCGGATCCTGCATTCGTACAGGATCCGGGGCATTTGCATTTCGGGAATCCATTCACTTTTCAGCCTTTTCTTCTCTCATTCATTCTTCTTCCTGCCGCGAGAAACATTAAGCGAAATTAAACTATTTTTTTCTAAAAAACATAGATTCTTAACATATTCTGAGTATAATAAGAATAGATTTTTTTCGCATCTACGGAGTACCAATGTTAAAGCTTAGAAACATCAAAAAGCAATACCGGACCGGTTCCCTCGTGCAGAACGCTTTGAACGGCGTCTCACTGAACCTCCGCGATAATGAATTCGTCTCCATTCTGGGGCCCTCTGGCTCCGGAAAAACTACGCTGCTCAATATCATCGGCGGACTGGACGTATATGATGAGGGAGAGCTCATCATCAACAACGTCTCCACCAAAAACTATAAAAACCGTGACTGGGACTCCTACCGCGCCCATACCATCGGCTTTGTTTTCCAGAGCTACAACCTGATCCCGCACCAGTCGGTCCTTCGGAACGTGGAGCTCGCGCTAACGATCTCCGGAAAGAAACGGAATGCCAGGAAGCGGAAGGCCATGGAGGCGCTCCGCGAGGTGGGCCTTGAAGAGCACGCCCATAAAAAGCCGAACCAGCTCTCCGGCGGGCAGATGC
>JAFRVD010000063.1 GCA_017441825.1 Lachnospiraceae bacterium
ACGAACGACCTGACGCAGATGACCTTCGGCTTCAGCCGTGACGATGCAGGCAAGTTCCTGAATTCGTACTACGACACGAAGATCTATGAAAACGATCCGTTTGCGAAGCTGGACCAGATCGGCGTAGGCCGGCTTGTTGAAATGGCTGCAAAGCTTGGCCGTTCCACGCGTCCGGACTTAAAGCTCGGCATCTGCGGCGAACACGGCGGCGACCCGTCCTCTGTGGAGTTCTGCCACAAGGTCGGCCTGAACTACGTGTCCTGCTCACCGTTCCGTGTCCCGATCGCCCGCCTTGCAGCAGCACAGGCCGCCATCAAGGACAACGACAACCGTGACAAGCTGATGGAGCTCATCAATTCCAGCAAGAAGTCGTATGACGAGATCGCTGCGTTCCTGAAGGCGTAACTCAAGGGATACGCTCCGCAAATACAGAGATCTTCACTGACTGAAGATCAAAATCTTTGGCGCCGGCTTCCGTGACATTCGGGAGCCGGCGCTTTTATGAAGATCGATAAACAGCCGGAAGCTCCGGCTTCAGGCTGAAAAGGAGGATCGTCCGGGACAGGAGCTGCTTCCGGACACAATTAACAAAGGATGATCACTGTTTATGAGAACGGGGAAGCGTTTCTTGAAGCAAACCGTGAATATCTGAATACCAGGCCGTATTATTCTGTTTATTTCTTTATGGACGCGCCAGCGCTTCTCCGCGCGGACAAAACGAACTATGCGCTTCGGATCACGCAGGGGGACAAGATCCTTCTTGCACTCAAAGTGGAGCCGTTCAACCTGCTTCTTTTCGGCGCGCCGGAGTGCTGCGCGGAGCTTTCCGCGTGCCTCTTCGGGAACGGATATGAAGTGAAAAACTACCACTGCGAGGAGCGGGTCGGCGACCGGTTCGCGAAGGTGCTCCTGGACAACTACGGGCTCACCTATAAGGAGGCGCTCGCGATGGATTTCATGGAATGCAGGGAAGTGACGGAGCCCTCTTCCGACGAAGTCACGGCGCCGGGCCCGGAGGACCTTGACGAGATCTGCAGCTGCATGGAAAGGTTCGTGCTGGACTGCGGTTTACTGGACAACGTGAACAGGGAGCGGGTGGAAGCGACCCTCGGCGCGTTCCGGGTGATCCGCCGTGACGGCAGGATCGCAAGCATCGCGAAGGGGATCCGCACTACGGGACCGGACGTCCGAATCACAAACGTGTACACAAGGAACGAATACCGGGGCCGCGGGCTCGCAAGGAAGGTCGTGAACACGCTGAAGAATGAGATCCTTGCGGAGGGTAAGGTCGCGACGCTGAACGTCGACAAGAATAACCCGGTCTCATACCACATTTACCAGGCACTCGGGTTTAAGAAAAAATTCTCCCAGGGGGAGTACAGAAGAGTATAAAAGTTTCGGGAGGCGCCAATGAAAAGACGCCTCCCTGTGTTTATCCGGATCCTCCTCTATTGACAGAAACGTCTTTGACAGATACTATTAAAAATGGATTTAAGATCCGAAGGAGGGAATTACATTGAAGATATCTGCACGAATGCTTGTATTTTTGTTCGTGGTGGTTTCCCTGTGCCTCTTCACATCATGTGATGAAGTACAGGATAAGAAGGACGCGGAGAAATTCCGCGGAACGGCGGCGGAATATCTGAGGACTCTGGAGGAGGCTGCTCCGGCAGAGGATACGCTGACCATCGACCCGGATATGAGGGTGGATTTCCTTGGCTCAGATTATATCGTTTATTCCGCATGGTCGATGTATTACCAGGATTTCTTCACGGTCTATGTGAACAGGAAAGACAGCAGCGTGATGGACACCTATTTCGAGCTGTATCTCCGGGACGAAGCGGAAGAGAAGTACATGGAGGTCACGAAAGAATACGGACTGCCTGAGCCCACGGAGGTACGTCTTCCGCATACCGCAGGAAACGACTTAAGCGGCGCGAAGGTGAAATCCATGTCGGAGTTCTGGGAGTACATGGATGGACGCCAGTGTGTTTCCGTCACGTACCCGGTACTCTCTTACGAAGAGATCCTGCCGGTCCTGAAGGCGCTCAAGGAAGAGAACCTCTATGCTGAGCTTAATTTCGGGGACGGCGATGAAGCGTACTATGTGCTCAGAGACGGTGTCTATGTGGAGGGGCCGAGCGCAAAGGATGGCGGAAAGATGATCGAGCGGAGAAAGATCGAGGTTCCGTGACGTTAAGGACTATGTACGGTGGTACTGGTAAGGGTTATATACGGCGGTACTTGCGGCGGCGTGAAAGAGTCATTCTGAAAGGGACGTTTTATTATGTTCGGATTATTCAATGCAAAAGAAGACGTGCTTTCCCTTGACGGCGGAAACATGACGTATCTTACGTTCGGAAGCGGGACAAAGCCTCTCGTGATGATCCCCGGCCTCCGGCTGTCCGGGATCTCCGGCGGCGCAAAAGCCGTTGCCTGGTATTACCGGATATTTGCGAAGGAGTACAGGGTCTTTCTGTTTGACCGGAAGGATCCGGTCACTGATCCCTGTACGATCCATGACCTTGCGGAAGACGTTTCGGTGGCGATGCAGTCGCTCGGGCTCAGGGAAGCACACGTTTTTGGCGCGTCCCAGGGCGGGATGATCGCGCAGGACCTTGCGATCCATCATCCTGAGCTCGTTAGTAAGCTCGCGCTGGGAGTGACTTTAAGCCGGAACAATGAGACGGTGGAGCAGGTGGTCAGGCACTGGATCGAGCTTTCGGAGACGAAAGGGCTGTCTGCGGTCGCGGAAGACTATTTTGAGAAGGGCTATTCAGAAGCTTACCTCAGGAAATACAAAGCCTTTCTGCCGCTTCTCATGAAAACACAGAAGCTGATGCCGAAGGAGCGCTTCATCGCTCTGGCGAAGGCCTGCCTCACCTGTGACACCTATGACCGTCTCACGGAGATCCGATGCCCGGTGCTCGTGCTGGGCGGCGGAAAGGACCGGATCGTCACAGGGGAAGCGTCTCTCGAGATCGCGGAAAAGCTTGGCTGCGAGGTGCATATGTATGAGGAGCTGAGCCACGAGGCCTATAACGAGGCAAAGGATTTCAATCGTAGGATCTATGAGTTCCTGAACCGGTAGTTCTCAATGGGCTGTAAGTAATACCGGGATAATGAAGACGGGGATGGCTGCTTTTCTGAAAGCAGCCATCCCCGTCCTTTTTCATCAGTAAAGAAGCTTCAGAGGTCATTTGTTCCCGTATTTTGGTTGATTCGGAGCAGACCCACGCTGTGCGGCTGGGTCTCGATCTCCGAATACGCCTGCAGCGGCCCGCGCAGATCCGGCGGCATCAGGCCATCCTTCCAGCGGTACTCGCCGGCAAAGTTGCCGCCCGGCCAGCGGAGCACGGACGGGCCGATCTCCTTTAAGAGCCGGACGACGTCGCTCCGCATCCCGTGGAAGTGATTCGCGGGCAGCATGGACACGGCGCCGAAGGTGACCATCGCCTGCTCGGAAAAGCGGAGGACGAGTACTGCTTCCGGGTCATCCGTATCCGGCGTCAGCGTGAATTCGGTAATTTCCCAATCGCCTGCTGAAAGCGTGAGCTCCTCTCCGGCATAGACCACAGAGCCGGTACGGTCAGTGAGCTCCACCTTAAGTGAAAGGTCCCTGCTGCACTGTGTGACCACCCGGAGCTCATAGGTCCTCCCTGAAAGAACGGAGAGGTCCTGCTGCATAAGCCCGCAGTCGCCGGGCTTCATATTTTGGACCCGCTGCGACTGAAGCTCGTTGTGCCGGCGCATCTTTTCGCACCCGATATGCCTTGTATAATGCACGTCAGGGAGAAGCTCGAAAAACGCGTGTTCTCCGAAGCCCTTCCATTCCGCGGCAACGCCGCGGTTATTTGACGGTTTTCCGGCAAACTTCCGGTTCTTAAGTATCTGCGCGGACAGCCCGCCTCCTACGGCAGACCGTGTATGCTCGAGGTTATGGCCAAAGATATAAGGGGAGAGCGGGGTGCCTTCCGTGGAAACGATTTTTATATCCATAAGCGGTCCTTTCCTGTGTGTTCTTTTCGCACCATGTCAGGTACTGACAGGATCCTTACCCTGTATCTGTTTTCAGTATATCCCGCTGTCCGGTTTCGTCAAGAGATTGAACAGTATCCGCACATATGCTAGGATATCATTGGATCATAAATTTTCAGGGAAACGGGGGATCGGATGACGGAAAATGAGCAGTCGGATCCATGAATTGCATTATTCAAATACGAATACCTATCTGATCGAGGGAGAGCACGGACGGCTCCTTCTTGACACCGGCTGGGCCGGGACGTTTCCGGCGTTCTGCAGGGCATGCGGAGAGATGGGGATCCCGGTGCAGGGCATTGATTATATCCTGATCACCCACTTCCACCCGGACCACATGGGCATCGCGCAGGAGATCGCGGAACTCGGGCCCGTTATTGTGGTCACGGACGTGCAGCGGGACTTTATCCATTCAGCGGACGATGTGTTCAGGAAAGAACCGAAGACCCCATTTGTACCGATCGACGAAAGCAAAGTACGCTTTGTTTCGTTTTCTGAAAGCCGTGTCTTCTTAGCGGAGCTCGGGCTTCAGGGAGAGATCCTATATACGCCGGGACACAGCGATGACAGTATTTCCCTGTGCCTCGATGACGGCGCCGTTTTTGCGGGCGACCTGAATCCGCTCTACGAGCTTGATATGCACCGGGGGACCGCCATTGAAAAAAGCTGGACAAATATTCTTGCGAAAAACCCGAAGGTCGTATATTATGGACACGCGAAGGCAGCGGAGTTTCGGGATAAAGACTCGAAGCAGGCTCCGGGAGAAGAGGACAGCGACCTTTATCCGCTGGTCGCAAAGATCATGAAATACATCGACAAAGGCCTGAGCACAGCCCGGATCGAAAGAAAAACCGGGGCTGACCAGGCTTTCATCGAGAACGTTGCCAGGATGTACCTGACTCATCAGAACGTGGGCGTACAGGGGATCCTGGACAGGATCGAGCTGAGAGGGACTAACCGCTGAAAGACGGCGGTGCTATTTGCGGAAATACAGAATCGGGGGAACAGTATGGGTCAGTCTGAAACAGTACTTTTGATCATTATCGCCTGTGTCGCTTTTTTCAATTTTCTTGCGTTTATCCTGTACGGCGTCGATAAGAACCGGGCCAAAAACGGCGGCTGGCGGATCTCGGAAAAAACGCTGTTTCTTGCAGCGCTCCCCGGCAGTGCGCTTGGAGCCCTTCTCGGGATGTACGTATTCCGCCATAAGACCAAACACTGGTATTTCAAGTATGGTATCCCTGCGATCCTGGCTGTACAGGTCGTCATTGCGGGCATACTGATCTGGAAATATGTATAAGGCGCAGACACCGGGGAAAGGTGCCTGCGCCTTTTCTTTGCTATTCCGTATCAGCAGGCTGACCCTTAATAAGGCCACCGCTTCGGGTCGTTTTCCATGCCCGGGAAGACCATCTTGAACTTAGGCGCGATCTCCGCGTAGAGCGCGAGAAGTTCGTCGTCGAAGTTCACGCGCGCGTCCGCTTCCTTGTCAAAAATCATCGTCACAAGCTCATCCTTCGTGCAGGGCTTCCATTCGGGGAGCGCCGCATGATTCGGGTCGCCGGTCTTCGCGAAGCTCGTGAAGGCTTTCAGGAACTGCTCCTGCACGTGCTCCGTGACGCCCGGGATATTGTAGACCGGGGTCTCCAGCGCATTTCCGAACGCGAAGCCGATGTCCGCGCAGTGCCAGGCGCGCTTTCCGCCGTCGATGGGGAATTCCAGCGTCATGAGATAGTTATATGTGGGTGCTTCACAGGTTTCCGCGCGCTTCCTGAGCATATCCTTCGTGGTGGGGCGGAACATGACGTCCAGCGCCAGCGAATTCAGGATATTGATCCCCGGATAGGCTTTCTGATAGAGTTCGATCAGCTTTTCCCCGTTCTCTTCACCGAACCGCTCCTTGATGATGGCGGGACGGTCTTCTTCAGGCACCGCGTTGAGGTCCGCGATCGGAATGCGGCCGAATTCACAGAGCTCCGTCCCGAAGATGGTCGGAATGGACTTCTGGTGCTCCGACACGTCGTTGTATCCGATGTACCCTTCATACCAGCCGTTTTTCTGCGGTCCCCAGCCGATTTCCCATCCGTCGCTCCGAAGCCTGTTCAGCGCGCGGTTCGTCGCATTCTCCAGGATAAAATCAGGCGCCTCAAGCAGTACGTTAAAGTCGTGCTCAGGCGAGCCCAACTCCTCCATGATGGCCTCAGCGACCTTTTTCCCTTCGATCGTATTCTTAACGAGCCCGTCGTCGTCCGGGATCGAGCCCGACATCACGATGGCCTTCTGGAACAGACCGGCCGCCGCCGGGATCTGCTCGAGCGCCGCGACCTTTCCGCCGCCCCCGGACTGCCCGAAGATCGTAACGTTGTCCGGGTCCCCGCCGAATGACGCGATATTCCTCCTGATCCACCGGAGTGCCTCCACAAGGTCCGCCATACCGGCATTCACTGAATTATCGTACTGCGGCCCGAATGCAGAGACGTCCAGGAAGCCCAGAACGTTCAGCCGGTGGTTCACAGTTACGCAGACGATGTCTTCGTTTCTCGCCAGGTTATCGCCGTCATAGTACTGGACCTCGATCGCTGAACCGCCCATATATCCGCCGCCGTGGAGCCACACCATGACCGCGCGTTTTGCGTTTTTGTCGAGCGTCCCGGTAAAGACGTTCAGGTTCTGGCAGTGCTCGCTGTGCGGCCAGAAGCGGTGCGGTACCTGGATCTCCCCGTGCGGCTGCCGCGCTTCCGGTCCCTCCGGATCCGGGCAGATCAGGCCGAAATCGAGCGCGTCCCGTACGCCTTCCCAGGCTTCGGTCTCATGAGGCTGCTCGAACCGGGCGGCCTCTGCGTACGGTACGCCTAAGAAACGGTATACCCCGTCATAGAAATAGCCGCGAAGCGTCCCCTTGTCGGTCTCTGCAAGCGGCCAGTCTGTTTTCAGAATAAATTCCTTCGCCATATAATATCCTCCTGACAGGTTTTCTGATTTGATTATATAAAAATTATGAGACGCACGCAACTTGAAGTTCGCAGGTGCGCCACGGAGAACCTTTCCTGAAAGATGCCTGGAACGATTGACTCGGAACGCGCCGCAGGTTATACTGGAACCAGCAATCCGCATGAACGCGGGAATCGGAAAAAATAACGGAAAGGAATGCTTATGAAAAAGACAAAACTGACCATCCATCCGTCCTTTAAGGTGGGAGAGATCTCCCCGAAGCTGTTCGGCGCCTTTTTAGAGCCCATCGGCTCCATGGTGAACGGGTCCATGTACAACCCGAAGCATCCTGAGGCGGACGACCTCGGATTCCGCAAGGACTTTATGAAGGGCCTCCGCGAAGGCGGCCTGCCCAGCGTGAGACTGCCCGGCGGCAACTTCGTGTCCGGCTGGCGGTGGAAGGATTCCATCGGCAAAAAGGAAAACAGGAAGCAGAACATCGACATGGCCTGGTTCCAGTACATCCCGAACGACGTCGGCCACGACGAGTATCTCCAGTGGGCGGAGCGGACCGGGTTTGAACCGATGTACACCATCAACCTGGGCACCGGGGACATCAACGACGCCATCGACATCGTCGAATATACGAACTTCAAGGGCGGCACCTACTGGTCCGACCTCCGCCGCGCGAACGGACATGAGGATCCGTACGGCGTGAAGGTCTGGTACCTGGGCAACGAGATGGACGGCCCGTGGCAGATCGCGTCCTATGAGAAGGATCCGAGAGGCTACGGCATCCTCGCACACGAGACGTCCAAGGCCATGAAGTGGACGGATCCGAACATCGAGACCGCGGCCTGCGTGTCTTCCTCGCCGTTCCTTTCGCACTATCCGGAGTGGGACCGCAAGGTGCTGGAGGAGTGCTATGAGACCGTCGATTACATCTCGCTCCACCACTATCATTCCGCGCCCATCGGCAACATCGGCGCGCTGATGGCCGGCATCCAGGCGTACGAAAAGTACATCGACACGGAGATCGCGCTGAGCGACTACATCCAGACCAAGCTCCGCGTGAAGAAACAGATGAAGCTTTCCCTCGATGAGTACGGCTGCTGGATGAACGTCGAAAAGGGCGGCCCGTACGGCATGAACGGCCGGATGCCCATCGAGACCTGGTATTCGTTCGATAAGGAAAGACAGTACGCCCACCGGGATCCGGACACCAACTGGGGACCGGGCATGCCCCGCGGAAACGAAGTCATGACCGCGCTTGCGCACGCGCAGGTCACGCTGGCGCTCTTACGCCGCGCGGACCGCGTGAAGATCGGCTGCGCGACCGGCGGCCTCGGCATGTTCTGCATGACCGACCGTCTGCACACCTGGAAGGGTGCGTCCTACTACATCATGAACGACCTTGTGAATCTCGCGAAGGGTACGTCGCTCCAGCCGGTAGTCGAGTGCGACAGGTACGACATCGACGGCTACGCGATGGACGGCATGAACCAGTATCCGGGCTTTGAAGGCGTTCCGTACGTGACGGCCGGCGCCGCGCTTGACGAAGAGAAGGGCGAGCTTTCGATCTTCGTGATCAACGCGGACTGGGAAGAGGACCACGAATTTACGCTGGACCTCCGCGGCTTCACGAAGGCGAAGTTCCTCGAGCATAAGGTCCTCTATACGGACGACCCCGAAGCATTCAACTCCTATGAGAATCCGGATGCGATCGCTCCCAAGGCAGCAGAGGGCACCACGTTTGAAAACGGCACGATCTCCGCGACGCTGAAGAAGCAGTCCTGGAACGTGTTCCGCTTCGACCTGAACTGATATCTTCCCGGGTGCGTTCAGAGCCCGGGGAGGGACAACATGTAAATGATACATCGGCGCGCACGGTCCTTCGTGTCGCGCCGGTCTTTTGGAACAGACTATGAAGATGAAATGGATCACGGGAAACGCCCGGCAGGGCTTTTATAAGGATCTGTGGGTGCTGATGCTGCCCATTGCCGTCCAGAACCTGATCACGGCCGGCGTCAATATGGCCGACGTGGTAATGGTGGGGCAGCTCAATCAGACGGCGCTTTCCGCGTCGTCCCTTGCGGGTCAGGTGGCCTTTATCCTGAACTTCGTCTATTTCGGGATGGTCTCCGCGGTCACCATCATGGCGGCGCAGTACTGGGGCAAGGGCGACCGCGAGGTCCTCGCGAAGATCCTGGGCCTGGGCCTCTATATTTCTCTTGCGGTTGCAGTGACCGCCGCGGTCCTTTCCGCGTTTGCGCCCCGGACGGTCATGCGGTTCTGGACGAACGACCCTGAACTCATTGAGGTCGGGAGCAAATATCTCCGTCTGGCGTCGTTTTCGTATTTCTTTTCCGGACTGACCCAGCCGTATATCGCCGTGATGCGGAGCTGCGAGCGGGTGAAATTCTCCATGGTCCTGTCCATGATCACCCTGACGCTGAACGTCATCCTGAACGCGCTCCTGATCTTCGGCCTGTTCGGCTTTCCGGCGCTCGGAATTGAAGGCGCGGCTATCGCGACGTCCATCTCAAGGGGCGTCGAGCTCCTCATCTGCCTTGTGGATTTCGGCCGTCAGAAGATACTCCCGAAGAGTCTTAAAAACATGTTCAGCCTGCCCCGGACGCTTCTCCAGGACTTCCGGAAATTTGCACTTCCCGCATTCTTAAACGACGTCCTGTGGGGCTTTGCGTACAACATGAATGCAGTGATCATGGGCCGGCTTGGAACGGATATGGTGGCGGCGAACTCCATGGTAGTGGTCGTGAGGGACCTCTTAACTACGGTGGGCTTCGGGATATCGTCGGCCGCGGCCATCATGCTCGGAAAGGAGCTCGGACAGGGGCAGCCGGATGTTGCAAGAAAGGACGCGTCATCGCTGATCCGCGTCACGCTCATGTGCTCCGCGGTGAGCGGGGTGCTGCTCCTCATATCTTTCCCCTGGATCCCTTCCCTTGCAAAGGTCTCCGAAGTTTCCGCAGGATACATGAAGATCATGCTGCTCATGAATATCCCGTATCAGACGGGGATGCTCCTCAATACGCTGGTCATCGCGTCCATCCTCCGCTGCGGCGGGGATACGCGCTACGGCATGATCTTAGACATCACTACCATGTGGGGTTACGCGGTCCCGGTGGGGCTTCTCACGGCTTTTGTCTTCAAGCTGCCGCCGCTTATTGTGTACGCTTTCATGTGCACTGATGAATTTGTCAAGATGCCCTTCGCCCTCTGGCGCTACCGGAGCGGGAAGTGGCTTCGGAATATCACAAGGGAGCATATGAAAACTGAATGAAACAGGGGGTGCGCAGACACCCCCTGTTTTGTCTTATTGATTTTTATTGGAGAAATTCAGGCGCCTCGCCGATACCGGTGAGCGCAAGCTTATGCATCGCCCTCGTGCAGGCGATGTAGAGGAGGTCCCGGTCGAAGTCCGTCACGTACGCATCCCGGGTCACACCGGAAGCGATAACTTCGTCGAACTCCATACCTTTTGCCATCCTGACCGAGCACACGGAGATGCCGCTCTTATACTCCTTGCTTTCGGGAGAAAGGAGCGAGGCCTCCGGCAGACGGTCGCGGATCCGCTCATAGAAGGCCTTCGCGTCCGCGTTCGTCTTCAGAATGATCCCTAACGACGAATAATCGCTGTTCCGGAAGCTTTCCGCCTCCCGCAGTACAAATTCCTCTTCCCCGGCCTGACTGTCAAAACCCGCAAAATACGGCTTCTCCCCGTGCCTGTCCAGCGTCTCGAGGCCGGGCCTTGAAGCGATCCTGCACGCAAAGTCCATGATCTCCTCAGTGGAACGGAAGCTCTTCTTCATCTCCATGAACTCCGCTTCCGGAAACGTCTCAAGAAGTCCCTCTAAGCCCGTGGTGTGCACCGGGTTCATCGCCTGCCCGAAATCCCCGAGGATCGTCTTATGGCAGGGGTACATGATGCGGAGCACCTCGTACTGAACGGGTGAGTAGTCCTGCATCTCATCCACCACGATATGCTTGATCTGAAGCTGCTTCGTAAGCCCGCGGTACGCGTTCCAGAGGTACAGGAACGGGAACACGTCGTTCCACTCGATCCGGTTCTTTTCCATGTGAAGCATGTGCGGCCGGCCGATGTACTTGAAAAAGTCCCTGTAGAGCGCCGCCGGCGTCCGAAGTATCAGCATCCCCCGGAGCGCGTTCTGTACCGTCCCGGTCTTCGGAAAGCGGGTCCACGGCGAACCGCGGTAGTGCATTTCCTCGATGACTTCGTCGGCGATGGTCTCGAGCCTCGTGAGTACCGGGTCGTTCTGATAGAACCGGTACTGCTCCATGATCCACTCGCCGGGGACCGTCTTGTGGTCGTAGGTGTAATCCTTAGCGGCAAAAGCGCGCTCCGGAAGCACCTTCACATAATCCTTGAGAAGCTCGAGGAACGCCGCGGAATTCTTGAACTCCGCCCGGGCGAGCCACCCTTCGTCGTCTACGTCCAGCGGATCCCGCTCGTCCTCAAAATCGATCACGTTGTCCAGCGTGTCCACCGCGATGTCGTAGAACCCGGTCTCCAGTACCGGTTCTTCGCCGAGCTCCGGTATGACTCCCGAGATATAATCCGAGAACACCTTGCTGGGGGAGATGATCAGGACGTTTTCCGCCTTGATGCTGTTCCGGAAGCGGTACAGGAGGAATGCGATCCTGTGGAGCGCCACGGACGTTTTTCCGGAGCCCGCCACCCCCTGGATGATCATCGTCTGCGCCTTTTCGTTCCGGATGATCGCGTTCTGCTCGCGCTGGATGGTCGCGATGATGGTCTTCATCTTTTCGTCAGACGTCTTCGAAAGCTCCTCCTGGAGGATCTCGTCCGAGACCGTCTGCGAAGTGTCCACCACGTACCGGATCTTTCCGCCCCTGATCTGGAACTGCCGCTTCCCGGTCATGATGCCGATGAAGCGTTCTTCAGGCGCGTCAAAGCCTGCAGGGCCGGTGTCGTAATCGTAGAACATGCTGGAAAGGGGCGCGCGCCAGTCCAGGATGAGCGGGTCGTGGTCGACCTCGAACCCGAACCTGCCTATGTACCACGGCACTGCGGGAAGCTTTCCGTTTTCAGCGAAATCGATCCGCGCGAAGTAAGGGGAGTCCGAAAGCTTTTCGATCCGGATGCGGTCCTTGTCGCCCATCACGATCGAATCGTCCAGCCCGTTCAGGATCTTGTCCATCGCGAGATGCTCCCGGCTGTCCATATCGTAGTAGCTGTTCTTGCGGGTCTCGATGAGCTCGTCGTACTCCTCAGTGAGCTTCCGGACCCGGTCACGGGCCTCCGTAAGCCTCGCGAGAAGGATCGTTTCGATCCCGGAGAGATGTGCTTCCTCTTCCGCTAGGATCTCCGCGTTCAGCTCTTCGTTCCGGTCTTTCTGAGACATGGCATTCACCTCCTTCTTTCGTATGTTCTGACGTAAAATACCTTGCTTCGGGAAGTAATTATCAGCTTCCCGGACAATAAGTGTGCGGACTTTAACATATACAGGATTCCGGAGAATTTGTCAAGTGGTTTTTGTCTTAACCCCTCATCCGCCGTTACTTGAAATACGGTGTTTTCTGTGATACACTTTTTCATAATAATAACCGGATTTGGTGTATCCCTTACAATTTGAGACAGCATGAGAAGTTCAGGAGGTCATTATGGAAAAAGTAACCCGGACTACAGGGCTTGGAGAGATCACGGGAGTGGTGCTCCCGCGCGGGATCGAATTCAGAGGCGTGCAGTATGCGGAGGCAGGACGGTGGCAGCTGCCGAAGCCTGTGACGCACTGGGACGGCGTATACGATGCATTCTCGGGCTTTGGAAACAAGTGTCCGCAATATCACTGGAGTGAAGATGAATTTTACGGCAAGGAATTCTATGTGGATCCGGAATTTGACGTCCCGGAATCAGAGGATTGCCTGTACATGACGATCACCGTCCCGAAAGAGGACGTTCCGAAGCCGGAAACAGGCTACCCCGTAGCCATCTGGTACCACGGCGGCGGCATGGTGAACGGCTGGGGCACCGAACAGGAATTTGACGGTGAGGCTTTCGCGGCCCGCGGCGTCATCCTGTGCCGCGTGAACGAGCGGCTCGGCCTTTTCGGCGGCTTCTGCCATCCGGCGCTGGTCGCGCGCGACGGCCTTTCCGGGAACTACCAGCTGGCAGACCACATCGCCGCGCTGGACTTTGTCTATGACAACATCCGCGGCTTTGGCGGCGATCCTGATAAGATCACTATTTTCGGGCAGTCCGCAGGCTCGATGGGAGTGGAGGCGATGCTGTGCTCCCCGAGGACCGGAAACCGGATCCGCGGCGCCATCATGCAGTCCGGCATCAGCTACGTGTTCACGAACCGGCTGCTTCCGACCATGGAGCAGGCTGCCCTGTGCGGCGAACAGTACCTTGAAGAAAAGGGCATGACCTTTAAAGAATTCGAGGCGCTTCCCTGGCAGGACCTCTATGCGCTTACGGATGAGTACCGCGCGTTTGCGGAACAGCGCGGCGTGAGCTACGCGCCTGTCCTGGACGGCTATTATCTTACCAAAAACTATAATGATTCAGTGAAGGACGGAGACGTCCGCGCACCGTTCCTCATGGCCGGCTGCTGCGCCGATGACATGCGCATGAACAAGGAAAACCCGGAGGAGAGTCCTTTATACAAGGCCGTGTCCGGCTGGTGCAGCGAGCTCAACGGCCAGCCCGGGAAGACTGCCTACGCATACTTCTTCGAGCGGAAGATGCCGGGCGACGATGCCGGCGCTTTCCACTCCGCGGAGCTCTGGTACGTCTTCGGCACCTATGCCCGCTGCTGGCGGCCTCTCTCTGAACAGGACGCCGCGCTGTCCGAAAAGATGTCGGACGCATGGACTGATTTCGCGAAGAACGGGAATCCCGGCTGGGCGCCGTGCACTTTGGAAACACCTTATTTTAAACACTGGAATATAGAGTGACCGTATGATATCATTTGCAAGCGATTATATAGCAGGCGCGCATCCGCGCATTCTGGAAAGACTGGCTGAAACCAACCTCGAGATGCTGCCCGGCTACGGCAGCGACCGCTACACGGACAGTGCGAGGGAAAAGATCCGGGAGGCGATCGGTGTCCCGGACGCTGATATTTTCTTCATCACCGGGGGCACGCAGACGAACCAGCTGGTCATAAGCACCATGCTTGGCAACACGGAGGGAGTGATCTCCGCGGACACCGGCCACGTCAACGCGCACGAGGCTGGCGCCATCGAATACACGGGGCACAAGGTCCTTTCACTTCCCGGAAAGGACGGAAAGATCGTGCCGGAGACCCTGAAGGCTTACCTTGAGACCTTCTACGGGGACGAGAACCATGAGCACATGGTCTACCCCGGGATGGTCTACATTTCCTGGCCTACGGAGTACGGCACGCTTTACAGTAAGGCGGAGCTTGACGCAATTTCCGGGATCACGCAGGAATATCGGATACCGCTCTATATCGACGGGGCGAGGCTCGGTTACGGGCTCATGAGCCCGGAAAACGACGTGACGCTTCAGGAGCTCGCAGCGTTCGCCGACATGTTCTACATTGGTGGGACAAAGGTCGGGGCGCTGGCCGGCGAAGCTCTTGTTTTCACGAAGCATAATACGCCGGATCGGTTTATAACACAGATCAAGCAGCACGGCGCGCTGAACGCGAAGGGGCGCTTTTTAAGCGTACAGTTTGACACGCTGTTTACGGACGGCCTGTACTTTGAGATCGGCCGGCACGGGATCGAAAAGGCGGAGAAGCTGAAAGAGATCTTCCGGGAACGGAATATCCCGTTCTTCCTCACGTCCCCCACGAATCAGCAGTTCGTGATCCTTGAGAACAGCAGCATGGAAGAACTGTCGAAAGAGGTGGAGTTCAGCTTCTGGGAGAAGGCCGGTCCGGACCGCACAGTCGTGCGGTTTGCGACCTCCTGGTCTACAACGGACGAGCATCTCGCAATGCTCCGGGAGATCCTCGACAGGGTAATGGGATGAGCGGACGGAAGCGGAAGGGACAGGAGAATACGGAAGGAGCGGGTGTGCCCGCAGACGGTGCGCCGGTGCTTCTACGGACTCCTCTGGGCCTTGCACTGACGGGAAATGGGCAGACCATCGTCCCGGACCTTTCACGGATGCTTCCGAGGCTTAAGACGGCGAATCTCCGTGAGGAACTTCTTGTGCGGGCGGCGCGCGTCAAAAATACGGGACCGCTTCGGGCCCTGGACGCGACGGCCGGCATGGGGGAAGACGCGCTGTTACTTGCCGCGGCGGGCTTTCGGGTGGATCTCTATGAGAAGGACCCGGTGATCGCAGCTCTCCTTCAGGACGCGCTCCTCAGGGCAGCGGAGGATGATTCTTTGCGGGATGCCGTGTCCCGGATGACGCTGCATGAAGGCGACAGCATCGCCGCGATGAAGGCGCTCCCGCCGGCGTACGACGTGGTCTACCTCGACCCGATGTTTCCCGGCCGCGAAAAAAGCGCGCTCGTGAAGAAAAAGTTCCAGCTGATCCACGGTCTCGAAAAGCCGTGCGAAGATGAGGAGGAGCTTCTCCTTACGGCCATGGCGCTCCGCCCGGCGAAGCTTATTGTCAAGCGGCCGATGAAGGGTGCTTTCCTTGCGGGGCGGAAGCCGGATTACTCCCTCAAAGGGAAGGCCATCCGCTACGACGTGTTTGTTTTTGCGAGAGAGCAAAATGATGCCCCTTTGGAGGAACCATATGAAGCAGAATGAATTTGTCCTCATCAAAGGGACGGATTATGAAGAAATGACCCGGAAGCTCCTAGAGGAGATCGACCTCGCCGGGATGATCGGGGACCGCGGGAAGCGGATCGGCATCAAGCCGAACCTGGTGAGCGATTCGCCGGCAGACGAGGGAGCGACTACCCATCCGGAGATCGTTTCCGGGCTCCTTTCATATCTTCAGGAGCATGGATTCAGCGATTTGCTCGTGATGGAGGGATCCTGGGTCGGGTCTTCCACAATGAACGTGATGCGCGTGAACGGGCTCGACCGGGTCGTCAGGAAATATAATGTCCCGTTCTGTGACCTTCAGAAGGACAGGACGGTGATCCGGGAAACAAAGGGGTTTTCGATGGAGATCTGCGAAACGGCGCTCTCCGTGGATTATCTCATCAGCCTGCCGGTCCTGAAGGGCCATATGCAGACCCGTGTGACGTGCGCTCTTAAGAACATGAAGGGGCTCATTTCGAACAGCGAGAAGCGGAAATTTCACCGGATGGGGCTGCACAAGCCTATCGCCGCGCTGAACACGGTGCTTCGGGCGGATCTGTTCCTGGTAGACCATATCTGCGGAGATCCGGACTGCGAAGACGGAGGGAATCCAGAGGTGCGGGACGTGATCTTCGTGTGCAGGGACCCGGTCCTCTGTGACGCGTTCGCGTGCAGAGAGCTCGGCTATTCCGTAAACCAGGTCGAGTATATCGGGCTTGCGGAAAAATACGGCGTCGGAAGTGCGGACCTTTCGAAGGCGATGTTCCGATGGATCGGTGAAGGAGAGACGGAGGACGCTGAACGGGACCACCGGACGGAGGCGCTCCGTGCGTATATCGACGAAGATTCCGCGTGCAGTGCCTGCTACGGCATGCTGATGGAAGCGCTGCTTGTGCTTGACCGCGAGGGACTCCTTGAATGGCTTCCGGGGAAGATTTCGATCGGCCAGGGCTTCCGGGGGAAGACCGGGGAGATCGGCTTCGGACAGTGCACAGGCGGATTCAGGAAGAGCCTTCAGGGCTGTCCGCCCACAAAAGAGGAAGCCGTGCGGTTTTTAACAGAGCTTTGTGTATAAAGTAAGACAGAGCAAAGACCGGGGAGATCTCCGGGAAAGCAGAGAGAAGAGAGGTTCATGATGAGATATGACGTGGTTGCATTAGGCGAGATCCTGATCGATTTCGCGCAGGAAAAGGTGGATGAGAGCGGATACCCGACCATGGCGGCGCATCCGGGCGGGGCGCCGGCGAATTTCCTCGCGGCGGCTAAGGCGCGCGGGCTTGATACGGCCATCATCGGGAAGGTCGGAAACGACGCGTTCGGGAAACTCCTGGTAAATACGCTTCAGGAGGCGGGTATCGGCACGGAAAACGTCCTCATTGACGATTCCGTGTTTACAACGCTTGCGTTCGTGACGTTTTCGGGAGGTGACCGCAGTTTTTCGTTTGCGAGAAAGCCCGGCGCTGACACCTGTGTGAAGGCCTCCGAGGTCGACCTCAGTCTGATAGACGGATGCCGGGATTTCCATTTCGGGACGCTGTCACTCACGGACGAGCCGGCGGCGGACGCGACTAAGAAGGCCGTCGATTACGCGAAGAAGGCCGGGAAGCTCATTTCATTCGACCCGAATCTCCGAGAGCCGCTCTGGAAGGATCTTTCGGACGCGAAGGACGCGATGCTTTACGGACTGTCCGTTGCGGACGTCGTGAAGATCAGCGATAACGAAGTGGAATTCCTTTTCGGCGTGAATCCCGAGGAAGGGGCAGACCTTCTTCTTGAGCGTTACCCGAACATTCAGCTCGCCTTTGTGACCTGCGGTGCAGAGGGCTGCGTCTATCAGAACCGGAATGCGAAGGGCCGCGTGCCCGTGCTCCCGGGAGTCACCGCTACGGACACCACCGGTGCAGGAGACATCTTTGGCGGCACCGCGCTGGCGGAAGCGCTTAAGACAGAAAAGGCGCCGCGGGACCTCACGGACGAAGAACTCAAAGCGATCGTCCGCACTGCCACTGCCGCGGCCGGCCTCTCGACCATGCGCCCGGGCGGCATCTCGAGCATCCCTTCACTTTCCGAAGTGACGGACGCTCTCCATTGCTTCTCGTAACGAAAAAAGCGGAAGGGCAGGCGAATCTCCTCTTGCGTTCCAATAAATCCTGTGATAGAATATACCGATATTTTTAAAAATTTGAGGTATATTCATGTTTATAGACTTCCTGCAGGCGCATCAGCTGAACATTATGCTGTTTTTAGGCGGCATCTGCTGCACGCTTACGATCCTGACGCTGCTGACCCGCTCCCTTTCCGGAGAGCGGCGGCATATTCTTGCGCAGCTTGAATTCGGCTCGATGCTGCTGCTCACCGCCGATCGGTCCGCTTATATCTACCGGGGCAATGTGAGTACCCTTGGCTTCTGGATGGTCCGCGTGAGCAATTTCCTGGTGTATTTCTGTACGCTGTTTGTCATTTTCTGCATCACGCGGTACCTGATCGACCTGTTCAGGAACGAGGGCGGGCTCACCGAGGTCTCGAAGCGCCTCAGACTCTGCAAGATCCTTTTTTACATCGGCGTGGTTTTGGTGATCGTTTCCCAGTTCACCGGACTGTACTACACCTTCGACGAACTGAACCGGTATCAGCGTTCGCCCCTGAACATGCTGTGCTTTGTCATACCCGTCGCGGTTTCCGTCATCCATTTATCCGTGGTCATCCAGCACCGCAGACGGCTGAGCCGCGGTCTTGTGGTCTCCCTGGTCCTCAACACAGTGGTGCCGCTCATGGCCGGCATCCTTCAGATGTTCGCTTACGGCCTTTCGCTGATCAACATTTCCGTGGTGGGAATGAGCGTACTTCTGTACGTATTCGCACTGCTGGACCTGGAAGAAAAGCTTGAAACGGCTCACGAGCAGGAGCACGCGCTGTTCGTGGAAACGGCGACGGCGCTGGTGAATGCCATAGAGAAAAAGGATACGTACACCCGGGGGCACTCCAGACGGGTGGCTGTGTATTCGATGATGATCGCCCGGGAAGCGGGCAAGTCCGCGAAGGAATGTGATGAGATCTACTACGCGGGACTTCTGCACGACGTGGGCAAGATCGGCGTGGCGGGCAGTATCATCAATAAAAACGGCCGTCTCACAGACGAAGAGTTCGGTGAGATCAAAAAGCATCCGGCCTACGGTGAAGAAATTCTCCGCGATATCGAGCATCCTTATCTGCGCGCCGGCGCGCAAT
The DNA here is from genome assembly GCA_017441825.1 of Lachnospiraceae bacterium. Taxonomy (GTDB): domain Bacteria; phylum Bacillota; class Clostridia; order Lachnospirales; family Lachnospiraceae; genus UBA1267. The sequence continues at coordinate 18,943 of JAFRVD010000063.1, forward strand.
ATCATCATGAGCGTTATGACGGCAAGGGCTATCCGACCGGCCTCTCCGGGAAGGAGCTTCCGGAGGTGGCGCGTATCATCGCCGTTGCCGACTCCTACGACGCCATGACATCAAAGCGCAGCTACCGCGATCCGCTTCCGCAGCAGAAGGTCCGTGAGGAGATCGTCAAGGGCATCGGCACCCAGTTCGATCCCGAGTTCGCTGAAATCATGGTGGGCCTTATCGACAGGGACGTGCACTACAGCATGCGCGAATCCAACTGAGAAGAATGATCTTTTTACAGACTGCGAGCCCGGTATTCACCGGGCTCGTGTCATATGGCGTCCCTTGACCGCCGTTGATCATTCCTCCGTGAGCAGATGCTCCGCTTCGCGGTTGATGGCGTCGATGACGTTCTGGAACGTGTCGATGTAGATTTTGTGGCTGTTGTACGCGACGGCGATGCGCTGCCGGATATGCGAAAGCTTGTACCAGCAGTAAGCGATGTCGTAGCGGAGCGAGAGTCTTGTGCGGAAGTCGCCCACGTAGTGGAGCTCCGCGGTCGCGACGTCTGTCAGCTGCTTCCTCTTGGAATGCATGTTGACGGTCAGGAGATCCTTCTCCTCATCATAGGCGCATTCCACGTGGATCATGGTGTCCGGCCGGCCGGGACCGTTCTCCCTTTTGATGAACCAGTCGTTTGCGTTCTTCACGGCAAGCTCCGACTGGTCTGTAAGCGGAACGAAGGGGATCTTTACGGGAGTATGAAGGACCTCCCGAACGGTCTCGATGGGGTATGGGATAAAGTAATCTTTTTTATACGTTTTCATGAAACGGTCCTGCCTTTCTGCAAGAATGGTTTTTCAGGAGATACTGTTATTCTAAAAGCAAGACGCCGCTTTGTCAATGAGGCAGCTGGTTTCCATCATACGGTTGTAAAGGCTTCCCCTGACCAGGGGAAGCTGTCGGTCCGAAGGAATGACTGATGAGGTCGGACGTCACCTTTCCCCGGCGGGGGAAAGCTTATAACGCACACATTTTTCTTGACAGCAAATATGAAAATGTTATACTCAAATTAATTAATCAATTCATGAAACGGAGGGTCTGTCATGGGCAAATATGTACTCAAGGAAGGGAAGTCCGGGTTTCATTTTAATCTGAAGGCAGCAAACGGCGAGATCATCGCGAATTCCGAGGTCTATTCATCGGAAAAGTCCGCGCTGGCCGGTATTGAGAGCGTAAAGAACAACGCTCCCATCGCACCCGTTGAGGATCAGACCAAGGAAGGCTATGAAGTAGAAAAGCATCCGAAGTTTGAACTTTACAAGGACAAGAAGGGTGAGTTCCGTTTCCGCCTGAAAGCGAAGAACGGAGAGATCATCGCGACCGGTGAAGGCTACGTTTCGAAGAGCGGCTGCAAAAACGGCATCGCGAGCATCAAGAAAAACGCGGATTCTCCCGTCATCCGGGAAGAAGCGAAATAAAAAAACGGCCATTCGGTTCACTCCGAATGGCCGTTTTTTATGCCCAAATTACAGCAGAAGTTCCGCGATCTGCACCGCGTTCGTGGCAGCGCCCTTGCGGATCTGGTCGCCGCTCACGAAGAGCGTAAGGCCGTTTTCACAGGTCAGGTCTTCACGGATGCGTCCCACGTAGACCAGGTCCTGGTCGGAAGTCAGGATGGGCATCGGATACTTCTTGTTCCGGAGGTCGTCCAGAAGCACCACGCCCGGAGCGTTCGAAAGGACCTCGCGGGCCTTTTCCACAGAGATCTTCTCTTTTGTGCGGATGGTGACGGAGATGGCGTGGCTCCGGATGACCGGCACGCGCACACAGGTACAGGTGACCTTAAGGTCCGGCAGATGCATGATCTTCCGGCCTTCGTTCTGCATCTTCATTTCTTCCGTGGTGTAGTCGTTGTCGAGCGGAGAGCCGATGTCCGGGATCAGGTTGTACGCGAGCTGGTGCGCAAACACCTTCGGCTCATACGTCTCGCCCCTGAGGCCGGCTTCGATCTCGCCCATGAGCTCCACGGGGCCGCCGGCGCCTGCGCCGGAGCTGGCCTGGTAGGTGGAAGCGACCATCGTCTCGATGGGACTTACCTGGCTCAGAGGATAGACTGCCGTCACCGTGATGATGGTAGAGCAGTTCGGGTTCGAAATGATGCCGTGATTGAGCTTCGCGTCTTCAGCATTGATCTCCGGAACGATGAGCGGAACGTCCGGGTCCATCCGGAACGCGCTCGAGTTGTCCACGAATACGGCGCCCGCCTTGACGATGGCCGGTGCGAGTTCCTTCGCGACCGGATTCTGAGCAGCGCCGAGTACGATATCGATGCCCTCGAAGGAGTCTTTAGTGGCTTCCTGAATTGTGATCTCTTCTCCCTTAAAGGTCAGCGTCTTCCCTGCGCTCCGCGCGCTGGCAAGGAGCCGGAGCTCGCCCACCGGGAAATCACGTTCTTCCAGGATCTTCATCATTTCGCGTCCTACAGCGCCCGTTGCGCCAAGGATCGCCACATTCTTCTTAACCATCGTTTTTCCTCCTCCTCAGTCTACAAAATTCTCATATATGACACGGATGGCGGGATTGAAGTCCGCCTCCTTTACGCCGATGATGATGTTCAGTTCCTCCGGTCCCTGAGAGATCATGCGGATGTTGATGCCGTTTTCGCCGAGCGCCTCAAAGATCCTGCCGGAAGACCCTGAACGGGAGATCATCCGGCGGCCGACCACGGCCAGCACAGCGATCTGCTCGGTCACGGTGATATCGTCGGGCTTAAGCTCCTTCTGAAGCTCCGCAAGCACCGCGTATTTTCTGGAATCCAGCTGCTGGTTTTCCACTACCGCGCTGAAGCAGTCGATTCCGGTGGGAGCGTAGGAGATGGTCACGTTGTACTTTTCGAAGATCTCCACGATCCGCCGGAGCGAATCCACCTTGCTGGACATGCCGCTCTTCGTGATGGTGATGATGGAGAAGCCCTTCCGTCCGGCAAGCCCTGTAATGAAGCTTGAGTCCGGAAGCTCCTCAGTGAAGTACTCCTGGATCATCGTGCCCGGGTGGTCCGGCTCGTTCGTGTTCCGGATATTCAGCGGGATGTTCTTTCTTCTCACCGGGAAGATGGACGCCTCATGGAGCACCTGCGCGCCGATGTACGACAGCTCCCGAAGCTCTGAATAGGTCACGCGGTCGATCGTCTTTGCGTTCGGTACGATCCTGGGGTCCGCCATCAGGATGCCGGAAACGTCCGTCCAGTTTTCATAGACGTCCGCGTCGAGCGCCGCTGCTGCGAGCGCACCTGTGATGTCCGAGCCGCCGCGGTCCATCAGCCGGATATGGCCGTCCGGCATGACCCCGTAAAAGCCCGGAATCACGACCTTGCGTCCTTCCGCGGCGATCCTTAAAAGCTCATACGACTTCTCCGTGTCTACGGTCCCGTCCAGGTTGAAGGTGAGCCAGAGCTTCGCGTCGATGAATTCATATCCGAGATACGCCGCCATCAGACGTGCGCTGAAATATTCACCGCGGCTCACGATCTCGTCCCGGGAGATCCCGTGGCGCATCTCGCGCCTGAGCTCCGCGAACTCCGTCTCAAGATCCACCTTGAGCCCGAGATCGTTTCGGATCGTAATATACCGCGTGCAGATCATTTCGTAAATATCATCGAAGCTCACGCCGTATTTCAGGTGTGCCTCACAGAGGTAGAGGAGGTCCGTGATCTTGTGATCGTCAGACGTCCGCTTTCCGGGTGCGGAGACCACTACTACGGTCCTTGCCGGATCTCTCTCGATAATGTCCTTCACTTTCCTGTACTGGACGGCGTCCGCAAGGGACGAGCCGCCGAATTTTGCGACCTTTAACATTTTGTTACTCCTGTAAAGCTTCTGTATATTTGATTATTCCGGGATGCCGGCCATGAACGCGGCCGGATCCGAGGTAAGAATGTCCTTTATAACGCCGTGCATCTCCTGAACGGAGACCGGCTTTGTGAGGACAAAGCCCTCACGCTGCTCTTCGGTGATGCCGGAGAGAGCGGCGCTTTCGGCCCCGGTCCGCACATAGTAGCGGTGTACCGGGATCGAGTTGTCCGGTACGGTCTCCCGGGCTTCCGTGCTGTAGAAATGCTTCGTGCCTGCGAGGATATCGAAGAGGTCCTCCACCACGTTGTAGGCGGTGGGGTAGCGGCCCGCGCCTTCGCCCATATAGCTCTGCACGCCCGCGTATTTTCCTTCGTAGCGGATCAGGTTGTAGTTTGCGGGAATGTGCGCGATCACGTCGCTTCCCGGAAGAAGCGTCGGCTCCACATACGCATAGACGCCTGCGTCCGTTTTCCCGGAGACGCCCAAAAGCTTTAACGTCAGCCCGAGAGAGGAGACGTTTTCAATGTCCTTTGCGGTCACGTTCCGGATCCCGAAGGTCGGGATATCGTCCTCCGCAATGAGGACGTCATACGCGACGTTCGCGGAAATGTTGAGCTTTCTCCGGATGTCCGGGCCGTCGATGTCCGCCGCGGGATTCGCCTCAGCGAAGCCCAGGCACTGCGCCTCTTTAAGCACGTCGTCAAAATCCGCGCCTTCGTCCTTCATCTTGCTCAGGATGAAGTTCGTGGTGCCGTTCATGATGCCCGAAAGATTCAGGATCTGGTCCACCCGCTTCGCGCGCTCGAGGTTCACGAGCCACGGAATGGACCCGCCCGCAGACGCCGTCGCGCGGAACGCCCCGCCGTACTCCTCAGAAAGCGCGATCAGGTCCTTGTAGTGCGCGGCCACGAGCGCCTTGTTCGCGGTGACCAGGTTCTTGCCCGCCTTAAGCGCCTTTGACGTAAAGGTGAAGGCCGGCTCCACGCCGCCCATGACTTCCACTACGGTGTCGATCTCAGGATCGTTCACGATCGTATCTATATCTTCCACATGCCTGTCCCGGAACGAATCATCCACTTCCAGGGACATGACGCTTTTAACTTCCATGCACGAAATCTCTTCGATGATCCGGTCCACCCCGGCGCCGATGGTTCCGTGTCCCAGCAATCCGATCTTCAAAATACTACCTCCAGCACGATTTCACTTCCAAAACCAGTTGCATTTATAATTAAAAAATACTATCATAATTTTGTATACTTTGCAAGCATAAAGGAGCATCTATGCGTTATATCAGTACCAGAGACCCGAAACGCGCCGTTTCTGCGGCAGATGCCGTGATTTCAGGCATCGCCCCGGACGGCGGGCTTTATATTCCGGAAGACCCGGATTTCGGCTCATTCGACTGGAAGGCACTTCTTTCCGAAGACTTCCGGGGGATTGCCGAACGGATCTTCTCTTTTTATTTCGAAGACCTTCCGGGTATCCCGGAGATCGTCGGAAAAGCGTACGGACCCCGCTTTGACACGCCGGAGGTCACTCCCCTTAAGAAGGTGGGCGACCGGTTCGTGCTCGAATTGTTCCACGGTCCCACCAGCGCTTTTAAGGACGTTGCGCTGCAGGCCCTTCCCCTCCTTCTTTCCGAAGCACGGAAGGTGCGCGGCATCACCCATGAGACCGTCATCCTGACAGCCACCAGCGGAGACACCGGAAAAGCGGCCCTGGAAGGCTTCCGGGACGTCCCGGGCACACGGATCATCGTGTTCTTTCCGGACGGCGGTGTGAGTACGGTGCAGCGCGCGCAGATGGTCACCCAGGAAGGCGGAAACGTCTGCTCCGTGGCTGTCCGCGGCAACTTTGACGACACACAGACCGGCGTAAAGCAGATCTTCGTCCGCGAAAAGGCCGAAGGCCTTCCGGGGACGGACGCCGCGCTGTCCTCTGCGAATTCCATCAACATAGGACGGCTCGTGCCGCAGATCGCCTACTATTTCAAGGCCTACGCGGACCTCGTAAAGGCCGGGGAGATCCGGGTGGGCGATCCCATCGATTTCACTGTGCCCACCGGCAACTTCGGCGACATCCTGGCAGGCTACCTTGCGTACAGAATGGGTCTTCCCGTCGGAAAGCTCGTGTGCGCGTCCAATAAAAACGACGTCCTGACAGAGTTCATTGGGACCGGCGTGTACGACAAGAACCGCCCGTTCTATAAGACGACCTCGCCGTCCATGGACATCCTGGTCTCGAGCAACCTGGAGCGCCTTCTCTATTTCCTTTCGGAAGAGGGCGACGAGCCTGTTTCGGAGCTTATGAAGAAGCTCACGGAGACCGGACGCTACAAGGTGTCCCCTCGGTTCCTTGAAAAGCTTCAGGCGCTCTTTGACTGCGGCGCCGCAAATGACGAAGAGGTCGCGGATTCCATCCGCGAGGTTTTCACAAAGTACGGCTACCTTCTGGATCCGCACACGGCGGCAGGCTGGCATACGGCGGACAGGTACTTTGAAAAGACCGGGCATACGCGGCCGAACGTGGTCTTAAGCACGGCATCTCCTTATAAGTTCCCGCAGGCGGTCCTTGAAGCCCTCGGGATCCCGCACGGCAGCGATGAATTTGAAATGATGGACCTTCTGTCTGAGAAGACGGGGGTGCAGGTACCGTATAATCTTTCATCCCTCCGCGGAAAAGAAGAGCGGTTCACGGACGTTGTCGATAAAGAAGAAATGTATGCATATGTGATCCGAACGCTGGAGAAATGAGGAAATACATGAAAAAGATCGGAATGCTGGTCGCGGTGGAGATCGACGCCGTGGTCAAAAGGTACGGGGAGCCCGTCAAAAAGGAACAGATCGGACATCTGGAATTCAGCACCTATGAGACCGAAGGCTATACGCTCATCGTATGCCATTCCGGCGCGGGAGAGATCCTCGCATCCGCGGGCGTGTCGCTTCTCATCAGCCTCTATCAGGTGGAGATGGTAGTGAACTTCGGCGTGGTGGGCGGCCTTACGGACGAAATGGCCGTGGCGCGGTCGTGCATCGTCACCAAGGTCGTGCACTATGACATGGACATTTCCGGGCTTGACCCGGTGAAGCCCGGGCAGTACGGCTTCCTGCCGGACGAATTTATCCCGCTCACGCCTGAGCTCATCGAAAAGGCGCTCTCCATCAAGCCGGACCTCAAGACCGTAGTGTGCGCGTCCGGGGACAAGTTTGTCGCGGACCCTCAGAAAAAACGCGCTCTTCATGACACTTACGGCGCGGATATCTGCGAAATGGAGGCGGCGGCATGCGCGCTTCTCTGCTATTCGAACAACGTGCCGTGCCTCATGATCAAGACGGTTTCGGACGGGATCGATTCCGCGGACATGTTCTATGAGGAGCTTGAACGGACGTCTCTCCTTGCGGTGGACCTCGCGGACACCATCATCCGTTCTTTTACGTAATAAAAAGCAACGACAGGAGCATTGTGGTCTCATGAAAGATTTTCTGAACGCGCTTCTGAACGCTGTTCTTTGGGCGCTCATGGCTTTCTTACTTTTGATGGTCATATCAGGCATCGTGCAGCGGTTTGCGGGCAGCCATGCGAACGGGCTGTTCGGGATCGGCTACGCGGTAGTGGTGTCCGGCTCCATGGAGCCGAACATCCATGTGGACGATATGATCATCTATAACGATCATGCTCCGGAGGAATACAAGGTCGGAGACGTCATCGTCTACAAAAGAAACGCCGGGACGCCGGAGGAGATGCTGATTACCCACAGGATCGTGGAGATCAGCGAGGACGGAGAGCGGCTTGTGACCCGCGGGGACGCGAACCGGATATCAGACCCGGAGATCTCCTTTACAGACGTTGTGGGACGGCTGGTCTGGCGGATCCCAAAGTTTGGCATTATTGCGGAATTTATCAAAAAGCCTGTGGGGATCGCGGCTGCCGTGCTGCTTCTCGGGCTGATATTCGCTGGAAATATCCTGCTCACGAAGAAATCGGTCGGGTCGAGAGAGATCCGGACGGTGAACGGGACCGGGAAACTCAGCTACTGACGTAAAGATGGACACAAAAATACACAGATACAGGACGTTTCTTCTGGGCGTACGGGACGGCTTCCCGATAGGCGCAGGTTATTTTGCAGTATCCTTTTCACTGGGGATCGTGGCAAAGCTTTCGGGTATTACCGGCGCGCAGGGTTTCTTCGCAAGCCTTTTTACGATGGCTTCCGCCGGTGAATACGCGGGCTTTTTAGTGGTCCGGGAGGATGCCGGGTTTCTCAACATGATGCTCATGACGCTTCTCGCGAGCTGCAGGTATTTCTTAATGTCCTGTGCGCTCACGCAGCGCTTTGACCCGGAAATGAAGTTCCGGCACCGGCTGCTTCTCGCGCTTGGCGTTACCGATGAGATCTTCGGCGCGAACATTGCCCGGCCGGGATACGTGGACCCGCGGTACAGCTACGGGCTGTTTGTGCTGCCTGCCATCCTCTGGTCCTCCGGAACGCTCCTCGGGATCCTCATGGGGAACCTGCTTCCCGCAAACATCGTAAGCGCTCTGTCCGTAGCGATCTACGGCATGTTCGTTGCGATCATCATCCCGCCGGCCAAAAAGAACCGGGTCATCCTGGGCTGTGTGCTTGCATCGTTCGCTCTGAGCTTTCTGTTCAGCAGGCTTCCGGCGCTTTCCGGAATCGATTCCGGCACCCGGATCCTGATTCTCTCCGTGATCATTGCAGGCGCCGCGGCGCTTTTGTTCCCGGTAAAGGAGGATGCGGCTCATGCGTAACGTCCTTTACATCCTCGTCATGGCAGGCACGACCTATCTCATCCGCGTGCTGCCGATGCTTTTGCTCCGCCGGGAGATCAAGAGCCGGTTCATTCGTTCCTTTCTTTTCTATATTCCGTATGTGACGCTTGCCGTTATGACGTTCCCGGCTATCATGGATGCCTGCGAAAAGCCTCTCGCAGGTCTTGCTGCACTCCTTGCGGGAGTGGTGCTTGCGCTCTTCGGTGCGGGGCTGTTCCCCGTGGCCGTCGTGTCCTGTGTTGCCGTCTATGTTCTGGAGCTTATCCTGTAGGGCGGCGGACTTCGGACGCTTTCGCTCTGAATACCCCCGGAAGCAGCGGCGCTTCCGGTCTCAGGAAGAATACAAACAATACGATACAGGAGGATGATTTATGCAGTATGAAAACGGCTGCTGGGTCTTAAAGGAAGGCTACGGTGCCTTCTGGCCCACGGAAGCATACGAGGTCACGAAATCAGAGACGGACCTTCGGATCTGCGGACCTACGGCGTACATGCACGGGAAGGGGAGCGCCATCGGCGGCATTAACCTGACCATCCGTATTACGGCGCCCATGCCGGAAGTGATCAGGGTCGAGACGTACCACCACAAGGGCGGCGTCAAGAAGGGACCGGATTTCGAGCTTCAGATCGATGAAAATGCGGCGCTGGACCTTGACGAGACGGAAAGCGAGCTCATCGTAAAGAGCGGCACGCTGTCGCTCGTGATCCGGAAAAAGCCCTGGAGCATGACGTTCATGCGCGGGGACGAAGTCCTCACGAAGAGTACCGAGAGGGACCTGGCGTTTGTCAAGAAGAACTGGACCGGCATGATGTACGATCATCCGGGCGATTCCTGGATCTCCGAACGGCTGTCCATTTCCGTGGGCGAGCTGATCTACGGCCTTGGGGAGCGCTTCGGCCACTTCACAAAGAACGGCCAGACCGTGGTGATCCGCAACGAAGACGGCGGCACCTGCACGGAGCAGGCCTATAAAAACATCCCGTTCTATTTATCCAACAAGGGCTACGGCGTGTTCGTAAACCATACGGAGCCCGTGGAATTCGAGGTCGGCACGGAGCAGGTCAGCAAGGTCGGCTTCGCGGCGCCCGGAGAATACCTGGATTACTTCGTATTCAACGGCCCGTCCATGAAGGACGTGCTCGTGCGGTACACCGATATGACCGGCAAGCCGGCGCTTCCGCCGCAGTGGACCTTCGGCCTCTGGCTGTCCACTTCGTTCACCACGAGCTATGATTCGGATACCGTCTTAGGCTTCGTGAACGGCATGCTGGACCGCGGCATTCCGCTTTCCGTGTTCCACTTTGACTGCTGCTGGATGCGCGAGTTCCACTGGACGGACTTTGTCTGGGACAACCGCGTGTTCAAGGACCCGGAGGCGCTCATCCGGACCATTCACGATAAGGGCATCAAGGTCTGCGTGTGGATCAATTCGTACATCGCGCAGGATTCCGCGCTCTTCGACGAAGGCATGGAGAAGGGCTACTTTATCAAGCGGAAGGACGGCTCCGTCTGGCAGTGGGATATGTGGCAGCCCGGCCTTACGATCGTGGACTTCACGAATCCCGCGGCATGCGAGTGGTATAAAGGTCTCCTCAACAAGATGATGGATATGGGCGTGGACTGCTTCAAGACCGACTTCGGTGAAAGAATTCCGGACGACTGCGTCTGGTACGACGGGTCGGATCCCTTAAAGATGCACAATTACTACGCTTATCTTTACAACAAGTGCGTGTTCGAGTGCATAGAGGAGAGAAGGGGCGTTAATGACGCGGTCGTGTTCGCGCGTTCCGCGGCGGCGGGCTCCCAGAAGTTCCCGGTGCACTGGGGCGGCGACTGCTGGTCGAATTACGATGCGATGGCGCAGTCTCTGCGCGGCGGCCTGTCGTTCACGTCGTCCGGCTTCGGGTTCTGGGCGCACGACATCGGCGGCTTCGAAGACACCTCCACGCCGGACGTTTACAAGCGCTGGGTGGCCTTCGGACTTCTGTCCACGCACAGCCGGCTGCACGGCAGCTCTTCCTACCGCGTCCCGTGGCTCTATGACGAAGAAGCCGTGGACGTGGCGCGGTTCTTCACGAACCTGAAGCTTGAACTCCTGCCGTACTTCACGACGTCCGCGTATCAGACGCACAAGACAGGTGTGCCGATGCTTCGGAGCATGGTCCTGGAATTCGAAAAGGACCGGAACACCCATTATCTCGACCGCCAGTACATGCTGGGCGATTCGCTCCTTGTGTCCCCCATCTTCAACGAAGAGGGCACTGCGGATTATTACCTTCCGGCAGGCAACTGGACGAATTACCTCACCGGAGAGAAGTGCACAGGAAACGTCTGGCGGAACGAGCACCAGGATTACCTGTCCATCCCGCTCTGGGTGCGCGAGAACAGTATCATTCCGACGGGTGTGGACTGCCAGAACGTGAACTACGAGTTTGAGAACAACCTCGAGTTCAAGGTCTTCGGCCTTACCGACTGTGCAGAGATCACGGTTATGAAGGGCGACGTGGAGGCCGGAACACTGAAAGCGGCTGTTAAGAACGGCGAAGTGGAGATTACATCCGACCTTAAGGGCTGTAAAGTCCGCTTTGTGGGGATGAAGGACGTGAAAGTCCGCGGATACGAGACCGAGGTTTCGGGCGAGGATGCGGTGATTATACTGTGATGAGGAATACATGAACTACCGAAGCTTTTCCGACAAACTGAAAAAACTCCCCTACGGCGGCGACTACAACCCCGAGCAGTGACCGGAGGAGGTGTGGGAAGAGGACATGCGGTTCTTTAAGGAAGCCGGCATCGACACCCTTTCCGTGAACATCTTCTCCTGGGCTGCGCTGCAGCCGTCCGAGGACGAATACAATTTTACGAAGCTGGACAAGATCATGGCGCTCCTTAAGGAGAACCATATGAACGTGATCCTCGCGACCAGTACCGCGGCGCATCCCGCGTGGATGGCGAAGAAGTACCCGGAGATCACGCGCGTCAATTTCCTCGGCATCAAGCGGAAGTTCGGCGGGCGGCACAACTCCTGCCCGAATTCGCCGGTGTACCGGAAGTACTCCGCGCGGCTTGCGGGGAAGATCGCGGAACGGTACAAGGATTATGACAACATCGTCGCATGGCACGTCTCGAACGAATTCAACACGGGCTGCTACTGCGAAAACTGCGAGCGGGCCTTCCGGGAGTGGGTCAAAAAGAAATACAAGACACTCGATGAAGTGAACCGGGTCTGGAACACCGCCTTCTGGGGGCATACGTTCTATGACTTCGATGAGATCGTGGTCCAGAACAATCAGACCGAGTGCAATTCGCCTACGGAATCCGAGTTCCCGGGCATCACGCTCGACTACAGGCGCTTTATGGACGACTCCATGCTGGAGTGCTACAAGCTCGAGTACGAGGCTGTCAAAAAATTCACGCCGGACGTCCCCGTGACCACGAATTTCATGGCGTTCTTCGAGCCGCTAAATTACCAGAAGTGGGCACGGAGCATGGATTTTGTGTCCTGGGACAGCTATCCGACGCCCGACGAAGACCCCGCGAACACGTCCATGTGGCACGACCTCATGCGGTCCATGAAGCAGGGCGACCCGTTCCTCCTTATGGAGCAGACGCCCAACGTCCAGAACTGGCAGCCCTATAACGCCATCAAGCGGCCGGGCGTCATGCGCCTCTGGAGCTACCGTGCCGTCGCGCACGGGTCGGACGGCGTGTGCTTCTTCCAGATGCGGCGGACGCGCGGCGCGAGCGAAAAGACGCACGGCGCGGTCATCGAACACGCCGGGACAGACAAGACGCGGACTTTCCGGGAGATCGCGGAGCTCGGGGGTGAGCTCAAGGCTTTAGGCGGCGAGCTTCTGGGCCTTCGGACGGACGCACGCGCAGCCATCATTTTCGACTGGGAAAACTGGTGGGACTTCGAGCTTTGTTCCGGCCCGTCCCGGGATCCCGAATACAAGAGCTACCCGAAGGAGGTCATGCGCTGGTACAGGGCCTTCTATGAGCGGAACGTAAACGTGGACATCGTGAGTCCGGAGGATGATCTTTCCTCCTATAAGCTCGTGGTCGCGCCGCTTCTTTTCATGCTGCGGGACGGCTTTGCCGAAAAAGCGGAAGAATTCGTGAGAACGGGCGGCGTGTTCGTGTGCTCCGCATATACGGGGCTCGTGGACGAGCATGACCTCGCATTCTTAGGCGGCTACCCGGGTCCCCTGAAGGACCTTTTCGGCGTGTGGGTCGAGGAGACAGACGTGCTCCCGCCGGGCGACACGAACAGCTTTGTGTACAAGGGCTTGACGTACGAAGCGTCGCAGATCTATGACATCATGGGAAGCCATGAAGAAGACACGGAAGTCCTTTCAGAATACGGGTCGGACTTCTACGCCGGGAAGCCGGTGCTCACGAAGCATCCCTTCGGGGAAGGGGCGGCGTATTATTTTGCGACCCGGAGCACCCCGGAATTCTACAGGGAATTCATCGGGGACCTCGTCCATGAGTGCGGTATCCGGGAGCTGATGCCGGCCATCGGCGGGGTGGAAGTGACCTGCCGCGAAAACGAAACGGACGAGTACCTGTTTATACTGAATCATAACGCCGGGGAGGTCGTACTTACCGAAGGTGCGTACGGCACGGACCTTCTGACCGGGAAGACTGTTTCCGGTTCGGAAAACGTAACGCTTCCGGGGAAGGATGTCATGATCCTGAAGAGAAAGAAATAATAACCGGGGGTGCCGCGCGTCAGGCGTGAAGCCGTCCGGAATAAGCTTTTGAGAGTGAAACAAATATCATGAAAACAGAAAGGAGCAGACAGATGTGGAATAAGATCAAGACAGACGAGTTTGAAGGCATGATCGCGGAGAGCGTCGTCATCAACGGCTGCGACCAGGACCCCATCCACGTGTACTACGCGCGTCCGATGGGCCCGGGACCCTTCCCGGGGATCGTGCTGATCCCGCATATGCCCGGCTGGGACGAGTGGTGCAGGGAGACCTCCCGCCGCTTTGCCGAGCACGGCTACAGTGTGGCGTGCCCGAACATTTACGAGCGCTTCGGCCACGGCTATCCGGACGAAGTCTCCATGCGGGTGCGCGAACAGGGCGGCTGCCCGGACCGTACGGTCATGGGTGACGTGCAGGCGTCGCTTTCGTTCCTTCGGTCCCAGCCGAACGCCAATAAGAAGGTGGGCGTCATCGGCATGTGCTCCGGCGGACGGCACGCGTTCCTTGCGGCCTGCCAGATGGACTTTGACGCGGCGGTGGACTGCTGGGGCGGCGGCGTGATCCAGAAGGAAGAGGAACTTACTCCGGCACGGCCGAAGGCTCCCATCGATTTCGCGGCAGACCTCAAGTGCCCGCTTCTCGGCATCTTCGGCAATGAGGACCGCATGCCCACGCCGGACCAGGTGGACGAGCACGAGAGGGTGCTGAAAGAACTCGGAAAGGACTACACCTTCTATCGCTACGACGGCGCCGGACACGGCTTCTGGTACTACCACAACCAGATGTACCGGCAGCAGCAGGCGATGGATTCGCTGGAGAAGGTGTTCGACTTCTTTGAAGAGAACCTCAGGGAATAAGTGATGGAAAAAACAAACGTATCGGCCGGCTTTGTCGTGATGGCAAAGCCGGTCGGGTCTCTCTGTAACCTCCGGTGCACGTACTGCTATTACCTGGACGCGGGAAAGCGGAACGGGGAAGAAACGCAGGAGCGGATGTCTTATGAGACCCTCGAGGCACTGATCAGACAGCATATCGAAGGAAATCCGGGCCCGGCCGTCCAGTTCAACTGGCACGGCGGGGAGCCTCTCCTTGCGGGCCTGGACTTCTATAAGAAGGCGGTGGAGCTCGAGAAAAAATACCTGCCGGAGGGCTGGGAGTGCTGGAACAATATCCAGACGAACGGGGTGCTGCTTGATGACGAGTGGTGTGCGTTCCTTGCGGAGAACCACTTTGATATCGGGCTGTCCATCGACGGCTGCGAGCTCGTGCACGACCGCTACCGGCTGCATCCGGACGGACGCGGCTCCTACGAGGAAGTGGCCCGCGGTGCGGAGCTCCTGAAAAAGCACGGGATCCTGCCGGATCTCCTCTGCACGGTGAATTCGTTTACGGCGAAGAACGCGCAGCGGGTGTACCGGGGGCTCCGGTCGCTCCATACGGGGTGGATCCAGTTCATCCCGATCGTGGTGCGGTTCCCGGACGGGACGCTTGCGGAGGAGTCGGTCACGCCGGAAGCGTATGGGCATTTCCTCACGGAAGTGTTCCGGGAGTGGGCGAGCCACGACCTCGGGAAGACGGACGTGCAGCTGTTCGCGGAAACGGCGTCTTCGCTTGCGGGGATCAAGGCGAATCTCTGCACGATGTGCGAGACCTGCGGGCGGGTGCTCATTGCGGAGCACGACGGCAGCGTGTACTCCTGCGACCACTTTGTGGATCCGGCGCATAAGATCGGGAACCTTCTGGAGATGCCTCTCAAGGAACTTGCGGACCTTCCGCGGCAGAAGGCGTTCGGAGACGCAAAAAGGGACAGTTTGACCGCTAAATGCCGGGAGTGCGCGTATTTGTCCATCTGTCACGGCGGATGCCTGAAAGACCGCTTTTTCGTGAACGAGCGGGGCGAAGAAGGGCAGTACTATTTATGCGAAGGTCTGTATGAGTACTTCTCCCTTGCGGTGCCGGTTCTTAAGCAGTGCATGGAGTGGTCCGGCCAGGGGCTCGGGAGCGACATGATCATGGCGAAGGTCCGCGCGGAGTTTAAGAAGAGAGGGTACAGGTAGGCAGTAACCAAGCCTTCCCCCTTGGGGAAGGTGCTTCCGAAGGAGGCGGATGAGGGGACTTTTTATAAAATCCAGTTGACACACCCGATGATCTATGGTATAGTCATCGGGTGTGTGAGCAAAAGCACACAAGCCGAAGACAGCAGGTGTCGCAAGACGTAAGGAGAAAACGCCTGCCGAGGCAGATCAGAAAATCTTTATGATTTTTTGTCGGGTCTCGCAGTCTTCATGCGAGGCTTTTCTTTTTTCTCCGAAAATTCTGGAAGAAGGAGGGTAAGACATTGGCAAAGGTTGAACTGAAGAAGCCCATCGTAGACGAGATCGCATCCGTACTCGAAGGTTCCCAGACCGCAGTCCTGGTTGATCACAGAGGACTGACCGTTGAAGAGGACACCGAGCTTCGCAGGATCTTAAGAGGCGCCGGTATCCAGTACAAGGTTTACAAGAACACTTTTGTAAAGCGTGCTATTGCCGGCACGGCAAATGAAGCGCTCAGCCAGCTCCTTGAAGGCCCGTCCGCACTTGCAGTCAGCAAGGAAGACGCGACCGCAGCAGCCCGTGAGCTTTTCGCATTCGCGAAGAAGCACGCGAAGCTGGAAATTAAGGGCGGTATGGTAGACGGCAGCTTCTGCGACGCAGACGCAATCAAGGACGTTGCGAACATCCCGTCCAGAGAAGTACTTCTGGGCAGACTGTTCGGCAGCATGCAGTCTCCGATCGCAAACTTCGCCCGCGTTATCAAGCAGATCGCGGAACCCACAGCAGCAGAAGAAGCTGCACCGGCAGAGGCTTAAGCCTCATGAGCGCATGACAGCGCACTAAAGAAAATCTGAATGGAGGATATTAAAATGGCAAAGTTACCCACAGCTGAGTTTATTGAAGCTATTAAAGAGTTATCTGTTCTTGAACTGAACGAACTGGTCAAGGCTTGTGAGGAAGAGTTTGGCGTATCCGCAGCAGCAGGCGTCGTTATGGCAGCAGCTCCCACGGAAGCAGTCGAAGTTGAAGAGAAGACCGAATTTGACGTCGAGCTGACCGAAGTCGGCCCGAACAAGGTCAAGGTCATCAAGGTCGTCCGTGAAGCAACCGGTCTCGGCCTGAAGGAAGCTAAGGACCTCGTTGACAGCGCTCCGAAGGTAGTCAAGGAGCAGGCTGCGAAGGCAGAAGCTGACGAGCTGAAGGCTAAGCTGGAAGCTGAAGGCGCAAAGGTTACTCTTAAGTAATTTTTCTTCAATATTTGATCTGATTCAGGACCCCTGCAGAGACTCTGCAGGGGTCCTTTTTGTCAGCGGGTGTTTAAGTAAACACTATTTTGAGGATGAGACAATCGCAGGTAATGAATTCTCCATGCAAGGCAACAGTTTTTACGCTGGTGAAGATCAAGACTTGAATACGTTAGCTCGGTAACGTATTCATTATACTTGTTTTTATGACTGTTCTATTAAGTTTATTAGTTTGAAATGCGCTGTTCGAACTTTTCGTGGGCTGAGAAACCGGGTGCCTTTGCATAATCCAGGGCAGTCTGACAGGGAAAGCGCACCGCACCGGTATTGTGGATATAATATGCCAGTGAGAATATCCGGACACCGGGCTGCTCGATCTCTACACAGTAGGAAAGATAGCAGCGGCAGTCTCTTCCCTGTTTCGGCCATGAAAATGCAGTGTAACAGGAAGATGTGGCCTGACTTCCGAAATCGATCGCCGGCTGGGGACTTTGATCGAATTCCAATATAGGGAAAGGAGCTTCATATACAACACCTGCCGGATCTGTATAGAGAAGCCTTCCGGTTATCTGACCTTTCCGGGCGATCCCTTCAACAGGCTGGAGATCTGCAGGCTCCAGACGTATGGCATCGTTGCCGGAAAAACTCTGGTCAGAAACCCAGCAGAAATGATGGATCACTTTCCACTCAGTTTCATCCTCATTCAATGCGATGAGCACTCTGGTCACGCGCATGTGTTTCGTATCATTGCTTCGGGCAACAGAAAAATACCAATCATCTTTAACAGTATCCGCGCATACGGCGTTTTGACACTGTACGAGATCATCATCAGAAAGGTCTTCCACTACCTTTTCGGGAATCTCCAGATCTGTCAGTTTCTCTTGGAGTTCTGCCCGCTCTGCTTCAGTAAGACTGATCTGCGCATCTTCGACGTTGTCCCATTTCATTTTATATCCCGACCATATTATTCCTGAAGCCGCAACGATCGCTATAAATATACAGCTAAGAATAATGATGTGTACGATATTTGATACCTTTACCGGCGTGGTTTTAATGATATAGCCTGTATTTTCCAGCTTCTGTGGGATTTTCAGAATAAAGACAAAAGCAGCGATCACTACTGCAAACAAAAGTAGAATCAAGGCCAATGGCAGATGCATACGAAATATATAAGTAAATACTGCTATTGCCATGACCAACAATTGGATCACAAAACCTGTGGTACCGGCAGGATGTCCGGTCTTACGAAATTCTGTTTCGAATGCCTTCCAAAGACTGATCATAATACCTGCCAGAACAGCTGACTGTATCCAGTCAGTGACTTTACCGATTGCCGATGCATGAAAGACTTCTTTGTAAACAGATGCATCCACAGCAATTACACAGGTAAACAGTACTACCCTACATATCGTCAGAATCCATGCTGCAAAAAAGCATTTGTTCTCCCTTCGGAAACTACGAAGGCCTGTCAGCATCAGAATGATGCCGATTGCCTGCTGGACAATGCCCACTACCTGTGGGGTACCAATCAGAACGCTGCTGATCACCAGCCCCCAAAGTGCAAGCATCATTTGGTGCTTCCAGGGATTGATACGGCTGTCCACATCTTTCGGTACCTCAGCCTTATCTATAGCGTCGATCAAAATCTGATCTATATTTTCTCTGTTTTTATCCATGTGATTCACCTTCTTTATACGCTCATGCGTCCTGCATCCATTCTCCCAGTTTCTTTCGAATACGGTACAGTCTGCCTTCAATCGAACGGACAGAGTGTCCGAGTTCTGACGCGATCTGTTCTGTTGATTGAAGATAATAATATTTTCGGTAGATCAGTTCCTGATCTGCTTTCCGAAGCTTTTTGATCGCGATATGAAGGCGCCGCTCCTGATCATTTCGTATTGCGTTTTCCTCCGGACTGGCATCGGCTGCAGGTAAAGTGTCCTGTAATTCTGTATGAAGATGTTTCTTTTCTTTTGCCAGAAGGCTTATAGCGGTATTGCGTGTAACTGCGCTGACCCAGTTTTTCAGGGAGCCTCGTTCTATTTTCCAACTTTCTATGCCCTGAAGCAGTCTGAGGCAGACTTCTGCGTAGCAGTCTTCCCGGTTCTCCGGATTATGCTCTATACCGGAGATGATGTAATACATGAGGGGAGTAAATTCCTGAATCAGTCTTTCTTCAGCCATTTTTCGGTTTCCAGAAAGCAAAGCGGAAAATTCCTGATCCTGCACCTTCTCATCATCTCCTTTCTTTTTGCTCCGGGAAACGCTGAATCAGCCAGAGCTTTTTTGGCATCTGAATATGTGCCATCCGTAATGAGTTTTGATACCCATGTCTTATTATATTATACTCGACAGTCAGTGAAAACCCACGAAACATAATTGAATAAAAACATATCTTTTCAGGATATGTGTTCAAAATATCGCGCAGATCTCATGATGCCAAGCAGTCCATTATCGGTGGTTCCCCAGGAATCTGATTCAAATCGTTCTTTAGCGTTATTGAGTCCAACAGATAAAACCGGGCCGTCCGCCTTCTCCGACTAACAGAAAAGCAATATGAAAAAATAGTTATGGTAACGGGCGGAATGGATCAACAGGAATAACAGTTGGAAGAAACTGCCATATAGTGATATAATTGCATTAACATAATGAGTGTGGAGCTTTGAAGGCGACGATATGAGAATAACCGAACGGGATATAACAAAGACAGAGCTTGAAGCGATCTATGAGGACTTCCGGAATATAGAGATAAAAGACGGTGTACCGCAGAAAAAGACCGAGCGCTTTCAGTTCGTGATAGAGGACGGCGACAGGATTATAGGTTATGTGTCAGGGATAACCGAGCATAAGTGGTTCTATCTCACCGACTTGTGGGTGGAGGAAAGCTGCAGGCGAAAAGGTCTCGGCACAAGACTGCTCAACATGATCGAGGACAAAGCCCGGTGTGAAGGAATGGAACATATATACCTGTGGACATCGGGATATATCAATCCGCTGTTTTACGAAAAGAACGGATATGAGTGCTTTACCATTCTTGAAAACAAATATGAGGTAGAAGGATATCATCAGATCGGATACCGTAAGGATATCAAATAGTTTACATCCTAAGCATACCAAAGTAATGGAATTTATTGTTCCAAAGATTAAGCCCTGTTTGACCTTTTCCCGCTCTTATTATATAAATAATCAAAAGCCAGACAATCGGATGGAGGATATGATGAAAAAATGGTATGACGAAGAATACGAATTTACAGTTGAAGTGACAGGCTTTCTTCACGGCGACCATACGGAGAGATATTGCCGCAACGGGGAAGAGATCGGGGACCGGTACACCTGCACATATGGCTGTCCTGTCAACAAGGACGGGTACGGGATCTGCTCGAAGACCATGATGATGCTTTTTCCATTGATGGAGGCGGTACGAAGCAACGGGGACCTGACCTACGTAGGCGGTGACAGCAAATATACGAAAACGGTCGTCTGCCCGGACGGCTGTGTGATCTTCCGGCTCACGGCGACTCCTCTCGGAAATGAGAATTTCCACAGGGGCAAATTCTGGGACTACCCGGACGAGACGTGATTTCCGGACCTGCGCATGCAGCCCGCCTGCCCGTAATGAAACAATAAGGAGAATATGAATATGCTGATCAAAATGAATATCACAACGTCGAAACATACCGAGATGATCGATATTACGGCGATGGTGCAGAAGGCAGTGACAGAAAGCGCCGTAAAGGACGGCGTCTGCACGGTGTTTATTCCGCATACGACTGCTGCTGTAACGATCAATGAGAACGCGGATCCGGACGTTGTCAGGGATTTCACCATGGAGATCAATAAAATCGTGCCGTGGGAAGACGGATATCGGCACATGGAAGGAAACTCCGCGGCGCATCTCAAGGCAAGCATGATCGGGTTTTCCGAGCAGGTTATCATCGATGACGGCAGGCTGGTGCTCGGGACCTGGCAGGGGATCTATTTCTGTGAATTTGACGGCCCGCGCAGCCGTAAGCTGTATGTGAAAATCATGGAGTAGCGAAAACGTTTTGGTCTGTTTCCCGAAAGTATTAAAATGGAGGATAATAATAGATTGATCGATAGAATCAAAGGCTTATATCAATTACAGGATTATGAATGTATACCGGTTCCCGGTCACGAGGGCGGCCGGAATCAGGTTTATATCAGCAGCCTCGACGGGGAAAAGAAATACGTCCTCAGGATCTCTGCACTGGAGGACCGGTCAGAGGAGGATTACCTGGCAGAAACAGAGTTTATCCGGTATCTTGCCATGAACGGCGCGCCTGTGGCGGACGTGATCCCGTCGGTCAACGGGAAGCTCGTTGAAACGATCGAACAGGAGGGTATAATAATCTATATCAGCCTGTTTGAGTACGCAAAGGGGATGCTGCTTAGCGACAACGGATACCGTTACCGGAAAGGCATCTCGCTGGATGAGTATTTCTACAACACCGGGAAGACGCTGGGAATCATCCACAGGCTGTCGAAGCAGTACCGGCCGGTTCACCGCCGCTGTGACTTTTTCGACAAATACCACATGGAATACGTGGACTCGCTGATCCCGGATTCCTATAAGGAGCTGAAACAGGCAATTGCCCGCAGGCTCACGGAATACCGGACGCTTCCGAAAAACACGGAGAATTACGGTCTTGTGCATTATGATTTCAGCGACGGAAATTACCATGTGGACCTGAATACTGGCGATATCACTGTATTTGACTTTGACAATTGTATTTACTGCTGGTATATGTTCGACCTGGCTCATCTATGGACACATGGCGTCGGCTGGTATCAGCATGAGCGTGATCCGAAAAAGCGCATGGAATACATGGATCACTATTTCAGCACCGTCCTGGACGGATACCGAAGCGAGACGGACGTTTCCCCGGAGATGCTTGAGAAGCTGACGTTATTTATTGATATGACGATCATCGAATTTGTGATCGACGAATTCGAATGCAGCGCCAGGGAAGGCGAGGCGCCGGATGAAGAGGATATCGGGAACGCGGTTTACTGCCTGATCCATGATATTCCCTACGGCGGATTCGGACTGGAATGGCCGGAAGAATGATAACATTGACGGAGAAAAGCATATTTTTGAATTCGGTAAACGGCCACACAATTAAAGGAGGACGATTCCATGACCATAGACGTCTACAGTCAATACTTTTCTGCCGATCTTGTTTTTGACGGCGTTCCCAGGCATGCGGCCATCGTCAAGCTGACGTCCGACTCTGCCGCAGGGCAGATCCGGTACACGGCGTCGGTCAGCTTTTTCCCGCACAATGATGAGGAAGATTATGCAGTCTCTTTTGATGCGTACTTCGAGAAAGAATTGTACAGCGCGGCGGGACGCCGGTCAAAAAAGCGTGAAGCTGTCCTCATGGAAGAGCTTCCTGCCGTGATCGACGAGCTTGCTGAGGATGCCGGCGGCGTCGTTCTGTGGGACCGGCCTCTCAGGGAAGCCAGAATGGGCTGATTCCCCGTGACTGCGTCGCTTAACAGCCATAAAAGGAGCACTCATGAATACTGACCGAATGGCCGACCTGATCGAAACGGAGAGACTCGTCCTGTTCCCGTATACCCGGGAAAATCTGGCCCTGTTCAACACGGACCTGTCCCGGTTTGAAGAAGAATTCGGCGTCGTCTACCGCGGAGAAGAGCTCGACTACCTGCTTAGGGATTTCCTCATCAGGCTGGAGCAGGAGATAGCTGAGGACCCGGAGCATTACCTGTTCTTTACGGAGTTCCTGATCGTCCTCAAGGAGAACAGCCATATCATCGGGTCCATCGATTACAAATACGTTCCGAAAGACGGCGTCACGGAAGTCGGCTACGGGATGAACCCGGCCTATACCGGGCACGGATATATGACGGAGGCGCTGACTGCCTTTCTGGACTTTGGCAGAGAACTCGGCATCCGTACCGTCCGCGCGGACACGAGACCGGATAACGTGCGGTCTCAGAACGTACTCCGGCGCTGCGGCTTTCACTTTCTGCGCGACGATGGAAACCTCTGGTGGGAGACGGATTTGGCACCACTTACGGAGGATGAAGCTTGAAAAAGAAGAGGAAACTGAAAGTGCCTGTGATCGTGATCGGCTGCATTCTGGTGCTTGGGATCATCGCAGTCTTTATCATATTCCCGCCCGGTTCCGGAAAGCTCCCTGAATATAAAACTGAGAACGGGCTCTCCGAAAGGGCTCGGGTAAAGACCGATACCGGAGACCTTGAGATCATACTGCTCTCGGAAAACACGGACAATCCTGTCCTCCTCGTGTGCGGCGGAGGGCCCGGGATCCCTCAGTATCTGCTGGAATACTGTTATCCATCGGCGCTGTCCGAGGTGTTTACAGTCTGTTACTGGGACTACAGAGGCACCGGGGCATCCTATCGCTCCGACGACGCGAAAACCATGACGACGGACCGGTACATAAAGGATGCGCTGGCAGTTACGGATTACCTGTCGGAAAGATTTTCCGATGACCGGATCTTTATCATGGGCCATTCCTTCGGGACCTATCTTGCGCTGAAGACAGTTCAGGCGTATCCCGAGCGTTACCGCTGCTATATCGCGATGTCCCAGATCGTGGACCAGAAGCAGTCGGAGTACCTGGCGTTCGATTACATGAAGGGCTGCTATGAAAAGAGCGGCATTGGGATGGCGAAACGTTTTCAGAAGTATGATATCCGGGGCTCTGAAGAAGACTATAACGACTATTTCTTCTCCGGGCTTCGGGATAAGGCCATGCACGACCTCGGGGTCGGGACCACGAGGGATATGCGTTCCGTGATCAGCGGGATCTTCTTCCCGAGCCTTAGGTGCAGGGCGTATTCACAGGCGGAGCGGATCAAAATCTGGAAGGGAAAGGCGCTGTCCAGATCGTTTCCGGTGACGCAGGACGCGATCACGTTCAACGCCCGGAGAGACGTCCCCGAAATAGAAATACCGGTTTGCTTCATCGTCGGGAAATATGACTATACCTGCTGCGCTTCCCTTCAGGAGGAATACTATGAGGAGATAGAGGCCCCGGAAAAGGAGCTGTTCCTGTTTGAAGATTCCGCGCACAGTCCCCTGTACGAGGAGTATGAAAAAGGGAAGCAGGTGCTTACGGAGATCAGGGACAGATACGGAAAAGCGAATTGAGAAGGCTGTGGAAGAGGAACAATAAGGTGCAAAAATCGCGCCTAAAAAAGAGGACAGGAGAGAACAATTATGGCAGATCGTATTTATTCAAATCAGATCATTGTAGCGGCAAGCGACACGCTCCCTGAGTACAAGGAGAACGCGGACCTCGTCTGTACGGGCAGCCACGATGAAGCGGTCATCCAGCAGGCGCTCGACAGGGCCGCGGAGCTGAAGTTTGCTACGGTACTGCTGCTCGATGGGAGCTACAGCATCGACGGGTTCCCGGAAAACGACGGGGACGGGAACCGCGCGGCGCTGGTGATCCGGGAGGAGTCACTGAATATCAACTTCCGCGGCATGACCGGGGAAAAGAGCCCGACCCTTATGGTCACGCGGAAAGCGCTGGAGTCCATCCGTGAAGGGGAGCACGTCAGTGTGATCACCGTCGGAAAACGGCCGATCAACACGCTCGTAAACAACTATTCCGACTTCCGCGTGAACATCGCCGGCATGGACAAGCCGCTTGTGGCCATCAACAATTACTACAGCGGCGCCAGCATCATCGAGCGCGTGCGGCTGTTCTGCTCGGGCTACGGTCCCGGCGTCATGCCGGTCCCGGGCCTTGTGGGCATCCGCATGAGCCGCGGCAACCCGAACGGGACCGGGCAGCAGATGGACAACATCGGCGTGTTCGGGTTCTACGAGGGGTACCAGATGGGCGGCGAGCACATCGTTGCCTGGGGCCTGCTCACCCGGAACTGCTACTACGGCTACACCTTCGGCAACTATGAATACGATGCCGGCGTGATGGAGCATCCGCTGACGCTCATCAACTGCTGCGACGAGCTCATGAGCTGCATGCCGCTGTTCGCGCGCTGCGGCAACTGGGAGAAGCGGAACTACAGGGGCCTGCAGCAGATCGACCTCATCGGCTTCAACATTGAGCTCCGGCCGCTCGAGAACCCGACGCTTTCAGAGGTGCAGCTCGCCCGTGAAGTCACGCCTGACGCTTTCTGCGGTAATATCTGCTTTGCCGCCAATAAATACGCGGTCAGCGATGAAAACGCCGTGGATGTGCCGTTCTGGGAAGAGGGCTCCGGACACAATTTCAAGACTGTGAACGCCACACACAAGCAGGGAGGGAGCCGCGCGGAGCGCCTGACCTACGTCCCCATGTACATGCAGGAATACTATGATCTGGACCTCCGTAAAAAGCTCATTTTTGACGGCCGGGAATGGGTCGATTACAACGGAAATCCTGCGGACTGACGGGAGAAGCTTCACAGGTGATCAATCATAAGGAGACCGGCTCATGCTGACAAAACACGATATCTGGAAATTCATGGAAGAGAACGGCGTCCGGCGGGACGACAAGATCACGATCCACACGTCCCTCCGCGCGATCGGGCCCGTTGAAAACGGCGCCGACGGCCTCATCGACGCCCTGAAAGAGTATCTCGATCAGGGCCTTCTCCTGATCCCCACACACACCTGGGACGAAGTGTGCAAGGCACATCCGTACTACGACGTCTGTACGAGCGTCCCGTGCATCGGTACGCTCGCAAAGATCGCGGCATTCCGCCCGGACGGTGTCCGGTCGCTTCACCCCACACATTCTGTGGCCGCCTTCGGCATCGACGCGTACGATTACGTCAAAGGGGAAGAAACCTGTGCGTCTCCCGGGCCCGTGGGCTCCTGCCTCTCGAGGCTCTATGAGGAGAACGGAAAGGTCCTTCTTATAGGTGTCGGCCATAACCGGAACACCTATCTTCACACTGTGGATGAACGCCTTTGTATCCCCGACCGGCTGAACCCGGAGGGCTACGTCATCACGATCCGGGACTGGAACGGGAAGGAGCTCGAGTCTCCTCCGTTCCACGGGCACCGTTCGGCGCACACCGATGACGTCTCCCAGTTCTATCCGAACTACAGGGAGGCGTTCGAATACACCGGCGCCGTCACATACGCGAAGCTCGGGAACGCGCTTGTCTACTGCTGCGACGTGCGGAAGATGACGGATACGGTCCGGCTCCTCTGGGAGCGCACCGACCACGACCTGTGCATCAGCAATGAGCCGGTGCCGCGGGAATACTATATGGATTAATACAGAACCGGGAAGGATCAGACAGACGCATGGAACTATATAACGGAAGACCTGAAAACACTGAGGGACGACTGGAAAGAGAAGTCCGGACATACGATCTGCTGGACCGGCTGGGCATCCCTTACCTGCGGACGGATCACGAGCCGGCGGACAATATGGAGGCCTGCAACAGAATCGATGCGGTACTCGGCGTAGTGATTTGCAAGAACCTGTTTCTCTGTAACCGCCAGAAGACGAAGTTTTATCTTCTCATGATGCCGGGCGACAAAAAGTTCAAGACGAAGGAGCTTTCTGCGCAGATCAATTCCGCGCGGCTGTCCTTCGCGGATGCGGACGCCATGCTTCAGTATCTGGACATCGAACCCGGCGCCGTCAGCATCATGGGGCTCATGAACGATCACGGGAACGACGTGGAACTCCTGATCGATGAGGACGTCCTCCGGGACGAGTACATCGGCTGCCATCCCTGCGTCAATACGTCGAGCCTTAAGCTCCGCACGGAAGACGTTGTGAAGATCTTCCTGCCTGCGGTAAACCACGGATACAGGACGGTTCACCTTGTGGGAGAGGATTAAGATACACGGAAGGCCGGCTTCCCCAAAAGAGAGAAGCCGGCCTTCCGGCGTTCATATAATACGCTTCAGTTTATTTTCCCATGATCTTCGCCAGCTCGTTTTCGATCTGGTTCACAGTCTTCAGATAGTCGGTCAGGCTCATCGACTTCACGTCGTAATGATGCTCGGCGTACGAGATCGCAAAGCGTTCGATCCGGTCTTCGATAGAGAGTTTTACGGTGATCTCCTCCATAATTCCACACTCCTTTCGTTGATTCAGCCGCAGCGGCGGTCTGTTAACCGGATTATACCACGTATCCCGGTAATACGAAAGCCCCGGAAGCTCTTGTAAATCGTTCGGAAAACAGGTACAATACAGGAAGAAAGATACCGTGCCGCAGGACGGACCTCCGGCGGAAGCAGACAGATCGATTCATGGATACGGCGCGGTACCGGAAAAATCCCCGGGGGTCATCATGGAAGCACAAAAAGGACAGGACAACGGCCTCGGCTACAGCCCGGAAGCGTACGTACGCTTTCGAAGCTCAGGCATCCGGCTGCTGGTCCTGTTTTCTGTATTTTACGCAACATTTTACTGTACGCGCCTGAATCTCGCGAACGCAGGCGCGAAGATGATGGAAGAGCTCGGGCTCACGAGCGGGGAGATCGGCGTCCTGACAGCGTGCCTCTTCTGGGGATATGCCGCGGGGAACCTCCTGGGCGGCCGATGGACGGAGCTTCTTGGGGTGAAGCTTTCTGTTGTGATCTCCGCGGCGTTCAGCATCGCGCTCAACGTCACGTTCGGGTTTACAGGTTCGTTTCTCTTAATGGCCGTACTCTGGGCCGCCAATGGCTTCGTCCAGGCCCTCTGCTGGCCCGCGGGCTGCGCGATGATCGCGAACTGGTGGCCGAGCGTCCACCGCGGCTTCGCGATCGGCTTCGCGAGCGCGTTCGCCGGCTTCGGGCAGGCGCTGGCCGCCGCCATGGTGGCGGTTTCCTTTATGATCCTCCCGTCCTTAGGGTGGCGCAGCGCGTTCTTTTTGCCGGCACTGCTTCCCCTTGTGTTTTTGCTGATATTCATCCTTTTTACGAGGGAATCGCCTGAAGCGATCGGCCTTCCCGGATACCGGGAGGAAAACCCCGAGCTCCGGGAAAACGAAGAGGAAATGGATGCGCTCGTGCGGACCCACGGAAAATGGTACCCGTATCTGTACCTCCTCCGGAACGTCCGCTTTGTGGTCGTCCAGCTGATCCACATCTTTATCGGCATCGCACGGTACGGACTCCTTACGTGGATCCCGCTGTATTTTGTAGAGCGCTTCGGGGTGGATATCATGGAAGGGCTGTTTACGTCGCTCGCGCTGCCCGTAGGGATGGGCATCGGCTCGCTCATCCTCCCGACGATGACCGACCGGTTCCGCAACCGGATGCGTGTGGTGCCCCTTTCAGCGTTCATATCGGCAGCCGCAGTTCTTGGCTTCCTGTTTCTCGATCCCAGGACGTCCGCAGGCCTGATCCTCACGGAAATTCTGCTGTTTACCGCGGGATTTTTCATCTACGCCATTGCCGCGGTCCTGAACACGGTCACGAGCGACCTCTGCGGGCGGGTGCTGGCAGGCACCGGGAACGGCATCATGGGCTTCTGCGGGTATTTGGGGGCAGGGCTCCAGTCGCTGGTGTACGGCCTCATCATCCACGTGAGCGGCTGGAACATGGTATTTGTGTCGATCACGGTCCTCCTTGTGGTGTCTGCAGTGCTTGCGGCGGCGCCGGGGAAGAGGAGAGCCTTATGATGATGAAAATGATCTGAGTTCTGTTGATGCGGAGACAAGTATACAGCTGACCGGTTTGCACCGGTCAGGAAGGAGGAATGCTATGGGCATGCCTGTTGGAATATTAGTCAATGTCGGAGCAGTAGTCATCGGCGGGTTCCTGGGAAGCCTGATGGGCGAAAAGATGTCCGGGACGCTCAAGGATACGCTCACGAAGGTGTTCGGCTTCTGCGCGCTCGCGATGGGCATCACGCTGGTCGTGCGGATGGTGAACATGCCGGCCGTGGTGTTTGCGGTGATCTCAGGCACGATCATCGGCACGGCGCTCGATCTGGATACCCGGATCCGGCGGGGCACGGGAAAGGCGCTGTCAGCTCTTAAGCTTAACGGAATCGACAACGATCTCATGCTGACCGCGATGGTTCTCTTCTGCGCGAGCGGCACCGGCATTTACGGGTCGCTGATCTCCGGCATGACCGGAGATCACAGCATCCTGTTCGCAAAATCCATCCTCGACTTCTTTACGGCGATGGTCTTCGCCTGCCAGCTCAAAAAGGCGACGTGCCTCATCGGCGTGCCGCAGATCGTCATCATGCTGGCGCTCTTCTTTGCGGCCAGGCTGATCTTCCCGCTGACCACGGACGTCATGATCGACGATTTCCGCGCGGTGGGCGGCCTCATCCTCTTAGGCACGAG
>JAFRVD010000007.1 GCA_017441825.1 Lachnospiraceae bacterium
CGCACGAGCTTATGCAGCTCCATTCTGTCCTGCTCCGGCTCGACGCGCGTGAAGATGACGAGCTCCGCCGTGTTCAGCTTGTCCACGACGAGCTGCCGCATGTTCGCGTTGAACGCGGCAATCGTCGAGGCGTCGACCATCATCGTCTCCTGCGCGATGCCCCAGTTTTCCGGCAGGCGGTCGAAGAGGTCGTTCATCTGCCACATGCCGTTGTATTCGATCATGATCCGCGTCGCCGCCGCTTTGCGCTGCCACAGGGACATGTTGGCGGGCGTGAGATCGGCTACGCTGTCGACCGTGCGGATCGTGACGTTGTTGATCGAAAAGCGCCTGGGTTCAAGCTCCTCCTCGCCCACCTCGCACAGCAGCACCAGCGTGCGCTGTCCCTCGTTGAAGCCGGGATCCTCGAGCATTGACTGAATGAACGTCGTTTTGCCCGAATCGAGGAAGCCCGTGAATAAGAAGACCGGAAGCATCATAGCCGCTTACTCCGTAAAGAGCGCCTTCAAAGCGTCTTCGTTCATCTTCGAGCCGATCACGCACAGCCGTCCGATCACGCCCGCAGCGCCTCTCCTGACCTCAACCTCGCCGGGAACGTGGTCGAAATGGATCCACTTTTCGCCGTCTGCCGCCGGGACCACGCCCTTGGCGCGAAGCACGGTGCCGTAGGTTTCGGCATCGTCGAGCTTTGCGATCCTGCTGCGGATCTCGTCCTCGGTGAAGCGGTGCATCGTCTCGATGCCCCAGCTAGAAAACACCTCGTCCGCGTCGTGTCCGTGATGGTGATGATGATGGTGTTCATGCTCATCCTCGTCATCGTCGTGATGATGATGATGGCATTCGCATTCGGGATCGTCGCATTCCTCATCGTCGTGATGATGATGGTGTTCGTGCTCGTCGTCATCATCGTCATCGTCGTGATGGTGGTGATGGTGATGCTCGTGCTCGTCGTCATCATCGTCATCGTCGTGGTGGTGATGGTGGCAGCAGCACTCCTCTTCTTCGTCCTCTTCCTCCATGACCTGCTTCATCAGCTCGGCCTTCAGGTCCACCGGCTCCTCCAGGATCTCAAGGAGCTTCTTCCCGGTGAGCAGGGCGAGCGGGGTGGTGATGATGGTCGCGGTGGGGTTCACTTCGCGGATCAGCGCCACGGCCTCGTCGATCACTTCCTGCTTTGCCACGTCCGTTCTGGAGAGGACGATGGTCGTCGCGAACTGCACCTGGTTGTTGAAGAACTCGCCGAAGTTCTTCATGTACATTTTGCACTTCTTTACGTCCACCACTGTGACAGCGGAGTTATTCTCCACTTCCAGTTCCTCTTCCACGTCGGACACCGCGCGCATCACGTCGGAAAGCTTGCCGACGCCGCTGGGCTCAATGATGATGCGGTCAGACGCGTAGGCTGTCAGGATCTCTTTCAGGGAACTTGAGAAATCCCCTACCAGGGAACAGCAGATGCAGCCGGACTTCATCTCCCGGATGTCAATGCCGGAATCCTTCAGGAATCCGCCGTCGACGCCGATCTCTCCGAACTCGTTCTCGATCAGCACCACCTGCTCATTTGCCACGGCGTCTCTCAGCAGTTTTCTGATCAGTGTCGTTTTGCCGGCTCCAAGAAAGCCGGAAATAATGTCAACTTTTGTCTTTGCCATAATTCTTCCTCCATCCATTAACAGCTCTGAGATATGTTCAGAGGCATGGCTCTTTTTAAGAGTCATGCCCC
Organism: Lachnospiraceae bacterium; assembly: GCA_017441825.1. Classification (GTDB taxonomy): domain Bacteria; phylum Bacillota; class Clostridia; order Lachnospirales; family Lachnospiraceae; genus UBA1267. The sequence goes on from JAFRVD010000007.1 coordinate 1,724, forward strand.
GGATAAAACTCAGTCGATATTCACACCCGCGATCCGGATATTCACTTCCAGGACTTTCAGCCCTGTCATGTTCTCAATGGCGCTCATGACCCGGTCCTGGACCTTGGCGCTCACTTCCGGAATATTGTAGTTATATTTGATGTACAGGGCAAGGTCCACAGTAACATGCTGCTCCGTCACCTCGACCCGGACACCTTTCTGCAGGCTCTTCATTCCGAGCTTTCCAACCAGATCGTTGGTTATGTTCCCGGCCATGGAGTCCACGCCCTCCACCTCAGTGGCGGCAAGACCCGCGATCACAGCCACAACTTCGTCGGCAATGCAGACTTCTCCGATGCGGTCCTGCGGTTCCGCGATGATTTTCTTTTCTTCCACGCCCATTCTGCTCCTTCCTGGCATTCCCCGCGATAACAGGGGGTGCTGATTATTAACAGATTTTAGCACAAAGCGGCATCCTGTTACAACCACTTATTTATGGTACGGCTGCCCGCACCGTATCCTGTAGCTCCGGTACAGCTGTTCCAGAAGAATGACGCGCATCATCTGGTGCGGGAAAGTAAGGTCGGAAAAGCTGACCCGCCGGTCCGCCCTGTTTCTTACCTCCGAAGAGACTCCGAGGGAACCTCCGATAATAAACACAAGGTCGCCCCTGCTTTCTGTCTCCCAGCGCTCATGCTCCGCCGAAAAGCCTTCGGAATCAAAGCGGGTGCCATGGATATCCAGAAGGACAACAAAGCTCCGGTCCCGTATCTTTTCCAGCAGCCGTTTTCCTTCCCTGGCCCGGATCTGCTCCTCCGCGGCTTCCGATGCCCCGTCCGGTGTCTTTTCGTCCCGGACTTCCGTGATCTTCAGCTTACAATATGCGGAGAGGCGCTTTTCATATTCCCGGACAGCGTCCTTCCACCAGCTTTCCTTCAGGCTCCCCACCGTCAGTACCGTAATGTTCATTCCGCCGCCCTGAAATAGTATCCGACGCCCCACTTCGTGTGGACGTAGCGCGGGTTGCTGGGAAGCGGCTCGATCTTCTCCCGGAGACGCCGAACATGGACGTCCACCGTGCGCACGTCACCAGCTTCCTGCGCTTTGCTGCCCCACACCATGGAGAGAAGCCGCTCTCTGCTGAACACTTTGTCCGGGTTGGAGATCAGAAGCTCCAGGATATCGAATTCCTTCGCTGTCAGATTCACTTCCCTGTCGCCAAGGAACACGCGCCGCCCTTCCGTATCCAGCTTCATCGCGCCCGCTGTGATCAGTCTTGTCTCTTCCTTGACCTTTGCCTGATTCTTCTGGTTCCTGCGGAGGATCGCCTTGATCCTGGCTTTTACTTCCAGAATGTTGAAAGGCTTCGTGATGTAATCGTCCGC